>CAZHCM010000020.1:0-21848 GCA_964531005.1 uncultured Sangeribacter sp. | reverse complement strand
ATTGCTCCACTGGTGTTTGAGACCAGCGCGTCTACCGATTCCGCCATCAGGGCCTGGCAGTCGGCGCCCCGCCTGGGGCGCCGACTTATGTATCGGCAAAGTTAATACCTTTTTTTGACTTAGCCAAATATCGCTCCTTTTTTTCTATTCGAAGCGCACCTTGGCCTTGCGGATCACGCGCCAGCAGGAATCCTCGAAGACGGCCGTGCCCGCAGATTCGGTCACTATGGCCGTCGGATCGATGTCGTCTGCATCCTTTATCACGCAGCCCCCTTCGAGCCAATGGGCGGGGTTGGAGAGGAGCCGCTCCCAGATCTGGCGGTTGCGCACCACCCTGAAGGAGCCCGAGAACCCATCCTCCGTCTCCAGCACATATACCGAGGCGTCCCCCTTCAAAGCCCTGTCGGCACGCACGAACAGCCCGCGTGCGTTGACACGCCCGAGATAGATCTTGCGCTCGCCCGTCTGTGCAGGCTGAGGGGCGGCTTCCGCAGGCTGAGGGGCGGCTGCAGGCTGGGCAGGAGCAGCTGCCTGGGCAGGAGCTGCAGGCTGGGCAGGAGCTGCAGGCTGGGCAGGAGCGGGATTCTCAGTGGGTGGCTTAGAAGCCGGGGTCGTCTGGACAGCGGCCGCATGGGCAGCGAGTGCCGCCTCCAGAGAGCGCGCACGCTCGCGCAGGGCTGTGGCCTCCGTCTGCCACCGCATCGTCTCCTGGCGGGAGGCGTCGAGCTCTGCGCGCAGAGCAGTCAGCTCGGCACGCGCCTGGTCTCGTTCCCCGCTGACAGCCGTCAGCTCGGCCTGCACCTTCTTCAGGTCTTCCTCGGCCTTGTCGAGTTTCTCGCGATTCTTCGCAAGCACCTCGTCGCGCCGGCGGAGCTTGCGGTCGCGCGCCTCGGGCGACTCGTCCTCCTCGTCGTCCTCGTCGCGGCCGTTGCGGCGCATGGTCTTGGTGGCATAGATGATGAGGGCCACCACCAGCGCCACCAGCACGCACAGGATGACGATATAGAGCCAGGTGTTGTCTTTCTTGCGCGCCGGCTCATCGTCGGCTATCGCCTCCTTCTCCGCCGTCTCCGCTATCTTCTCGGCCACGGAGTCCATCTCCGCCATGGCCGCGCGGCGCAGGCTGTCCCCCTTGGCGGGAGCTTCCACGGGAGCCGTCTCAGGAATGGAGGGTGCGGGCGTCTCGGCAGCCTCGGCGTCAGCGGAAGGTTTGGCCTCAGGAGCGGGTGCCCCCTTTGCCTCGGGGGCAGGAGCGGCCTTCTCCGCAGGCTTTGGAGCGGAGACGTTCATGGCCTGCAGGCGGGTGCGCGCACGCCCCTTGCCGACCTTGCCCTCCGCCGAGAGCCCCGGGGCCTTGAAGGCCGTCACAGACCAGTATTCCACAAGTTTGGCCTTATCCCATGAAGCGTAGTCCTTGGGCACTGGGACGGCCAGGAAAGGCTTGATGTTTTCCTTCTCCTTTGTCTTAAGCAGTTTCTGGAGCTCGGAGAGGGTCTTGGGGCGATGCTCGTCGAGGTATCCCGAGCCGTTGTTGGCATAGCGGATGTAGGCCTGGGCGGCTATGGTGCGCGCTTCCTCCATCTCCTTGTCGGTGACAGCGCGGGCGTTGGAAACGCACACGGCCATCAGGCACACTGCGGCCAAGGCGCGGAGCAGGCCGCGGCCCAGGCGCCTCGGGCGCAGGTGAAAGATTGTTGCAATGTCGTTCATATATCGGTAATTGTGTTGGTCGTTTTTGTCGTTAAGTCGTTTTTGTCATTATGTCATGATGTCATCATGTCATTTTGTCATCATGTCATTATGACATGATGGCGGAAGAGGGGGCTGCGTCAGGTCAATGTCCGGCGGAGCCGGGCCACCGGGATGCCGAGGCGGTCACGATACTTGGCCACCGTGCGCCGGGAGATGTCAAACCCCGACTCGGCCAGCGCGCGATGAATCTTCTCGTCGCTCAGCGGGCGACGCTTGTCCTCGGCCTCGACCAACTGCGTGATGCGGGCTTCGATCTTGCGGTTGGTGATGATGTTCTCGCCCCCCTCCTCGACATCCGCGACGCCGGAGCCCCCACTGTCGGTGGGCTCTCCGCCCGAGGCCTGGGGACGCGATACGCCCTTGGAGTCGCTGAAGAAGAATTTCAGCGGGAAAGTGCCCCAAGGCGTGGCCACATACTTCCCCATCGTGGCGCGGGAGATGACCGACATGTCCAGGCTCGTGAGCGAGGCGATGTCCTTGAGCATCATGGGGCGCAGGGCGTAGACATCCTCCGTGGCGAAATAGTCCTTCTGCAGGGTCATGATGGCCGTCATCACCTGCATCAGCGTCTTCTGGCGCTGGGATAGGATGCGGATGAAGTCGCGGGCGTCGTTGTAGTTGGTCATCACGAATTCCCTTTCCCCGTCGCGCCCCGGCCGCGCCTTGCGCTCGCGGGCGTGCGCCTCCATGTCGGCGGCAGCCCTGGCAAACGACTGCTGTATGGCCAGCTCCGGAAAACTGTTGTTGAGGGCCATTGACAGCTCGCCGTCCTGGTCGCGCTCAAGGATGATGTCGGGCACGATGGCCCGGGCCGTGTCGTGGGCTCCTCCCCCCACGGCCGCGCCCGGCTTTGGATTGAGGCCCGTGATCAGGGCGATGGCCTGCTCGACACGCTCCGCGCTGTAGCCCAACTGGGAGGCGATGCGTGGGTAGTGGCGCTTGGTGAAGGCCTCGAACTGCTCCTCGACGATGCGCACTGCGTCGTCGCGGGTCTGCGTGCGGGGCATGGCCATGAGCTGGAGCAGGAGAGTCTCCTGAAGGGAGCGCGCCCCGACCCCGTGGGGCTCAAGCCCCTGCACTGCCTCCAGGGCCTGGCGTGCCTCCTCCTCAGTGACGTCCAGACCGTGGTTGATGGCCATGTCGTTGACCAGCAGAGGGAGGTCGCGGCGCAGATAGCCGTTGGTGTCGAGGCTCGCCACTATGTATCGCGCGGCCTTGCCCACGGTTTCAGGCAGGGTCATGGAGTCGAGCTGCTCGTCGAGGATGTCGTAGAGCGAGGGGGCGGCGTCCGGGATGACGAACGGTGTCCCCTCCTCCTCGCGTCCGCGCCTGAAGGAGAGGGAGCCGGCGCGCCCCTCCCCCTCGGCGGGGCGAGGGGCCTCGCGCGCCTCCAGGGCCGGATTGGCCTCCAGCTCGCGCTCCACGGCCTCGTCAAGCTCGGCCGAGGTCATCTCAAGGAGGCGGGTATAGCGAAGCTGCTGCGGCGTCAGCCGCAGCGACAGACTCTGCTCCTGGGTAAGGCTCTGATGGTCGCGCATGGTGCTCAATAGTGATTGACACCGCGAATTTAGCACTTTTTCACCGCTCAGACCCCAAAACAGGGGTATAAAAAAGAAAAAATCGCCCAAAAATTGGTGTCAAACGAAATTTTTAGCTAATTTTGCACTTGAATGTGGCGCTTCCCACCCCCTCGGCGGGGCGAGGGCCACATCACATCCATCAAACGACAACCAATAAAACAACACGCCGACAACGACAAATATGGCATCTGACAAGCAGAACCCCCAGACCGAAGAGAATTCGATCGACGCTCTGGACCGCAATCTTCAGTCCATGGGCCGACAGATAGCGATCAACAAGACGGCCCTCTACGTGGCCTTTGGCGCCATCGTGGTGATAGCCGCCGCCACCCTCTGGTATATCTACGGCATCCGCAAGCCCAACATCGAGAAGAGCTACGAGGCCCTCAACAAGGTGGAGACCGTGACCTCGCCCAACGACTCCCTGGCCGCCGTGCAGTACGCACAGGTGGCAGACCAGTACGAAGGGACAGCCGCCGGCCATCTGGCCGCCCTGAGCGCCGCCGAGGCCCTCTACGAGCAGGGCGACTACGCCAAGGCCGCGGAATACCTGAAGAAGTTCAAGACCAAGGACGAGGTGCTCCAGGCCAACTCCGACATCCTGCTGGGCGACTGCTATGTCAACCTCAAGAAGTATGACGACGCGCTGGAGGCCTTCACCACCGCCATCCGCAAGGGGGAGGGCAACCCTCAGATCGTGCCCCGCGCCCTGCTGAAGAAAGCCGTGGTCTATGACGCGCAGAAGAAGTATGCCGACGCCCTGGAGTGCTACGAGGTGATCCGCCGCGACTTCCCCGAGATGCAGCAGCTTGGCAACGGCATGGGCATCGACGCCTACATAGAGCGCGAGAAGGCCCGCCTGGGCAAGTAAGCCCCCAATCCCGATTATTTCTACATAAAATAATAAAACCAATTTTGCTTATTTTATGAACGGGCGCAGGCTTTCGAGCCACGCGCCCTTTCTTTTTTTTGCACACGCCCTTACAACACCCCCTTCAAGATGGATCTATGGTATAGAGTGCTTTTGGTCTTTGTGAGCGGCGGCCTGGGAGCCGCCTGCCGCTATCTGCTGAGCCTGGTGATACACCACACCGGGCCATGGCTCGGCCTGGCCACATTCATCATCAATTCCTCGGCCTGCTTCATCATCGGCCTCTGCGCAGGCCTTATGGTGCATAGCTCCTGGAGCTACGAGCACAAGACCACCTTCACGCTGCTCACGATGACAGGCTGGTGCGGAGGATTCTCGACGTTTTCGGAGTTCACGCTTGACTCGGTGCACTACTTCGAGTCGGGCCACGTGGTGGCGTGGTTCATATTCGCGTGTGCCACCATCTTCGTCGGGCTCTTCGGGTGCGCGCTGGGCTACTGGCTCGGACAGCGTCTCTGAGGCAAGGAAACGGTAGCTGGCGTGGGAGGGGGCAAAATTAAAAGGTCGGGGGCCTTCACAGGAACCCGACCTCAGCTTGCGAATCAAATTTTTTCTACAAACCTAACATAAACGATTTAATTTTCTGTCACCTTAAAACCGGTGAACATCTAACACCTTTACTAACCTATTAAATCTTCTGTCTTGATACCCGTGTCCCCTCGCGGGGAAAATTTCTTCGGGAAACCATTCGGCCCCTACATGGGGGAAGGAATCTATTTAGTCACTTGCCTATTTATTCTTGTCTGAGATGCGAGATCGAGGTGTCGGCTTCGGTCTCTACCGGGCCATTCGAGCGGTGCTCGCCTCATTCTCACGATGCAAAATTAGCACTTTGGAGCGGCATAGGCAAATATTGTGGCCATAAAAGAGGGTAGATATAAGTCATAAAAGTTTTTATGCGCTGATTATCAGATACATAAATTTTACCGATATAACCTGGTATATAACCTTGAATCCAAGTCAAGAAAAGTTAATTATATCCCTCATATAGTTGGCGCAAGGGGCTCTGGAGAGGCGATGAGCAAAAAAACCTTAAAGCCCCGTGTCGCGGTCGAGCTCCTGGATCTGGCGGTCGAAGTTCTCTCGGTCGATGGCGCGGTTGCGCATGCGGTTGCGGTAGGCGTAGACGGTGCTGACCGAATATCGCAGGATGCGGGCGATGCGTGTGCTCTCCTCGACGCCGAGACGCACCATTGCATAGATGCGCAGCTCGGAGGTCAGTACCCCCTTCTCGCGCAGCTCCACGCGCTCCTCGGGGTGGAGGAGGGCGTTGACCTCCTCCACGAAGTCGGGATAGAGGTCAAGGATGGCGCCGTCTATGACCTTGTAGAACTCCTCGTCGTGTCCTCCCTCGTCAAGACGTCCCGACTTGACCATCTTCAGCAGGTCGTCGGCCTGACCGGAGGCGAGCTTGCGAGTCACCAGTTTGGAGAGGGCGTCGAGGCGCTCGGCATATGATGAGCAGAGGCCCACGAAGTTGCCTATGTAGGATTGCTGGAGCTTGGAGGTGCGCTCCAGCTTGACGGCGTTAAGGCGGCTCCGCTTGATCTGTCGCCACAGCACCACGGCCAGGATGACGGCCAGTGCCAGCAGGAGGCTCATGAGCACCACGAAGAGCAGCAGGTCGTCGCGCGAGGAGGTCAGGTCGCGGCGGTATGCCTCGTCGATGAGGGGCATGGCGCGCGACATTTCGAGTGTGCGCATCCGGGCACTCGACTGCTGGGCCTCGCGGAAGGCGAAGTTGATGTATCGGTAGGCGTCGTCCAGGTCGTTGAGCTCGTAGAGCAGCGAGGCCAGCTCCGGCAGGGCCCATCCCTCCCTTACGGCCCCTTTCACGTCGGAAAGCGCGGCCAGGGTGAGATAGTAGGCGTAATGCGTGTCGTCGCCCTGCATGCTGTAGATGGCCGCCACACGGTAGGCTATCATTCCGTAGAGGTTGCTCTCCTCGGGGGTGGTGCCGAGCAGGGCCAGCAGGTGCTCGCGGGCGTTCAGGTAGTTGCCTGTGGCGGCCATCCGTTCTCCGGCGAGGAACTGCGCATAAGGTTGCCCGACGGGGAGTGAGGCCAGGAGGCTGTCGTCACACATCCGGTAGAGGCTGTCCAGGGTGTGGCTGTAAGGTTCTATGTCGCCGGCAAAGGCATGGGCGATCGAGGAGAAGTGGCGCCCTGTGCGCCAGTACTCGTCGCGCAGGTTGGGGGCCAGCGTGGAGCGGTCGATGGAGCGGAAGGAGGTCCCGGCCCAGAGGATGAGGCCCAGCGAGCTGAGGGAGCGTATCTCCTGGAGCCGGCTGCGCATGGAGAGTGAGGGGTCTTCGGTGCGCCGCGCTATTCGGGAGGCCACTTGGGAATAATGCAGCGATGAGTCGGCGTTGAAGGTCAGCCAGGCCTCGCTGAGTTCGTAGGCGTGGCTCCATTTCTTGCGCAGGTCGGTCGACGAGAGCATCAGGTCGCGCAGGGAGTCCAGGCGTGCCTGCCGCTGGCGGGAGTACTGCTCGGCATGGGCGATGGCCTTGTCGAGCATGGCGAGTTCTTTGCGCGGTAGCCGCACGTCGCGCCGCTTGCCAAGGTCGGCGCCGCACTTGCCCTCCGCCACGCACAGGAGGGCGGCAAGCAGGAGCAGGAAAACCCGCAGTATGGGAGTGGTTTTCATGGTTATTTAGTTTAGCCGGGTGCAAAAATAATAAAAATGCCGCATTTAAAGAAATTTTAAGACCCCAGACCCCCTCCATCCCGAAACATTTAGCTATTTTTGCATGATATTCCCATAGTATCGACCTTTCATGGAAGCGTCAATGTACCAGAAACGAACCGCCGCCGACGGCACATATCACATATACACCCTCCCCAACGGGCTTCGCGCCGTGTGCCACCGCACACCGGGCGCCGTCTCCTACATCGGGGTGGCCATAGGCTCCGGGAGCCGCGACGAGGAGCCGTCGCGCTACGGGCTTGCCCACTTCGTGGAGCACACCATCTTCAAGGGGACGCGCCATCGCCGCTCCTGGCATATCTCCAACCGCATGGAGAGCATCGGCGGCGAGCTCAACGCCTACACCTCGAAGGAGGAGACACTTATCTACACCAACGCCCCGGCCGGCTATGCCGAGAGGGCCGTGGAGCTGCTGAGCGACCTGGCGGCCGACTCCGTCTTCCCCCCCGAGGAGCTGGAGAAGGAGCGCGAGGTGGTCATAGAGGAGATACACTCCTATCTCGACTCCCCCGGGGATGCCGTATATGACGAATATGAGGAGTTGGCGTATGCAGGGTCGGGGCTGGCCCATAACATCCTGGGCTCGCCGGAGTCGGTCAGGAGCCTGGGGTCGGCCGACTGCAGGGCGTTTCTCGACCGCTGGTACACGCCGGCCAACATGGTGGTCTACGCCTCCGACCCGGGCGACCCCGACAGGATGGCGCGCCTGATAGAGAAGCATTTCAGCAGGCTCCACTTCCCCGAGACGCCCCACCTGCGCGTGGCGCCCCCCGACGTGGCCCCCTTCGACGAGACGCGTGACCGCAACGGCCACCAGGCCCACACCGTCATGGGCGCCAGGGTGTTCGGGCGGCGCGACCCACGCCGCTTCGCGCTCCTTCTGCTCAACAACTACCTCGGGGGCCCCTGCATGAACTCGCGCCTCAACCAGGAGCTGCGCGAGCAGCGGGGGCTGGTCTACACCGTTGACAGCAACGTGGCCCTGATGAGCGACACCGGGCTGTTGACGGTCTACTTCGGCGCCGACGCCTCGAACGTGGCCAAATGCCGCCGGCTCATAGCCCGCGAGCTCGACCGGCTGGCGCAGTCGCCCCTGTCGGAGCGTCGCTTCGCCCAAATCAAGGAGCAGTATTGCGGCCAGCTCATCGTCGGCTCCGACCATCGGGAGTCGTCGGCCATGTCGATGGCCAAGAGCCTGATGTACTTCGGTGAGATACACACCGTGGAGAGCATGGCACGACAGGTGCGCGACGTCACGCCCGAGCAGATGAGGCAGGTGGCGGAACTGGTGGCCTCGCCGTCGCTTTCGTGCCTCACACTGCGCTGAGGGGGGCCCACAGGAGCCGTCCTTTTTTAGCCGTTCACCATCCATCATCACCAATCACCACCACTTACCCTCACACCAATAACAGTGAAAATAGCAGATCTCGACCTTGGGGAGCGTCCGGTGCTCCTTGCGCCGATGGAGGATGTGACCGATCCATCCTTTCGGCTGATGTGCCGCCAGCAGGGGGCCGCAATGGTCTATACGGAGTTCGTGTCGGCCGAGGCGCTTGTGCGCAACATCAACTCCACCACCCGCAAACTCGCCATCGACGACGCCGAGCGTCCTGTGGCAATACAGATCTACGGACGCGAGCCGGCCGACATGGTGGAGGCCGCCAAGATGGTGGAGGAGGCGGGCCCCGACATACTGGACATCAATTTCGGGTGCCCGGTCAAGAAGGTGGCCTCCAAGGGGGCCGGGGCAGGAATGCTGCGCGACATACCGAAGATGCTCGCCATCACGGAGGCAGTCGTCAAGGCCGTGGACATACCCGTGACGGTCAAGACGCGCCTGGGCTGGGACTGCGAGAACAAGATCATCACCGACCTGGGCCCCCGCCTGCAGGACTGCGGCATAAAGGCGCTCACGGTGCATGGGCGCACCCGCTCGCAGATGTACACCGGCGAGGCCGACTGGACCCTCATAGGGGAGCTGAAGGCCGACCCGCGCATGGAGATACCCATAATCGGCAACGGCGACATCACCACTCCCGAGCAGGCCCGGGAGGCCTTCGAGAAGTATGGGGTGGACGCCGTCATGATAGGGCGTGCCTCCTTCGGCGCACCATGGATATTCCACGACGTCACGCAGTATCTGGCCACCGGGGAATGGACGCCTCTCTCCAACGCCGAGAAGCTCGACCTGCTGCGCCGCCAGGTGCGCGAGTCGGTGGAGCGCATTGACGAGTACCGGGGCATACTGCACATACGTCGCCACCTGGCGGCCACACCGCTCTTCAAAGGGCTCCCCGACTTCCGTCAGACACGCATCCGCCTGCTCCGGGCCGAGACCCAGGATGAGATCCTTGAGATATTCCGCGAGATAGAGGCCAGGTACCTCACGCCTGATAACTGATACTTAATCCCTAAAACTCAGTCCCTAATCCAAAAATCCAAAATCCATAGCCATATGACTTTCACTTCCACACACCACCTGCGTCCTGTCCAGGGGCGTGCAGGCTTTCTGATGGTGCCGCTCGTGGCGCTGGCATGCCTGCTCGGGATGGCAGCCTCGGCACAGGCCGCGAGGCATGACGAGAAGCACACCATCGAGATAGGACAGTTCAACCGCCTGAAGATCACGGACGACGTGAACGTCGTCTACCGCTGTCTGGAGGATTCCACGGGCATGGCCTCCTTCACGGCAAGCCCGGAGCTGGCCAATGCCTTCATCTTCACCGTCTCGGGCGGCCAGCTCCGCATTCAAGTCAACACCGATGTGGTCAACATCGCCGAGAAGACGACCGTCTATGTCTATTCGGACTATCTGACATCGGTGGAGAACGGCGGCAACCTCACGGTCACAGTCGAGAGCCCGCATTCGTGTCCGGAGTTCAAGGCCACGCAGGTCGGCAATGGCACTCTCATCGTGGAGAACATCCGAGCCACGGAGGTCAAGGGGAAACTGGCGACCGGAATGGGGCAGGTGATCCTGAGCGGGAGCTGCTCCTCGGCCAACCTCTCGATCCTGGGTACCGGAGCCATCCAGGCCGACCGCCTGGAGGCGGAGAAGGTGAGCTGCAACATCCTTGGCAGCGGCACCATCGGGTGCTGGACCACGGTCGACCTCAAGGTGCGCGGCATCGGCTCGACCAAGATATATTACAAGGGAGACCCGCGCATCAAGAAGTCGGGCGGCGGGAAGCTCTTCCCCCTGACGCAGGACATCCTGGAGTATTGACCCGTCACCCACGGCCACGGACCCGGCGAACGACAGATCCGAGCAAGTGTCACTGAAGGATACCACAGCGCGCACCGTCAAGTGGAACACCATCAACAGTGTGGCCACGCAGGTGCTCTACGCCCTTGTGGGTGTGGTGCTGGCCAATATCCTCACGCGCGAGGACTACGGCCTCGTGGGGGTGCTGCTCATCTTCCAGGCCTTCGCGATGGTGCTCGTCGACAGCGGGCTTGGCGCGGCGTTGCTACAGCGCAAGAGTCCTACGGAGACAGACTACTCCACCGTCTTCTGGTTTAACCTCCTTGTCAGCACCCTTCTGTATGCCCTCCTCTATTTTGCCTCCCCCCTGATTGCCGACATCTTCCAGGGCGACGGTCGCCTGATACCGTTGGGGCGAGTGATGTTTCTTGCGTTGATCATCAATGCGCTGGGCATCATCCAGACCAACCGCCTGATGAAGCGCATGGACGTGCGGCAGGTGGCAGTCTCCAACACCGTCGGGCTCGTACTGGGCGGAGCCGTGGGGATATGGAGCGCGGCGAGCGGATACGGGGCATGGGCCCTGGTATGGCAGACGCTCATACTTTCGGCTGTCAAGAGCGGCTGGCTCTGGGTAGTCGAGGGGTGGCGCCCCCGGGCGGTGTTCAGCATGACATCGCTGCGGGGCATCGCGCGCCTGGGAGCGAGCGTCTGCTCGACCTCGCTGCTCAACACCCTCTTCCTGCAGGCATATTCCTTCGTCACCGGCGCCTTCTATTCGATGGCCTCCTTGGGCGTGTATTCGCAAGGCGACAAGTGGAGCAAGATGGGGAGCGCGTCCATATCGCAGATACTGACATCCAGTTTCGTGCCCTTGTTGGCGGGTGCGCAGGACGATGCGGAGTCTTTCCATCGCTATGTGGAGCGCATCAACCGTTTCACCGCCCTCGTCCTCCTGCCGGCGATGTGCGGCATGGCTGTGCTTGCAGAGCCGATTTTCCATACCCTTTTCGCGGGGAAGTGGGATGCGGCCATCCCACTCTTCGCCATCCTGTCAATACGCGGCATCGGAGTAGTGCTGGTGTCACTGTGCACCAATTATCTGCTTTCCTTAGGCTATGGCAAGCGGCTGATGTGGATAGAGCTGGTCAAGGACGGGGCGATAGCTGTGGCGATCCTCTGTACGATTTGGTGGAAGGACCTGACGCTGCTCGTCTGGGGGCAGTGTGCCGCCACCGCGCTGACGCTCTGCATCGTCGCCCCGGTGACTGGGCGCGTCATAGGGTATGGCGTGACAAAGGCCGGGCGCGACATGCGCCCGGCCTTTGTCAGCACGCTTGCGGCTTGCGCCGCTGCGTGGTGTGTGATGAAAGCCTTGCGGCTGTGGGTGCCCCTGCCGGCATCGGAGCATCTCTCCGGCGCCATCCTCCTCGCTGCCGGCGCCCTGACGGGCGCCGGGGCCTACCTCCTGGCCCTGAGGCTCAGCGGCGTGCCGGAGCTCAAGGAGCTCATGTCACTTACAGCCCATCAATCTCCTCGACTGTGAGGCCTGTGGAAGTGCCTACTCGCGCCTTTCAGAACTCAGAGGTGAATCTTGTAGGAGACGTTGTTGAGGCGTATGATCCGAATTCCTTCGCCCTTGTGCGAGACGGAGGTTGCCGTCTCCGGACGGAAGGTCTCGATCAAGATACCGTTGGCATCATAGATGTCAAGCTGATCCCCGGCCCGGCACTGTATGGTCACCATCCGCTCTCCGATTACGAAAGGTGTGGCATCGTCGTTCCTTTCCACGTCCTCGACATCGTTTGTCTCCTCGATTGGCTCGATGTTGAGAAAGTGGCCCCACCCCGGAGCATTGCGATAAAGCTCGACGGACTCGGCGGGCACATGCAGCACGCACTCATAGATGCTGGGCCCCGGCTCACAGTCTAAACTGGGACCATATTCATAATGGATAAGGCCAAAATCCGAATCGGAAGCAACCGGTGGAATGGCGGCGCGACAATATATGTCTTTCACCGAAAAACTATATTGAAACACAAAACCACCCAATGCCTGAAGAGTGGAGGGCAGATCCACTTTCACTATATCATGGCAGTAGGCGAAGGCTTGAAAGTCTATGTACCTTACGGATTCAGGCACCTTGATTTCCTTAAGGCGGGTGCCATAGAAGGCACCGTCACCAATGGAGAGTAACCCTTCGGAGAGGAGGACTGTCTCAAGCGTGGAGTTGGCGAATGCGTCGGTCCCGATTCTTTTGACGGAAGAGGGAAGGGTGACGGATTTGAGGTTTTGACACATTTCGAATGCGTAGTCGTCAATCTTCTCGACGATGGCCATGCGGTCAGGCAAAGCCGGATTTTGCATGCTGCGCTCCAGAATGATTTCCTCGGGGAGGAAAACAGAGGTCAACTGTTCATAGGAAGGATCAGCCACGACTTTCAGCCAGATGGGTTCTTCGAATACCTGGCTTATGGCATAGCGTATGCCATCCCTCTCAAATTCAGCCCAGACAGGACGGGCGCTTTTGCTGGTATGGCAAACCATTCCCAAGAGGAGGACAGCCATCCAGCGCAAGAATGTCATTTTCGATTTCATATCTGATGTCATTTGATGAGTTTCTTCCTTTTTTGGCAACCGCGATAGCTTGGGATTTCGTTTGGCCATAGCTAAGTCGGTTTTGATGTCAGTATTGATGTCTTCAATAGGTTTTAGATTGCAAATATAGTAAAAATTTTTGTCATTCGGTGACTTGGCGGGATTTCATTCGGTGATTTGGCGGGATTCCGTTCGGTGATTTGGCGTTTTTGGGCTGGGAGAAATAGAGAAGCGGGGAATCGGGGGCGAGGGTTTGTCACCGATATGCTGGGAGCTTGGGGGTAGGACTCGTGGTTTTTAGAGAGGAAGGATAGGGGTGTGGTGATGGTTGATTCTGGTGCTTTGGAGGGAATGTGCGCCTTTATTGTTAAATTTTGGGGGCGCAGGAGTTGGAAGTTAAAAATTTTTACTAACTTTGCAGGTGCAGACCGCCTTGCAGAGACCCGGTCACGGGTCAAGCGGGTGGGTCGGCAGACATAATTAACAGCGTTTACTCGGCGCTCTTTCTTGGCTTGTTGAAACCTGGAAAATTTCATATCTCAGTCAGGAATGAGGCAACGGTAGATGCCTATCGTGGATATGTATATCTAACCCCGTACGGATGCGCGAGTATCTTTACGGAGGTCTGGCATATTCCGCGTAAGGTCTCTGCGTTGTCCGTTCTACTGAGATGGGCAATTCCAGGGCCTCAACAAGCGGAATGGGCAACAAGTACAGACCTTGCGCTTTTTTTTGCAACCAGATTTAACCTCGGAGGCCTAATCCGGAGTGTCTATAAGGCCCCCATCCATACTTGCCTATGCAGCGTATCCGAACGATTCTCTTCCTGCTGCTTACATTGATGTTCGCCATCCTTGCCTCGGCCGCTGACAAAACGACTGTAACAGGGCGATATACATACTTTCTTCCCTCTGACGAATCAGAGAAGGCGGGGCGTGCATATGCAATTGAGATGGCTCGTCTTCAAGCCTTAGCAGAGAATTTTGGCACCTATCTCTCCTCCACGGTCACTGACAGCTACAGTGTAAGTGACAAGGGGGAGCGTATGGACTTTACCTCTTTCTCTACTTCCGACATTGCAGGAGTATGGCTCAAGACCATGGACGAGAAGACAGAAGTGAGCGTAGAAGGCAACTCCATTGTGATACGTGCATTTGTCAAGGGAGAGGCCAGAGCACGCGATGTATCGACAGCGGAGTTTGTGGCTACAATCGGGCGCGTAGATGACAATGGAAACTTCATACCATCGAAAGACTTCAGTGACCATGAGCGGTTTGACATCTCTTTCGTCTGCCCCCGTTCCGGATATCTCGCCATCTATTCCTCCGATGGTGTTAACAACGCCAATCGTCTCCTGCCACTCCCTAATTCCCCCTTTGCCGACCCGATCAGGGTAGAGGGACGCCGTGAATATCGTTTCTTCGAGGATGTCAGTCCTAAGATGACTTTGGAGCCGGAAGAGACCTCAGCACTCCTACGCCTGACGTTCCTCTTCCTGCCTGAGGGCTCCTCCGGGTCGTTCGTCCTACCGGTAGACAAGTCGAGGGTATCGCCGCAGGGCGACATTTTGGGATGGGATGTCGGCAATAACCAGTACCAACAATGGCTCGGGAAGTTGATGAATAATCCCTCCCTCCAACGCCGCGACCTAATTGTCCACATAAAGCAATGAAAGAATACGCTAACCATAAATGATTACAACAATGAGAAAAATTCTAATGACTTTCTTGATTGCGCTCTGCGCGATCTTCTCCGCCCAGGCTCAGCACGGGTACCGAGGCTTCGTCGACATCGGTGGAGGCATCTCTCTTCATGATGAAATATGTCCAGCGGGAGTATTCACTACTACTCATGGATATCAGTTCAACGAACACGTTTTTGCTGGACTGGGAGTCGGAGTCGAACTCATGGACTGTGTGGTGAACGGTCCCATTTATGCACAGTTCCGATATGACTCTTCCCTAACAAAAATCCGTAGCTGGTATGGGTTGTTGAAAGGGGGTGTCGATCCATTCGGATATATGGTTGGTCCTTACGCAGCAACAGAATTTGGTCTTCGCAAAAGCTCACTGACAAGCAGAATAGCTTGGAATTTCGGTCTCAGATTTACACTGGCCACAGAAAGCGAATGGGGAGAGTTGTGCGAAGGCATACACTTATGCGTGGGCATCGAATTCTGACCTCGAGCATATATACTCCTGAGAGATAATAATCATCCCTAAATACTTACGACAATGAGAAAGATATTAATAACATTCCTCGTTCTCCTCTGTGCTGCTTTCTCCGCCCAGGCGCAGCACGGCTATCGAGGCTTCATCGATATTGCAGGTGGGTTAGGATATGGCACTTCTTACAGCGCCGGTGAGGCTAGTGGCAAGGTGGTGCTAACTACCACTCATGGATATCAATTCAATAGACATATATTTGCTGGTGTAGGAGCTGGCATTGGCTATAGTGGAGTTGCTTCCTATGGTGGGGTGGTGGGGGTAGAGGCACCCATATACGCTCAATTCAGATATGACCAATCCTTACTGAATGCGTGCAGTTGGTATGGATTGGCGAGAGCTGGTATTGAAGTGGGATATGCGGAACCTTACGGAGCCATAGAGTTCGGAGTCCGTAAGGCCCAAAGGGCAGGTAGGCTTGCATGGAATTTTGGTCTTAGACCTGAAGTCTCTCTCTATGATGGGAGCAATTTTCGTGGCGGCATACTTGTGTGCGTTGGTATCGAATTCTGACATAACATGTATTCTAATAATTCACACCAATGAAGATCCATATTCTTTTTATTTCCATAGTTCTTGCGGCTTTCAGCACTGCGGAACCATGCCAGGCCAAATCCCTGAGGAGTGTACTATCCGACACTTTCTCCAGAGTGTCCGAGCCATCGGCCTCGGGCAGCTATCAGTATGACGATCAGGTAATCATGGACGGTGTATTATACACCCGTTATGCCTCAGGTCGCGCAATGTGCCGCGTAGCCCCGAAGTATAAGGGCACTATTGTCTCAGCCATCATATCCCCACAGGCCATAATCAACGGCGAAAGCCTCATCGTGGACGTGATAGAGGAGAAAGGATTTGCTGACTGTAACAAGCTACAGACTGTTACCATCCCTGCAACCGTCAAGACTATCAAGGCTCTGGCCTTCATGGACGATAAGAACCTTGAAACCGTAGTGTTTCAGTCTGACAAGATCGAGTTTGAATTTGGCAAGATTAAATGGGCACATGAAATCGGTGTTTTTGTTGGCTGTAACAAGGTCTCGAAAGTAGTCTGGCCCACGTCGCAGATTCCCTCCTGCGCCTGGATCGCTTTCAGTGAAAACACCAAGTCACCTTATGTCAAAAATGTCCTCTCAGGCAAGGGAGTACATAGGGAAGCGTCCGGTCCACGGGAGATGATGGCCAGGGTTACGGTTGATCATCAGAGTAGTAGTGTCGGAGCCGGAAGGTACCAGTCGTTTCGTGAGTTTCTCGAAGACCGGGTGACTAAGGCCTACAATTCATGGCAGAAGAAGAAACAATACGAGTCTCCTCTACAGTATGCAGAACGTACATCTTCCGCCAACCGTGAGAAGAAGAAGAAAGAGCTTTTCGAGGCTGCCAAGAGCGAGTATATCGACACCTATGCCCCCACTACCATTAGCGGGCGTCTGCAGGACTATGACACTGATTATAAAGTCTATACTATTGAGGTGCCTTCAATTGGCGAGATATATGCTCAGGTGCCACTATCGGAGAGATCCTACTTTGAAGACAACTGGACCGGCGCCTACATCAAGCCGACTTTCAACATCATTGACAATGAACTGAAAGTCGTGGCTTGCGAGTACAAAATCGGTGACCACACATACTATGCTCCGGAACTGTATGACGACAAGGGGGACGATGTATCGATGTTGGAGTTTGACGCTCGCCAGCTCGACCTTGACGATTTGATGGAGACCGACAATACTCCCACAAAGTCAAAGGCTGTCAGCACACCTGTTAATACAGCGCCGACTACCGGAATACACAACCCCAACACCTACGCACTGATCATCGGCAACGAAAACTACAAGTATGTAGAACCCGTAGGTTATGCCCTGGCGGATGCCACCACCTTCGCACGCTACTGTAAGAACACTCTCGGCATACCGATGCGAAACATCATAGCCGTGCAGGACGTGACACGTGGCGAGCTGAGGCGTACGATAAAGGAGATGCAGGGTTTCTTCGAGGATGACGGCGACAATAAGAGCCTCGTGGTATATTATGCCGGCCACGGCATACCGGACCCGAAGAACGCCGACTCGATGATCCTCCCTGTCGATGCCTCAGCTTCGGATCCGGAGAGTTGCTACTCGGTGCAGGAGTTCTACAACACCCTTGGGGAGTTTGGGGCCAAGAACGTCGTGGTCTTCATGGATGCCTGTTTCACCGGTGCGACCCGTAAGGGTACCCAGATGGTGGCGAGTCGTGCGGGAGTGGATTTCGTGCGCTCTCAGGTGGAGCCGCGTGGCAACACCGTGGTCATCTCTGCTACTTCCGCCAACGAGACTGCACAGCCCTACAACGAGAAGGGTCACGGCATATTCACATACTACCTACTTGAGAAACTACAATCCTCTCAGGGCAACGTGTCGCTCGGCGACTTGGCCGACTACGTTACTACGAAAGTGAAGTCGCAATCCATGCACGCCACCGGTAAGAAGCAAGTGCCCTCAACGCTAATCTCACCGACCTTCAAGGGAGACTGGCGTACACTCCCTGTGTCTCTGAAGATCCCCCGAAATCATTAAGAATACAACCTTATGAGTCTTAACACACAGAGATAATGACCTTTAGGGCCTCAAGACGCCTTCTACTCCATAAACACTGTAATTTTACAGTGTTTATGGAGTAGAAGGCGTCTTCTGTGGTAGCTGGGTGTTATGACGACAGTGACTATTGCCAGTCGTCTTTTAATAGGAAATCGAAGAGACCGGTGAAGTAGATGCCATTGTCGTCGGTGTATGGCACTATGTCATCGCCTACCACTATGATCTTTTTAAAGGAATCGCCGACTTTCAAAAGCGATGCCAACTCCTGCGCTCTCTTTTCTTCCGAGGGCAAGGCGTATGCTGATTGGATATAGTATTTTTGATGGCCTTTGTTGACTACAAAATCTATTTCTCTTTGGACGAACGCCAGCTTCCCATCCTTCATTTCGCGGCTTTCTACTACACCGATATCCACAAGAAAGCCAAGGACACAGAGATGGTTGAAAATAACGTTTTCCATGATATGGGTAGGTTCTTGTTGGCGGAAATTCAGCCTGGCATTTCTTAATCCCACGTCCACACAATAGTATTTCTTGGTGGACTCGAAATATCTCTTGCCTTTCACATCGTATCTTTCGGCACTCGCAAATAGAAAAGCATTCTCAAGATAGTCTATATATGAGGCTACTGTCTTGGGATCTATCTTCATTTTCTGTACCGATTGAAGAGTGTTGGCTATTCTTGCGGGATTGGTGAGGGAGCCAATTGAGCTACAAAGGGAAGTCGCCAGTCGAGATAAGGCGAGTTCGTTCTTGACATTGTTTCGCTCTATGACATCATCGAGATATGTCTTGTCCCATAGGGCTTGGAGATAATTGATTTTCTGTTCGTCACTATCATAATGAAGCAGCCGAGGCATCCCACCAAAGGTATAATATTGTGACCACGCCTCCCGGACATTATCGGGGTAGTTCTGGCAAAATTCTCTAAAAGATAGTGGATATACCCGAATCTCGTCACCGCGTCCTCTAAATACCGTACGAATATCTTTTGATAGGAAACGGGAGTTGCTGCCTGTGACGTAGACATCTACGTTGTCGCGGCCATTCAGACCGTTTACGAGGCGCTCAAAGTTGTCCAATTCTTGAATCTCGTCAAGAAACACATAGTAAGTCGCCTCCTCGCTTTGGATACGTGAGTAGAGATAATCCCTGACCTCCTTGTAATCGAGTATGTCGAACTCATGTCTCCCATCATCTTTGTCAAAATCGAGTATGATGATATTCTCCGCAGGTATCCCCAGGCTCAACAGATAGTCTTTGTAGATGTGGCTGAGGAGCCAAGACTTCCCGCAACGACGAGGCCCGGTGATAATCTTTACCTCTCCATTGTCTCTTCTGAGTATCAGCCTATTTAAATAGTCATCTCGGTGGATGTATTGATTGCGATCCATATCTATTCCATTTTTACTGTAAAATTACAGTTTTTTTGGAATGCGACCAAATTTATGGCGGGATTTTGTTGGGTGGATTGGCGTTTTTGAGCTGGGAGAAATAGAGAAGCGGGGAATCGGAGGCGGAGGGGCTATGGGTGGTCATCTGGGGGAGGGAGAAAGGGAGGTGATGGGTTTGGGCATTTTGAGGGGTGGAAAAAGCCGGCTCATAACGGGGGTTATGGGCCGGCTTTTTACTGGGCCTGACTGTGGGGCCGTAGGGAGAGGGATTATTTTGCGGTCAATTTCAGGTCGCGGCCGTCGAAGAGGGTGACGATGGTCAGGGTACGGGCCGAGGCGTCGTAGGTCCAGCCGCTCTGCCGGATGGCCTTGGCCGAGACAGCTTCCTCCATGGGCATGCCGTTGGAGGAGGTCACGCTGCGAGGCTTGCGGTCTACGCCTACGACCTCGAAGGTGAGCATCCGCGTCTCAGGCATCGAGTCGTAGCCGCGGCCGGCGGCGCGGACGTTGATCAGCACCTCGCCCCCCTGGTTGCAGCCAGTGAAGGTCAGCAGCTGGTAGCGGCCCTCCTCAAGCGAGACAGGTGACAGGCGGTCGTCGTCATAGAGGGTGTACTCGGTCCATTCCTTGGCCGGGAAGAACTTGATGGTCAGGAACTGCGGATTGTACTGCGTCACATTCTCGATGGGGCGCGTGTATTGCGGGATGAACGCGCCGCGACGCACGAAGAGGGGCAGGCGGTCCAGCGGGGCCTTGACCGTGGCCGTCGTCCCGCCGCGATACGACTCGCGCGGATTCCACCAGTTGATCCAGTCGCCGGCGGGGAAGACCACCTTGCGCTGGCGCGCACCCTTGGTCATCACAGGGGCCACAAGCACGTCGTCGCCCCACAGGTACTCGTCGGAGATGTCGGCATAACGCTCCTCGGGATTGTCGCCACGGAAGTTGAGCGGACGCGCCAGAGGGAGACCCTGCGAGGCATTCTCGTAGGCCAGGGTGTAGTTGTAGGGGAGCCACTCGTAGCGCATCTTGATATACTTCTTGGAGATCTCCTCCACCTCCGGGTAGTGATAAGGCTCAGGCTTGAGCTGGGCATGCGTGCGCAGCATCGGTGTGAAGGCCCCCATCTCCAGCCAGCGGGCATAAAGCTCAGAGTCGGTGGGATGCGCCGGATCCACGGCGAATCCGCCGATGTCGGAACTCATGTATCCCAGGCCCGAAAGGCCGGCCGAGACCATGAGGTTGACCTGCGGCTGCAAGCCCCCCCAGGAGCGGGAGACATCGGTGGTCCAGGGGAAGACGCCGTAGCGTTGCAGGCCGGCCGTGCCCCCACGCATCATCAGCATCGGGCGCATGTCCGGAAACTCCTCGCGCAGGCCTTCGTAGATGATGCGCGACCACTCGTTGCCGTAGACGTTATGGTACTGCTCGGCGGTCATGCCGTTGTCGTGGCGTATGGTGGCCGGATGCACCTCCGGCTCGCCGAGGTCGCCCCACCATCCGGCCACGCCCTCCTCGGTCAGGGCCTTGTAGCGGTCCCAATACCACTTGCGGGTGTCGGGGTTGCTGACATCAAACATACCGGCCTCGCCGACCCACGTCGTGACGTCGTGCGGCTTACCGTTCTCGTCGCGGGTGAGCATGTCGCCGGCAGCGAGGATGTTGTAGTTGTCGATGGCCCCCTTCTTGTTGATGTAGGGCTGGGTGATGAGCACCATGTTGACCCCCTGCTCCTTGAGGTCGGAGAGCATCTTGCGGTGGTCGGGCCACTGCTCGGGGTTCCATTCCAGGCGCCCCATGTCGGTCTCGGTGCCGTACCAATAGAGGTCGAGCACCATGCCGTCGACGGGATATCCGCGAGTCTTGAGGGTGTCGATGACGCCCATAGCCTCGTCCTGGGTGTGGTAGCCGTATTTGGAGGTGACGTAACCCAGCGTCCAGAGCGGGGGGAGCCCCTGGCGCCCGGTCAGGCGCGAAAGGCCCTCCGTGGCGCCTGCGATGTCGCCCTCGCCGTCGATGAAGTAGTAGGAGAGGGAATAGGGGGACTCCGCCTCATACCGGAGCGTGTCCTTGCCGAGCTGGAGCGAGGCGCGGGTGTGGTCGTCGAAGAGGATGCCATATCCCCGGTCGCTGACGATGTATGGCACCGAAATGCCCATCTGCGAGATGCGCGGGTCGCCGGCAGTGTAGCCGTAGTTCTGGCGGTTGTACATCGACAGGGAGTCGCCGTTGAGGCGCAGGCGATGGCCGCGCTCTCCGGCTCCGTAATAGTTGTCGCCCTCTGTGGCGAGCAGGGTGACGCTCTTCAGGTCGGGGCGGGAGTTGTCGACGCCGTCGGCCTCGGCGAGCAGGAGGGTGCCCTGGTCGTTGAAGAAGGACACCTGGCCCGTGGTGCGGTCGATCTGCACGGTGGTCACCGGCGAGGACAGGTAGACACGCTCAGGCGTGGCGGTGACGCGCACGCCGGCGGCCTCCGGCTCCAGGATGGCCGACTGCGATTTCAGATACTCAGGTGCGGCGCCGATGGCAGGCAGCTTGGTGACGCGGAAGATGTCGTCGGCCACGGGAAGCACGCAGACGCTCCCCGAGAGGGTGGAGACGATGATCTCCCCCTCCGGGGTGGTGGTGACGCCTCCGGGCGCGGGGCGCGCCGGGGCGCTGATGGCCACGGCCGCCGCAAGGGGCGCAGCCGTGGCCATCAGGGTGATGAACGGGTGTCTCATGCCTCCAGCTCTATGTCTTCGTCGATGATGACGCTCCAGGGAAGGCCGTTGGCGGCGAGCGTCTCCAGGAAGGGATCCGGATCGAATTCCTCGACGTTGTGCACGCCCGGCTTCACCCATTTGCCTGTGAGGAACATCATGGCGCCCACCATC
>CAZHCM010000019.1:0-21981 GCA_964531005.1 uncultured Sangeribacter sp. | reverse complement strand
ATCCGCTTATCCCCTCCGATGTGGCATTCGCCGAGAGCCGCGTGCGTCCCGAGACACAGTCAGCCGAAAACGTATTCCATGACCTCGGCATCATCTCCATGGTGTCTTCCGACTCCCAGGCCATGGGCCGTGTCGGCGAGTCCTTCATGCGTACGTTCCAGATGGCTTCCTACATGAAGAAATGCCGCGGCAAACTGAAAGAGGATTCCGACGAGAACGACAACTTCCGCGTGCTTCGCTATCTGGCCCAGATCACCCTGAACCCTGCCATCACTTACGGCATCAGCGATGTTCTCGGCTCGATCGCAGTGGGCAAGGTTGCCGACCTCGTGCTCTGGGAGCCCGACTTCTTCGCCACCAAGCCGAAGCTCGTGCTTAAGGGCGGCCTGATCAACTGGGCCAACATGGGCGACCCCAACTCGTCGCTTCCCACCCCGCAGCCCAAGATCATGCGTCCCATGTTTGGCGCTATCGGCGATGCTCTTCAGACGACCCGCATGACCTTCATCTCTCAGGCTGCCGCCGCTGCCGGAGTTCCCGAGAAGCTCGGCCTGAAGAGCAACATGTATGCCGTACACGGCACTCGCTCCCTGGGCAAGGCCGATATGGTGCTCAACAATGCCACGCCCCACATCGAGGTCAATCCCGAGACGTTCGACGTGCATGTCGACGGATACCTGGCTTACGTGCCGCCAGCAAAGGAGCTCCCCCTGGCCCAGCTCTACTGGTTCAGCTAAGAAGACCCCGGACCGCTTGAAAAAAGTCTATTGAAACATAACGGGGGCGGCGATCATACCCAGGCATGGGGATGGTCACCGCCCCCTACATACTCATATATCAACAGTATAATGGAAATCTACACCGAAGTACTCGGCAACGTCAACCTCTCTCCCGAATGGAAAGAACGCCTCGAAAATCTCCAGGTGGACTACATCTTCCTCGACCAGTGGACAGCCCAGAAGTCGCGCTTCCTGGGCAAGGGAGTCAGCGGGACGGAATATCCCATCGCTCTCAAGCGCCACACCCAGATCGTGGACGGAGACGTAATAGCCTACGACCCTGAGAAAGGGACGGCGGCAGTCCTTCGCATAGAGCTGAGCCCCGTCCTCGTCATAGATCTCAAGGGACTCGCTGACCGCAGCCATGACGACATCATCAGGATATCGCTCGAACTCGGCCATGCCATCGGCAACCAGCACTGGCCTGCCGTAGTCAAGGGGACCAAGGTGTATGTCCCTCTGACGGTCGACAAGAAGGTGATGATGAGCGTCATGGAGACCCACAACATCGAGGGGATCACATTCGACTTCCAGAAAGGGCTGGAAGTGATACCTTACATGGCTCCCCACGAGATACGCCGTCTCTTCGGTGGCGCAAGCCACGAAAGCCACGCGCATACCCACGACCACGGTCACATCGTGCACGCGCATGATCATGGACACATGCATGTCCACATCCATGCCGACGGCACCGAACACTCCCATGTGCACGAGCACGATGGGGAACACCAACATTCCCACGAGTCGAGCCACGGCGAAGAATATCCCGTCTGCTGACAATCCGTTTCCCTATGGCAGACACTTCAGCTATAATGAGGTTGCTTCAGTTTACTGACTCAACCTTCCCTGTCGGGACCTTCTCATTCTCCAACGGGCTTGAAACGGCGGCTTACGAGAACATCGTCCATGACGCCAGGACCCTCGAGGAGTTCACCTGGTCGCAGGCTCTCCAGGGTGCCTACAGCGACGGCGTAATCGCCCTCATTTCGCATCGTGCCACGCTTGCCGGGGACTATGACAAGATCCTGGAGGCCGACAGCCGTCTCATAGAGTTCAAGATGAACGACGAGGCACGCCTGATGCTCCAGCGCATGGGCAAGAAGCTGGCAGAGCTCTCCGAACGCCTTGTGGACAACGACATCGCGCACCGCTGGCTCGCAGACATCCGTGACGGCAATACCCCGGGATGCTATCCGGTGGCCCAGGGCATAATATTTGCGGCCTCCGGCATCGACGAGCATGATCTCTTTTGCTCGCATCAATATGGAGTCATCAACATGGTTCTTAGCGCCGCCCTTCGCTGTGTCCGGGTCTCGCACTACGACACCCAGGAAATCCTCTTCAGGCTTTCGGAGAAGGTGGACAGCCTATATGCAGAGGCCCGTGAAATGGACTTCGACGACATGCAGGCTTTCGTGCCTCAGATCGACATTCTGGCCTCGATGCATGAAAAGGGCAACATGCGAATGTTCATGAACTGACCTGTGTCGGTCAGCCTCTACTCCTCGCTTCACAACCAGACAACACCAACACTCAGAACAAAGAATTTATCTCAGAAATATGAGCACCTGCAGAATAGGCATCGGGGGCCCCGTGGGCTCCGGCAAAACCGCCCTGATCGAGGCCATCACACCCCGGCTTCTCGAACTCGGCCAGAAAGTGCTGATCATCACCAACGACATCGTCACCACCGAAGACGCCAAGCATGTGCGCAAGACCCTCAAGGGCATCCTGCTCGAAGACCAGATCATCGGTGTCGAGACCGGCGCGTGCCCCCACACGGCAGTGCGTGAGGATCCGTCGATGAACATTGCCGCCGTCGAGGAGATGGAGGCCAAGTTTCCGGAGACTGACATCGTGCTCATCGAATCCGGAGGCGACAACCTGACCCTCACATTCTCACCGGCGTTGGTGGATTTCTTCATCTACGTCATAGACGTGGCCGCAGGCGACAAGATCCCCCGCAAGGACGGCCCCGGCATCTCGCAGAGCGACATCCTGGTCATAAACAAGACTGACCTGGCTCCCTACGTCGGCGCGAGCCTGGAGGTGATGGATCACGACTCGAAGCTCATGCGTCCCGGCAAGCCTTTCGTCTTCACCAACTGCATGACAGGCGAGGGCATCAACGAGCTGGTGGACCTCATCTTCAAGATGGCTCTCTTCGACAAGCAGAAATAATGCGGGAGAAAGCCAATGTCTGAAATCTCAAGAATATCCTTCAAAAAATCCTGAAGCATGGCTATCGAGCAGCAGAAACATGAAATGACGGCCTCGGTGCCCAAAGTGGACTTTTCCAAGGCACGCGAGATGGCACCTTATCTCACGGAGCCGAAGGCGATGTACGTCGGGGCCCCGGGCAAGCACGGCTATCTCAGAATGGGATTCGAGCTGGATGCACGTGGCAAGAGCATCATGCGAGACCTTGACAGGCGCGTGCCTCTCATCGTGCAGCAGGAGCTGTATTTCGATGAAGAGATGCCCGAGATGCCTTGTGTCTACATTCTATCCTCGGGCGGCCCGAATGTGGATGGCGACCGCTATCAGCAGGACATATACCTCAAGAAGGACAGTTTCGCCTGGATCTCGACCGGCGCGGCCACCAAGCTCGCGGAGATGCGATACAACTACTCGGGACTGATCCAGAACATCACGCTCGAAGAGGGGGCGTATCTCGAATTCATGCCCGAGCCCGTGATCCCTTGCCGCAAGACACGTTTCATTTCGGACACCAACATAGTGATCGACGAGACGGCCACGCTCTTCTACAGCGAGATTTTCATGGCCGGACGCAAATACTATGGCGAAGGCGAACTGTATCAGTACGACGTGCTGTCGGTGTGCTCCCATGCGGCACGCCCCGACGGGACGCGGCTGTTCAGGGAGAAGTTCGTGATCGACCCGCATGTCGAAAACCCCAGGACCTTAGGCGTGATGGGGCAGTACGACGTGTTTGCCAATGTCATAGTGCTCACGCCCAAGGATTGTGCGGACAAGATCTATGCCGAGACACCGGCGTTCATCGACAAGAAACGCCGTTTGGCTGCTGGCATCACTCATTTGCCCAACGGGGCCGGCCTTCTCTACAAGGTTGTGGGGATGGAGCCGGATCCGGTGAGGAAGATGGTGAGAGAGTTTTGCTCCACTGTACGCCAGTCGGTGAAAGGGAAGAAAGTCCCGGACGATTTTCCCTGGCGATAAAATTTTCCCTGGCGATAAAAAAGGGGCCGTCGCAGTGCGACGGCCCCTTTTTTATCGCCCCGTGAAGAGGCGCCAAAGCCATCTCCAAAGGAGTACATACCAGGCTGGGCGTCTTCTCCTGAGCGATGTCACATATTCCACATGGGATTCTGTGACGGACTCGTCGCCTCCAAGGGAGGCGAAGTCGTCGAGCATTGCCTCCAAGCCCTCGATATCGCGATAGACAGCCTTGGATTCTGAGCCTCGGATCTCTCGCAAGGTGCGCCTGAGGCGTTTGGCCCTGATCACGTATGTGTCGCCGGGAAGGTCGCCCGTATCCTTGAGCCGACAGTCCCCATAGAAGACCACGACGGACCAATAGGGGAGAGGCCCATGTGAGCGCAACTGCTGGCGCAAGGCACGTATGTGCCCCGAATTCTGTCGCACCGGGCTATAGAACGTGCGATACCCCCTTCTTCCCCCAGGATACTGACGCCAGTACAAGGCATTCTCGTCACCATAGATTTTTCCATGGTAATCCTTGACTTCAAACACGACGACACCCTGACGTGTGATGGCTATGGCGTCCACCTGCGCATAATGTCCGTCACCCTTCGGCACATAGAGGTCGTGCCATAGGTCTGAGGGTGAGAATCCGATACGCAGCAAGTCGAGTATCAGCTGTCGTTCTGAAGGCGGGGTATCCCTTTCGGCATCCACTACCTTGCCCAAATCCCGGTTAAGACGCCACCGTCGCCATAGGCTATGCGCTATGACGACGGCGAAAATGGCTCCAATGCAGTAGTAGACCATCATTTCTTATAGGTCTCCTTAGAGGGTTTGGGCACAAGACCACCGAATGCCCTTGCCACGACTCCTCCGATGACCATCACCACCAATGACACAAGGAGCACGGAGTGGATGCCTCCCGACTTCAAGATGACAGGGATGAAGAATACGGCCAACACCGCACCAACCTT
Organism: uncultured Sangeribacter sp.; assembly: GCA_964531005.1. GTDB lineage: Bacteria > Bacteroidota > Bacteroidia > Bacteroidales > Muribaculaceae > Lepagella. Next base: position 17,042 of record CAZHCM010000019.1, on the reverse strand, counting down.
GCCGAGACAGGCAGCTATGCCGCTGCCAAAACTGCGATCCTTTACGGGGTACACGGCCGGGGGGAGGACATAGGTGATAAGGTGAGGGCCTGCGTTCAGGAAAAGCTCAAAGAGCATGAAGGCCACTACCGTGATGCCGACGGGCCATTTGAAGGCGTATCCGAGCCATAGGAGCCCGAGGGACGCCGCGCTAAGGAAAAAGCCCCAGGTAAGGATGCGGATGCTCCACATGCGCGGAATAAGCCAAAGCCCGAGAATGAAGCCGGGGAGCATGACGCAACTGATCCAGAAAGTGAGCTCCACGGAATAGGTGACATGCATTATTGGAGACGCGTCTGGACTCTCGTGTCCGATGCCGAGCGCAAGAAGCAATATTGGAAGGAAGACGCCTATGCCATACACTCCGAGCCCTTCGCATGCCCAGGGCACACCGCTCAGCACGATGCGGCGTCCGTTGCGACGCACGAAGCTCCAGATCGATTCATTCTTGCCTGCTGCCTGGGCAGCCTTGTCAGCCTCCGTGGCCTTGATGCCGGCCATGTCAAGGGTGACATTGTCGCCCAAGAATTGCTGGACGGCCCGTTTGGCCTTGGCGATCTCGCCATGCTCCACAAGCCAATAGGGGCTTCCGTAGAATTTGATTCGTGTCAAAATCATGACACCCGAAATCACGACCATGAGCCACATCAGCCGGGGCCAGTCGGCTGCGTTGTCCCAGCGGAGAAGGAGCCACCAGCAAACGCCCGCCACGAAGATGTTGCCCAAGGCGCTTGCCGTCTTGGTGACGCCCACCATTGTGGAGCGCCACTTTGCCGGCATCAGCTCCGAGACGTAGTCGGAGTCCAGGCTGTACTCGCCTCCGATGGCGAAGCCCATGATGAAGAGAGAGACGATGGTCATGGGCACGGTAGGGAAGATGAGACCGAGGAATGCGGCCAGAAGCATGATGACGGGGCAGAGGCGGAAGAAAAGGAGATAGCCGAACCTGTCTGCCAACTTGCCGAGAATAACTGAGCCGATGGCGATGCCGATCAGGTCGATGGCGCCAAGCAGGCCCTGTTCCCAAGAAGGTAGTTCTGGGTGGGAGACTATCTGGATCATCGGGATCATGACGCTGACCATCGTGGCCAATGCGGTGCCGATAAGCTGGCCAAGAGACGCCACGGCCACTATGCGGTAATGACGCCAGGTCAAGGGCATAGTGGCCATGTCGACGCTCCGACCCGCCGCTGGAGTGGGGGAATTGGAGTTCATAGGGTATTGTCAATTCTTTGGTTCAAACCATTTGTAGGCGGGAAGGAGGAAGAGCCAGGTGCCTACGCAGAAAGGACCCGTGAGGGTTGCCAGGCCGAGGGGAGCCATGAATGCGTTCATGCCTGCCTGGATGAAGACCGTGGCGATGATGCCGCATATGGCCCAAATGGCGGTCTTCCAGGTGAAACGACAGAATGTGGCGCCGAGGGCGATGCCGGTCAGAACGGCGCTGAACCCGTAGAGACCTTCGGCCACGGAAGCGCCGGGAGCCTGGAAACAGATTGCGATGAAGAGGGACACGGCAGAGGCTATTGCGGCCCATACTGCGGCACGCACACTACAAAGGGCAAGGCCCACGAGGAAGAAGATACCCGTCACCCAGTCGTTGATCAGGAATACCTGGGCAATCCCTTTGAGCCAGTAGACCACCAGATCGCCGAAGCCGAGGCTGATCTCAGGATTGATGACGGAGGTGAGTTCCGGGGTGGCCATGCCGGTGTCGGGCATGCCATGGAACTCTCGCGCTGCGAGGAGGAACATCCATGTGCAGAACACGAAGGGGAAAGTGAAGGAGCTGACACCCCATTTGCCCGTGATATTGTTGAACGCGTTGCGGACCCAAGTGGTAAGGGCCGAGCAGAAGATAAGGCCAAGCCACATCCATATGGTGTCGCCAAGGAATGTCGGGAAGGCGCACCCCACCAGCACGCCGTTGAAGCCCCATAACCCTTGGGCTCCAGGCTCGTCCTTCAGTCCGGACAGGTACCCGGTCAAGGTGGAGACCACTACGCCTACCAAGGCGCCCCAGGCCACGAGGGGAGAGCCCTCGCCATACGCGCCCCAGAAAATGCCGATAAGAAAAAAGAGGCCTGTCCAGGCGCTATCCTGGAACATCACCTGGCCAACTCCTCGCGCCACGGTGCGCGGAAACTGTCTGATGACTTCTCCTACTGTATAAGTAGCGGAAGACGGTGTGGATGTGGAAGTCATGTTTTCTCAATCTTAAAATTATATAATTATAACGAATCTTTCTTTAGTTGGTTCAGAACGATTGGGCGCAGAGCTCACGAATGCAACTACTTTACGAGGTAGCACCACGTGGGCGCGCTATTTTATGTCTCACCGTTGAACTTTGTACGGGCTTAATCGTAATAGTAGAAGGATAACTAAATTTAAGACCGCAATGGCAAACATACTCACAAGACCCTCACGAGAGAAGCAATGGGCCTATAACATTCTCCATCTCATAGTCCTGGCGCTTTCTCTGTATCTGGTAATCGACATTTCAATCGACACCTTCCACAACATCGCGTTTTACGACAACGCCAAGTTCATGCACGTACAGTTTCTGATCTGCATGGCCTTCCTCGCAGACTTCTTCATAGAGTGGGTGATGGCCGAAGACAAGAAGCATTATCTGCTGACGCATTTCGTCTTTTTCCTCGTCTCCATTCCATATCTGGCGATAATACAATACTTCAACTGGCATTTCTCGTCACAGGTGGCTTACCTCCTGCGGTTCATCCCCCTCGTGCGCGGAGGCTATGCCCTGGCAATCGTCGTCGGATGGTTCACCTACAATCGCGCCACAAGCCTCTTCATAACCTATGTGGTAACATTGCTGGCCACCATCTATTTCGGCTCACTCGCGTTCTATGTATTCGAGAAGGGTATCAATCCTCTCGTGGTCAACTATGACGACGCCCTATGGTGGGGCTTCATGGATGCCACGACCGTAGGCTCAAACATTGTGGCTGTCACGCCTGTAGGCCGTGTCCTCTCCGTGCTGTTGGCGGCACTGGGCATGATGATGTTCCCGATATTCACCGTCTATGTGACCAACCTTATTCAGAACCGCAACAGGGAATCCACCCTCGATCCATTCATCCTGGACAAGGTGGAGAAGGCGGCAAAGGCCGCTATGCGCAGCAAGTCCATAACCGACGCTGCGCAGAGTGCAGACAATTCCAAGCCGTCAGGAGCACAGTAGTGCGGGCTGAAGCAGCATTCAAACAAAAGAGTCGTGCCTCTATTCCGCAGGCACGACTCTTTTGTTTGAATGTGTAGACTCGCAAGATACTCCATTAGTCGTCAACTGTCTTGGCTCCCAGTACATGGAGGAAGCTCTTCGGCAGACGAACGTTGTAGAGTTTGAGGGCCTCCTTGAAGAGGGGTGCTATCTCCTCGTCTGTGAAGCCTGCGATGCCACATCCTATGCGTGTGACATAGAAAGTGTTCTGGTCGTTCTGATAGGCGAATTCAAGGAAGCGGTCGACGTAGGGACGTATCTCGTCGACCGAGTCGAACATCGTGGGTATGGCATATGACTGCCCCTGGGCACCCTCTCCCTGACCCATGACGGCTCCAAATTTATAGCGGGCCACACGCGCGGCGCCCCCCAAGTGGGCACCGGCAAGGTTGCTGCCGAAAACGAAGAAGTCATCCGGCTCCAGCGACTGGATATTATCCGGAGTATAGTTATATCTCTTTTCCATAATATTAGCAATCAATTATTTGACCAACACTTTCGTTACATCGTCATTGTGCACTCGGATGTACAAGCCCTTCTCTGGAGTTCTAACCTCCACACCCTGAAGAGTGAACCACCGAGCTGATTCATCTTGGGAGCCGTTTAGGATAGGGGAGACCTCTGTCTGAATGTCGCCCCCAAATCCTACAACACCGGCCTTTAGGTTAACGGCCACCTTGACAGGTTGGCCAGGCTGGGCCCAGGTATCGGAATCGATAATCCAGCTTGCGTTGCCAACCTTCCATGCATAGGTCAGAAAGGTGTCGGAAGGGAGTTGGGCTACAGGCATGTCCTCCCCGAGCACAGGCTCGCAACGCAGCGTCATGCCTGCTGCAGTATCATAATACTCGAACCAAACCTTATATGAGTCGGTGGTGGTAGGAGTCCATTCTCCCAAGTATATCCCTGAAGAGTCTCCATCCTCTCTGAGGAGGACCTTTCCTACATTGCCATCTCCCTGTGAGTAGACAAAATATACGTCCAGAAATTGAGGGTCAGTGCTCGTAAACTCCTCCTGACGATAGAGCTGGATGGGCAGCATCGAGGAGGGTGGATTGGAGACGGCCATGAAAGCATCTGCGGAAGGGGAGAATCTCAACTGCTCACGGCTGTTAGACCTGAAGTTGTTTCTAATGGTGGCATTGCCTTCGCTGAATGTGAGGGTCCAGCTATCGTATGGCCTCGACGCACTAAGCGTCAATATATACTCGACAGTGTTGTTGACAAACTCTCCAGTGGCCTTTGCATAGAGGTAGTAGGTCGAGCCATCCACTTCGGTGGAGATGTAGTAGTTGCCAGCCAATGATGTGTCGGCATGAAAAGTGAACACCTGCGCTCCGGACACGTTAGGTATTACCTCAGAGTCTTGGGACAGACCATCGACCGGGATTCCTTGCAGGGCACCGTCTGAATTCATTGGGCCTGCCGCCTCGCCGCTCTGATTTGACACGATGAGACATTGCATCTGATCCTCGCACTGAGAGGAGGATGTCAGCTGGCGATACTGGACATCCGCTTGTGCCAAAAACGGTGTCAGAACCATGCCGAAGGCCAGAGGTGTCAGACAGGAAAGTGTTGCTGATAAGGAAAGCATCTTTTGAATTGTTGGTTATACGAAAGTCGTCGGCTGCTGTTAGGTAGCGATGCAGATGACCGTGAACAGTGTCTGCCAATAAAAATCTCACATCCATAACTGGATGTGAGACCATTATTCATGCAAACAGGTGCAAAGTTACCAAAAGAATCCGAACCACAAGCCATCATAGGGGAGAAACTTCACGGTGGCGTGCGTTTTTTCTATCCTATTTAACATAATGTTGATTATGGTTACTCGACTGATATACCCAACTCGGAGCGCAGGAAGCGTGCTGTGGGCGTATCTGTCTTGACCACTTCCTCTGGCGTGCCCGTGGCGAGAATCAAGCCTCCGTCGCGTCCTCCTTCCGGTCCCAGGTCGATGATGTGGTCGGCACACTTGATGACATCGAGGTTGTGCTCGATGACAATGACCGTGTTGCCTTTGTCCACCAACTTGTTGATCACTCCGAGCAGCACGCGGATGTCTTCAAAGTGAAGACCTGTCGTGGGCTCGTCGAGTATGAAGAGCGTCTTACCGGTGGCCTTGCGCGCAAGCTCGGTGGCCAACTTCACCCGCTGGTTTTCTCCACCGCTTAGAGTGCTCGATGGCTGACCCAGCTTAAGATACCCGAGACCTATGGTCTGCAAAACCTTGATTTTATTGTAGATAGCAGGAATATTTTCAAAGAACTCCACTGCCTGGTCTACAGTCATTTCGAGCACGTCTGCGATGGATTTGCCCTTATACCTCACCTCAAGGGTCTCGCGATTGTAGCGTTTCCCATGGCATTCTTCGCATGGCACCAGCACGTCGGGCAGGAAATTCATCTCTATGGTGCGATAGCCATTGCCCTTGCAGGCATCGCAGCGGCCACCTGCCACGTTGAAGGAGAAACGACCTGGTTTATAACCTCTTAGCTTTGCCTCCGGAAGAGCCACGAAAAGTTTGCGGATATCCCCGAATACTCCAGTGTATGTCGCCGGATTGGATCTGGGGGATCTTCCGAGTGGGGACTGGTCTACGGTGACGACCTTGTCAACCTTGTCCAATCCCTTGGCTTCTCCATACGGGAGAGGCTCCTGGAGTGAATGGTAGAACTTCTGGCTGAGCAGAGGCTGAAGCGTGCCGTTGATCAAGGAAGACTTCCCTGACCCGCTCACACCAGTGATGCAGGTGAAGGTGCCCAACGGCACATTGAGGTCCACCCCTTTCAGATTATGGCCAGTGGCATTGAAAATCGAAAGAGTCTCCCCAGAGCCTTTGCGTCTCTGCTTAGGAATCTCAATCGAGCGCGTGCCGCTCAGGTATTCCGAGGTGAGAGTATGCGCCTTCTTCATCTCCTTGGGGCTTCCTTGGAAGACTACCTCTCCCCCATTTTTTCCGGCTCCGGGGCCTATGTCGATGACGTAGTCAGCTTCCTGCATCATGTCCTTGTCGTGTTCCACTACGATGACGCTGTTGCCATTGTCTCGCAGGGCCTTCAGACTATTGATCAGCCTCTCGTTGTCGCGCTGGTGGAGTCCGATGGATGGCTCGTCGAGTATGTAAAGGACATTGACAAGCTGTGACCCGATCTGGGTGGCAAGCCTGATACGCTGGCTTTCTCCTCCGCTCAGGGTGGCGCTCCCTCGATTCAGGGCAAGATAATTGAGCCCCACATCCAAGAGGAAACGTAGTCTGGAAGAAATCTCCTTGATGATCTCGTGGGCTACGGTGCGCCTCGATTCCGGTATCTTGTCCTCCAAAGTCTGAACCCATTCATAAAGCTCAGAAATGTCCATCGAGGCCACGTCGGCGATGTTCTTGCCGTCTATATAGAAATGACGGGCAATCCGGTTGATGCGGGCTCCCTTGCACTCGGGACACACCGACCGGGAATAGAACTGTTCGCTCCACTTGTTGGCCTCGATGCCGGCCTCCTCTGTCTGCTGCATCTCGATATACTTGATCAGGCCATCGTAAGAGCTGACATAAGAGGACGTGGACATGGTCTCGTTCTCAAGCTTGAGATGAGCCGTGGTGCCGTTGAGGATTTCATCCAGGGCCTCCTCGGGCAGATCCTTGATGGGAGTCTTCACAGTGGCTCCATACAACTTGCAAATAGCCTCGATTTGCCAGAATATCAGGGAATTCTTGTATTTCCCAAGAGGAAGGATACCCCCTGCGAAGATACTCTTGCTCTTGTCGGGCATCACCTTTTCTTCATCCACTATGTTGACCATGCCGAGACCCTTGCATCTTGGGCAGGCTCCCTGGGGGGAATTGAAGGAGAAGTTATGGGGGGCGGGCTCAGGATACGAGAGTCCGGTGGAGGGGTCCATCAAGGCCAGGCTGAAGTGGCGCATCTCTCCCCCCTCGGCATCGATCACCATCATTTGCCCGTCTCCCTGTTTGAGCGCACTGTCGATGGTGGACTGTAGCCTTTGTGGATCGTCAGCTGTGGCGCGAAGCTTGTCCACGACCAGCTCGACATTATGATTGCGGTAACGGTCGAGCTTCATGCCATAGGTGAGTTCCCTCAATTCGCCGTCTACGCGCACAGTCAGGAACCCCTTCTTGCGCAGTGTCTCGAAAAGTTCCTTATAATGACCCTTTCGGTTCTTTACAAGGGGGGCGAGCACCAGGATTTTCCTACCCTCGTACTTTTCAAGCACGAGAGAGATGATCTTCTCCTTGGTGAACTTCACCATCGGCTCGCCCGAGAGATAGCTCCTGGCCTCGCCCAGACGTGCGAATAGCAGTCGGAAGAAGTCGTAGATTTCGGTAGTGGTGCCGATGGTGCTTCGTGGATTACGGTTGACCGTCTTCTGCTCGATGCTTATGACAGGGCTGAGTCCTGTGATTTTATCCACATCAGGCCTCTCCATCGACCCCAAAAGATTGCGGGCATAGGCAGAGAATGTCTCAATGTAGCGTCTCTGGCCTTCGGCGAATATGGTGTCGAAGGCCAACGACGACTTGCCGCAGCCGCTCAACCCTGTGACGACGGTCAACTGGTTGTGAGGCACGGTGACGTCAATGTTCTTGAGGTTGTGTACACGGGCGCCATAAACCTCTACAGCGCCTTGATTGGTGATTGCGTCATTCATAGCTAAAATATCAACAATGAAGAGGCGGCAAAAGGTCAGCCGATTTAGGGGAGAATGCAAAAAGCGTGCCATTCTCCCGGGGAAATTTCTGAAGTACATTGTCAGTGCTCACGGATGCGGCACTGATAAAGACTTGGAGTATCAGTTTTCTGTCTGGGAGCCTGCGGAGGATTTGCCGCCGACATATCTCAATACGTTGATGTCTCCGCTCTTCTTATACTTCTTGCCGTCGGCACCGGTGGCTTGAATCACATAGTAATAGACACCGGGCTTTGCATTCTTGCCATCCCATCCCCCATCGGGCGAATCAAAATGGTAGACTTGCTTGCCATAGCGATCGAAGATCCAGCACTTGAAATCGATCAGCGACCTATAGGACACTCTCCAGATATCGTTGACACCATCTCCGTTTGGGGAGAAAGCGTTGGGACAGAGAAGCTGGGATTCTCCAATGGTCACGGTATATGTGTCGCCGAAGGCCTCACACGTTCCATCAGCATTGCTCCCTACATAACGCACATAATAGGCACCCTCGTTGAGGAAGGTATAGGTGAGGTCTTGCTGCGTGACACGGTTGTCAAGTATCTCAAACTCGGGATCGGTGGAGAACTGCCATTCGTGGTGTATCACGGCGTCGGAGCCATAGGCCCTAAAGGTGATTTCCGCCGGTGCAGACCCTCCCAATTCAGTGTCTCCAGAGGTGATGACATTGGATGCCAGATCGCTTTCCGGGGGCTCTGTCTGGGTGGCGGTCGTCTCCACCATGACGGCAACCGGCTCGCAGACACTGCTCTCGATCGACTCCTCCCAGTTCCATTGGCGCAGGAATCTATCGCCACTTACGATGAAGGCTGTCTGGCAGTAGATGGGCGGGCTGATCCTTACGGGACCCGTGATGCTTTCAAGCGTTTTCTGCGTCTCCGATTGCAAGAAAGATTCCGAGTCCTGATCCCAATTGATGTTAAGATAATCCACTTGGATATCCCTGCTCAATACCTTTCTTTGCCCATTAATAGTATAGTAGACTAAAGGCTCGGCATCACCGTCTATATCCAGGATTGTGTCGTCACATCCCGATTCGCTGCTCATCTTCACCGAGCGAAGATTGCATCTTTTTGGACCGTAATCGACGATCCAAAAATAGTATCGCGAATCGCCATCTTCGATGATGTACCCCATGTCGCCTTCCAATTGAGCGAGGGTTGAAACCCCGTTTTGAAGCGTAGAACCAACTTCCTCGGCGTACCCTCCACCGAGGGAGGAATATCTATACCAGGTGACCTTGGAGGAAGATGTACGAATGGAGGCCGAGACGCCATCGACAGAATAAAGCACATATATCTTGTCAAGGCCGGTATTCTTGTCAGGGTTGACGGAAACGGGGCGCAAAGAGTTACCGCTGAAAGAGAGATCAGCAGCGACCACATTAATTGGAAGGAAAGAGGCGGCTGTCAAGCCAAGGGTCAAAACGGAGAATGATAGTCTCATGATAAGGGAAGTGTCACAATAATATATAAACGAGTATCGCACCCCCATTATTGCCGGGGCGCGACGGACGCTACTCCGGTCAGCGGCCACGAGGGACGAAGGTCTCGAAGGTAGAATCGTCGTAATATACGACGATCTGGCTCACTCGACGCAGATTTTTGCGCATATCGTCTATTTGACGTTGCAAATCGGCAATTTTATAATCGGCGTCAAAGCGTGTATTCATGCGGTCTGAGCCCCCTTTTGGGGGGACAGTTAAGGCGATTTCCTTACCTCGTTCGACTGATTTCGTGCGACCAATGGCTTTTGCAGAATTCTCAAAGCTCGTTTTTACTCTCTGTTCCCCATTTTGAACTCCCTGCGAAGCCATGGTGGGGGTAACCGCAACCTGGGATGCAGAATCAGGGACAGCTTCAGTTCCTGCAGAAGGAGTAGGGAGTTCGGATTCAGGGTTTGAGCCGAATAAGCCAGTCTCCGTTGAATCTTGATGGCCCTCGGTGCCATCCGGCTCTCTGAGCGGTGCGGCCGGCGAGGCACCATACATATTCGCATTAGAACTCCCTTGGAGGCTGGAGGTTGTCGCCGATGGCCCCGTCCCGGGCTTGTACATTTCACCCTCCCCAAACATCAGCCAGAGCACATTTAGGTTGGGAAAGGAAGAATAGATCGCTCCGACAAGCACATCGGAGATTTTCTTGTTACGTCCAGATAGGATTTGCGAAAGGGAAGGACGAGGGATATTGCATGCATCTGCAAACTGTGTACTTGTTAACCCTTCCGCATCCATGAAGCGTTTCAAACGGGAAGTAAAATTTGTCATAACCACTAGAAATGTTTTTGTAAATTCAATTGCAAATTTAATAATTTCATTTGAAACCTCCAAATTTTAGGAGATAAAAATCAGCATTGTTTGCTTTTGCAAATACAAATTCCAAATCTCGAATTGATGTTTACCAATCTAAATTCCTCCTCTCCATAGTGAATTAATCTATTAGTTTAGGTTTTCTTCATGAATTACCATATTTCAACAAATTACTCTCAGCTACAACTAAGATTTGAAGGTTTTCCAGGCAGATCGAAGCCATAATCTAAATAATTGTTTAAATTCCAAATGTAAATATCTATATATGTGTAAGATAAGATTGTTCTTACTTTATGTTAAGTAAAAAATTTCCCAATTCAGAACCGAATTTTCTATCCACGAACAATTCACATATACAACTACCTTATTAATACAAACACAAACATCTATTCTCTTCTCTTAACTCCCAGCTGAGGACAGTATAATTCGCTAATGTAAATTCACAAAGCCACTATTCTAATTTGCATCTGTAATTTAAATTGAATATTCATAAGTTCACACTCCTAAACTACCCTTAAAATTTATGGTTTGCAAATACAACAGTATGTGTACTTATGGCATTACGTGATTAATAAATGCAAATTGCTCTCGCGTTAACTCCCCTCACTCCCTCTTTATTATGCAGGGACCGTTAGACTGCTCTTGAAGTTTGCAAATTTGCACATGAAGTATCCGAAGTGGTTAATCCATCAAAATCTCAGGCCGTTTATTTTACGCCATTCAATAGTTTTATCATTGTAAATCAAATTGTTATCCCTCCTTAAGACCTCTCCCCTCTCCTACCCCGGTTAAGCAAAAGCGACGCCTCCCCGGCAGATTCCTGTCTATGAGGGCTCTGTCGGGGAGGCGTCGCTATTGTAAGGAAGGCTTCAATCAAGCAACAATGCCATATTAAGTCCCAACCGTGGGAGCTCGAAGGCTTCTTCTATGAGAGGGCTACTGTCTGGCCGTCGGAAGAGCACCCCTTGAAGATCTCTGGGATTGCTTTTGAGGATCTTGTATTTGGAATCCTCGGGATCCACGCCTGCAAATTTGAGAATCTCATCCTCGACCAGTATCTTTGCCATTCCATAGATCTCCGCATTGTGACTTACGTCATACACCCTTTCCGCCACTCCGACGGCTCCCGCCGTCGGAGCATCAGGATCCGTCCCTGCATATGTTTCTTGCCATAAGACCTTTCTTTTCACCTCTTCCGGAAACCTGAAAACTGAGAGAGAGAACCCCGGATTTCCCTCCAACACCTTTTGGAGCATCACTCTCTCTACGTCTTCATCGTCTCCTATCACGAGACGGATCTCCAAGACATTTTTTTCTATCGAAGACGGCATGACAAAGGCCACCCCTACAGTCTCCCCTTCTTCGTTTCTCGCCAGCCACAGCTGTCCACCGGAGAGTGCATTTTCTTTCACTACAGCTTCCATGTCCTTGAGCGAATGACGCAGCATTGCCATGTTCTTTGGCAAGACTACCCTATCAAGGTAGTTTTTCACGAGATTCGAGATTTTGATATTTTCGTCCGATGAGCCGTCAGCTTTCAAATATTCGATTCTCGTTACGATCGTCTTTGAGGCCGTTTCAGGCTTTTCCAACGCTGCCGTGAAGTCGTGGAGCTCGGTGAAGTTCTCGCGCACACGATATATAGCCGTTGACCACCCCATAATCTGATAGTAGCGCACCAACGTCTCGCTCGCGGGAATGAGGAAAGCCAAAGTATAACCCTCCTCACGCAGTCTCACCAACACATCGTCCATAAGTCTCTTCATGATCCCTTGGCGACGATAGGCAGGCTCTGTGGCCAAGCCGCAAAGGTAGGCGGCGCGGATACGCCGTCCGTTGCGTTCAAACTCGTAGGGCACTGCCAAAAGCGCGGCCACGATTCTTCCTTCTCTCTCTTCGTAAGCGACGTGTCTAATATCGAAATATGTATCAAACACCAATCGCACATACTCCGGAGAATCCTTGAAAGTGATTTCCCAGAGCTTCATCATGCCTTTTTTCAGACTCTCTTCATTCATGTTTCTTGCATCGTATTACCTACACGGGCCGCATGCACTTGCATGCGGCCCGTCAGCAGTGTTCGTATATATAATGATGGAAGGGTACGGAAAAGTTCATCCGTCGCCCTCAGAAAGGCTTATTTCAATCGTAGGAAACTATATCCGAAGCGCTCTGCAGCCGACCTTTCCAGCTCCTCTCTAAACTGAGGGGCAGCCACTGAAATAAGTAGTCTGGCACGCTCCGGAAGCGACTTGCCACGCAGGTCTACGGCTCCATATTCGGTGACTATGAAGTTGGTCTGGAATCGCGTCGTGACTACTCCAGCGCCTTCTGTGAGCACAGGCTTGATCTTGTTCAGGCCCTTTGCTGTGGTAGCGAGCATGGCGAGGAAAGACAGCCCTCCTTCACTCTGCGAGGAGCCGTAGACAAAGTCGTGCTGGCCTCCTATGCCTGAGAAGATGCGGGTGCCGATGGAATCTGCGCATACCTGCCCGGTGAGATCGATCTCAAGACAGGAGTTGATCGACATCACTTTGGGGTTCTGGGCTATGACAAAGGGATTGTTGGTCCATGCCACATCCTTGAACACCATCTCCTTATTGTAGTTCATGTAGTCATACAGGCGACGCGAACCAAGGGCCAGCGAAGCCACGGACTTTCCGGGCATGACTTTCTTCTGAGAATTGTCGATAATCCCCTTTTCCAACAGAGGGAGCACGCCGTCGGTCATGGCTTCGGTATGGAGCCCTAAGTGACGGTGATGTTCGAGCGCGCGGATGACAGCGTTGGGGATTCCGCCGACTCCTATCTGGAGTGTTGCGCCGTCGGGTATGTGCTCCGCAATGAAGTTGCCTATCTTTATCTCTTTTTCGGTGGGTACGGCAGTCGGCACTTCCACCAGGGGGTCGTCGACCTCCACCACGGCTGCCAACTGGGAAAGATGGATCACCGGGTCGCCATAGGAGAAAGGCATTTGAGGATTGATCTGGGCTATGACACGATCGGCACATTCAGCGGCCGCAGTGGCCAAGTCTGCCGATACGCCAAAGCTTACATAACCCTCCTCGTTGGGCATCGAACAGTTGAGCAAAGCCACATCCACGCGGCAGGTGCCGTCGCGGAATAGAGCGGGAACCTCGCCGAGAAAACGGGGGATCGTGGATCCATATCCCTCTGCTATCCACTGGCGCACGGCATTGGATACGAAGAACGACTCCACATTGAAGCTGTCCTTGTATTCCGGCTTGCAATAAGGCGCGGGGCCCTTGGTGACGGCGAAGGCCGAGTAGAGAGTCACGTTGCGCAGCTCATGCCCACGGGCTGCAAGGGCCTCCACCAGCACCTCGGGTGTGCTGGTGGAACCTTGTATGTAGACATGGTCGCCCGACTCGATCAGCTTGACAGCTTCCTCAGCCGAGCAATAGTTAATGGTCATGGTTGAAGGCTTTTAGACGGTCGGAGAGACGAGCCATCGTGTTGGTGTCGGAAATCATCGAAACTGTCACCCTTATGCCGTTCTGCAGACTGCCGGTCGAAGGCAGCGAGATTGACGACACGCCGTATCGCATCAGTTCAGCCTGCAACTCTGCGCTGGTCATGTCCTTGTATCCCATTGTGAAGAAGAAGCCGTCGCCGATGGGCTGGTCGCCGTCCATGTCATATACCAGGTGGAAGCCGTTGGCGAGGAAGATCTCCTTAACGAGTTCGGCACGTCGGCCATATTCGGCAGTATTGTCCACGAATTTCACGGTGCCGTCCACCGCCCCCTTCAGCATTGCTGCCATGGCATACTGTGCCGAATGGGAAGTGCCCGACGAAGCCGTATAGAGAACGCCGAATATGTAGGCGTCACCGAAAGCCGGCATCTCGTAGAAGTCCGTGAAGAACTTGTAGGTGCGGTCGTACACCTCTTTGGTCATGCACACCATGGCAATGCGCTGCCCTGCATAGCTGAAGATTTTGGATGCCGAGCACAGCAGGATGCAGTTGGTTGTGTACTTAGCCACAGTGGGTACGAACGGGGCGGCATAGGGCTCCCCAAGATAAGTGCGGGAATCCATGCCCATGTATGCGAGGTCTTCCAGGACGATGACATCGTGCTTGGTAGCCATACGTCCGATGATCTCCAACTCCTGCTCGGTGAGCGTGGTCCATGCCGGGTTGTTGGGGTTGGAGTAGATTAGCCCCGTCACCCTGCCGTCGGCCAGTTCCTCCTCAAGCTTTGCCTCAAGCTTCTCCCCACGGTACTCGTAGATGTCGAACTCACGCGTGTTCATGCCCAAGACCTTCGCCTGATGACGCTGGGCCGGGAATCCGGGATTGATGAAGAGCATGGTGTCCTTCTCGGGAAGACGTTGCTTGAGAAGGAGCATGAGCGTGAAGCTACCCTGCATCGAGCCTACGGTAGGCACAACACCCTTTGCCGGAATGTCGATGTCCAGGAAGGCTTTGATAAACTCATGGCCGGCCTGCTTCAGGGCGGGAATTCCGTTGATGTCAGGATATTTGTTGGCCACGCCATTGCGAAGGGCTTCCATCTCGGCCTCGATGCCGGTGAATTCTGCCGGAAGTCCCGGATTGCCGATCTCGAGATGCACGAAACTCTCGCTTGCCTCTTCCTCAAGGCGCTTTGCAAGCCCTGCAATCTGGCGGATCGTGGCTGTGGTGATATCGGTGATATGCAGCTCCTCAATGATACGCTTCAGCGTATCTGTTGCGATAGGAAACATGATAGGTGTTTTTTTTTAGTTTCGTTCAGTTCTTCTTGCGGTCGGCGATGATGCCCTGGGTGTGCTTCAATCCGGCACGGAAGGCGGCGATGTTGCTCTCCACAATCTTCTCACCCTTGGCTCCGAACACTGTGCGTATGCCATCTTCTATCTTCTCGGCAGGGATGTCGATGAAGGGGGCGGCTGCGCCGAGAAGCACCATGTTGCTGCTTCGGGCCGAAGCCACTTCCTTGGCGAGAGCGTCCATGTCGAATGCCACCACATTGGGCAGGGTGTCGAGCTCGGAGTCTATGACAGCCTGCTCGGGATAGTTGGGGATGTTGACAAAGGGGACCGTGTTGGTGACGATCCACCCCTGCGGCGCAAGATAAGACACATAACGCAGGGCCTCCATAGGCTCCAGCGAAACGATCAAGTCGGCAGCTCCGGTCGGAATCAGGTCGGAAGCTATGGGATCTGAGCTTATGCGCAGGTTTGACTGCACGTCGCCTCCGCGCTGGCTCATGCCGTGGACCTCCGCCTGCTTGATATAGAGGTCGTCCTTCAGAGCAGCGGCCCCGAGGATGGTGGCTATAGAGAGGATACCTTGTCCGCCGACTCCGGCGAGGATAATATCTGTCTTCATGATAATCTTTAGGTTTTGTGTGGGGAGAGCTTCTTTATTTCTTGGCTGCTGCGTGGCGACGGGCGGTCTGTATGCACTCGCGGCGCGACACGATTACGGAAAGCCCCGGATGCTCGATCTCCTCTCGGAAGATCTTCATCATCTCGTCATGGTTTTTCGGCAGGGCGTCAATAGTGCGCACATGAGCGGGATCGGCACCGAGGCCAAGGCAGATCTCCTCGATCTTGCCGGTGCCCTGCGAGTCCTGACCGCCGGTCATGCCTGTCGTGAGGTTGTCGGATATGATGACAGTGACGGGTGAGTTTTCGTTGATTGCATCGAGAAGGCCTGTCATACCGCTATGGGTAAACGTCGAGTCTCCAATGATGGCCACCGAAGGATGCTGTCCTGCGTCGGCTGCGCCCTTGGCCATAGTGATGGATGCTCCCATGTCTACCACCGTGTGGATGGCATTGAAGGGCGAGAGGTAGCCCAAAGTGTAGCACCCTATGTCGCCAAACACGCGGGGGTCATCATATTCGGCAAGTACGTCGTTGAGAGCGCTATAGACATCGCGATGGCTGCAGCCCTGACAGAGTGCCGGCGGACGGGGCACCGTCACCGTAGAGGGGGCCTTCGGCTCCTCGCGCTTGAGGGCTTCCAGATTGGGCTTCAACTTCAGGAGTCCCTCGCGCACCGAATCGGGAGTGAGTTCGCCAGTGCGGGGAAGCTGCCCGGAGAGTTTCCCATAGATGGTCTTGCCTTCGTCGAGCACACCTCGCATGGCCTTCTCTATGAAGGGCTGTCCCTCCTCTATGATGAGAAGGGCCTCGCATGCGTCGGCCAGACGCTTGATCATCTTCTTGGGCAGAGGATACTGGGAGATTTTCACCGTAGGGAAGGGACAGCCATCAGGGAAAAGCTCTGCCAGATAGTTGGCCGCCAGTCCGCTGACGATTATGCCCAGCGACTTGTCGGGGCCGTAGGTATAGGCATTGAAAGGGGACGTCTCGCTGCTTTCCTCAAGGCGAGCATAGTCCTCGATGAGAGTCTTGTAGCGGCGCTTGGAGTTGGCCGGCATGAGCACCCACTGCGGTCCGGACTCGGGATAATGGAGAGCATTTTCGGGGGCTGCCTCGGTGTCTATCTCAACGGTGGCGCGGCTATGGCTGAGTCGGGTCACAAGACGCACGAGAACGGGAATCTTGAATGTCTCGGAGAGCTCGAACCCATACTTCGCCATGTCGTAGCACTCCTGTTGCGAAGAGGGCTCAAGCACGGGGATGAGGGCGAAGTCTGCATAGAAGCGGGAATCCTGTTCATTCTGCGAGGAGTGCATCGAGGGGTCGTCGGCTGCGATGACGAGCAAACGTCCGTTTGCACAGGTCATCGCGGAGTAGACGAATG
>CAZHCM010000018.1:0-22125 GCA_964531005.1 uncultured Sangeribacter sp. | reverse complement strand
CCGGCGTGCACGCCAACGGCCGCTTCACCCTGGGCGAGAACATCGCCGACCAGGGAGGCCTGCGCGTGGCCCTCACCGCCTACAAGAACGCCATGAAGGGCCGCGAGCCCAAGGACATCGACGGCTTCTCCCCCCTCCAGCGCTTCTACATCGCCTACGCCACCCTCTGGGCCGGCAACATCCGCGACGAGGAGATCCTCTCCCGCACAAAGACAGACCCCCACTCGCTGGGCAACAACCGCACCAACGTGTCGCTGCGCAATCTCCAGCCCTTCTTCGAGGCCTTCGATGTCGTCGAGGGGGACCCGATGTTCCGTCCCGAGGCTGAGCGCGTCGTGATATGGTAAATCACTTCAGCCTATGACCCAGTACGGACTGATTGGCCGCACGCTCGGCCATTCCTGGTCGGCAAGGCTCTTCGACGAGTTTTTCCGGCGCGAAGGGATCGACGCCCGTTACGACCTCTACGAGTTGCCCTCGGTGAGCGAGCTTCCCTCGCTCATCGGGGGCAACCCCGCTCTGGCCGGCCTCAACGTCACCATCCCCTACAAGCAGGAGGTCATCCCCCTGCTCGTCTCCGTCTCCGACCTGGCCCGCGAAGCCGGCGCCGTCAACACCATCCGCATCCGGCGCGAAGCCGGGGGCAAGGTGCGCCTGGAGGGCTTCAACACCGACGTGGAGGGGTTTCGCCTCAGCGTCTCCCCGATGCTCGCTGACGTGTCTGAGGACAGGCGCCGCGCCCTGGTGCTCGGCAGCGGCGGGGCGTCGAAAGCCGTGGTCACGGCTCTCAGGCACATGGGCTGGGAAAGTGCCGTCGTGTCGCGCACCCCGGTCGGCGACCAGATCTCTTATGCCGACCTCACCCCGGCCCTCGTATGGAGCCACGCCCTGATAGTCAACACCACCCCTCTCGGTATGTATCCGAAAGTCGACGCCGCCCCACCCTTCCCCTACCAGTACCTTGGCGCCCGCCACGTCTGCTACGACCTGGTCTACAATCCTGAGGATACCCTCTTCCTGCGCATATGCCGTGCGCATGGCTGCCGGGTCATGGGGGGCCTTGAAATGCTGAAGCTCCAGGCGATGGCCGCCTGGAGGATCTGGACAGAGGGCTGAACGCATGAAACACCCCTTCCTCCTCCTCACCCCCGCCCTGGTGGCCGGCATTCTCCTCGGCTCCCTGCTACCGCTCCCGTTCTGGATGGGGCCGGCATTGGTATTGCTGGCCCTCACCCTCTACCTCTGGCTCACGGGCGCCACACTCGACCCCGTGAAGGCCATCCGCCGCTCCTCATGGCACCTGGTCTGGGTCATCCTCCTTTTCGTCGGGGTGGGAATGGCGGCCGAAGCCTTCTCCAGGTCTGAAGACTATCCCCTCGATGCCGTGACCCAGCCCCTCTCCGCCGTGGTAAAAGACCGCTCGTCGCTCACCTCCGGAGACCGCCTCATCGTGGAGGTCTCAGGAGTGAAGGCCCTCGTCAAGACCGACGCCACGGAAGCCCGCAACGGCGACATACTGTCGCTCCCGCCAAAGTTCAGGAAAATAGCGGACGACCCCAACTACTTCTCCACGGACTACGCCGACCGCATGCGTCGCTCCGGGATACTCTATGAGATGGAGGTGCAGGGGTCGGAAATATCGGTCATCGGGCATCGCTCCTCCCTCACTCTGCGTGCCGAATCGCTACGCGAGGATGCCGAGGCCCTCATCGCCGGCACGCCGCTCTCCACCGGGGCCAAGGATTTCCTGACCACGCTCCTTCTCGGCTCCAAGGAATACATGACGCCGGCTACGAGGGCCATCTTCGCCGATGCGGGCATAGCCCACCTGCTCGCCCTGAGCGGGATGCACATAGCCATCGTCGCGGCCCTGCTTCTGGCTTTCCTCTTCCCCCTCAACATTGCCGGCGGCTACAAGCTCAGATACCTCCTGACCATCGTCATCCTCTGGGCCTACACCTTCCTGACCGGGCTTGCACCCTCCACGGTGCGCGCCTCGCTTATGGCGACCTTCTGCTTCACGGGCCTCATGCTGGAGCGCAAGTCCTCCCCTCTCAACGCACTCCTGGCCGCGGCCTTCTGCATCCTGGTGGCGGATCCGCGCTGCGTCTACGACCTTGGCACGCAACTCAGTTTTCTGAGCGTCGCCTCGCTGATTCTATTTGTCGGCCCCCTCAACACCGTCGACCACCGCAGCCATCCCAGGCTCCACGCCGTGGTCGGTGCGCTTCTGACGAGCCTCGTCGCCACCCTCGCCACCTGGCCTCTCATCTCCTACTCCTTCGGAAGGCTGCCAATGCTCTTCCTCCCCGTCAACATCCTGGTGCTCCCCCTCCTCCCCTTCTATATCGGCCTCTCGCTGCTCTATTTCGCTCTTTGGGCCTGTGGCGTCGACCTTTCCATCCTGCGATACGCCATCGACTTCGGCTATGACGCGCTGCTCCGTCTATGCGAGTACGTGGGAGGGGGAGGCTCGTCTGTCCTGGACGTCAAGGTGCCGATAGAGACAGTCTTCGGATGGTGTGCCGCCATCGCCATCGCCGGCTTCGTGGCGATGTCGAAGAGTCGCCGCAGACGCAGGTTGAAATACTCCACATCGGCCCTTTGCGCAATCCTCTCCTTATGCGGCGTTTTTGGCGACCAGGGGAGCGGCCAGCTGGAGGGGTTTATATTGCAAAACCACCTTCGCGACATCGACATCCTGTCGCTCGCAGGGGCGCAGGAACGCCGGGTGGTGATGCCGCGCCGGGGAGTGTCGGCCATCTCCCATGCGGGACGCCGCATAGTGTCCATAGACCGCCAATTGCACGGCCTCGGCGACTCTCTCATGGAAAGCCTCGGGGACCGTGCCTGCGACTACCTGATCGTGGCCGGAGGCTTCCGGGAGACCCTGGAGGAGCTGGCCGGCAAGTTTGAGTGCGACACCCTTGTGATCCACCCCTCGGTGCGTCGCCAGCGCGAGCAGAGTCTCATGGAGGAGGCGCGCCGCCTCGGCATCCCCGTGCACTCTCTCCGCCTCGACGGCCCCCTGCGCCATGTCGTTGAGTGGGAGATCGGGACGGAGGAGGACGCCCCGCCGGGAGAGCAGGAAAAATATTTGACAGCCAAAGACCACAGACGCAAACACTTACCATCTTTCTGAAGGATGGAGGGCAAAAAAACAGCTGAAAAATTTTGCCAATCCAAAAATAGTTTGTAATTTTGCAGTGTTGAAACGGCGACGCCCCGGCGTCCGAGCCTCGGAGGAGGCGAAGCAAAAGCCGTTCGACACTGACCACATTGCCTTGTGGTGTAATGGTAGCACGCAGGTTTCTGGCACCTTTAGTGAGGGTTCGAGTCCTTCCAAGGCAACGAAAGAGTCCGCAGGTCGAAATCGACCTGCGGACTCTTTCGTTGTTTCGATAATCAGTCTTTGCCGAGGCTTCCTCAGGCTTTCACCTTGATAAGTGCAACTTTGGAATCGGCCTTCGCCTCCACCCTGTGGGGCACTCCCTCGCCGAGGAGCAGGAACTCTCCGGCATTGATGGTGTGGGGCTTGTCCATGATGGTGAACTCGACGGAGCCTTCCAGGGCATAGACCATCACTTCGGCCGGTGCCACATGCTCGTCAAGTTTCTGGCCGGCCTTGAAAGCCAGAACAGCCACGCCTCCGTGGGAGGTGCTGAAAATGTTCTGCACATGCACGCGGTCTTCCGAAGCCTCTACCTGATTGGCAAGGACATGCACCTCGCCAAACTTGTATTCTGTGTCGATCATAGTTTTGATAAATTATTTGGTTGTTTTCACCATTAAAACGCTTTTTCTCTTTGGTCGGTTCTTGCCGCAGGGGCCGGAATGGGTCGCCAGCAAGTTAAAAAAGCCTTGGAAGCGTTTGGGAATGTTGGATATTATGGTTAACTTCGCATCCCATTATCGTTAAACACTCTTTACGGCGTTCCGAAACGCCATTAGACCTATGAAGAGAATGCTATTGATAGTCGATCCCCAGATAGACTTCATCGAGGGGACCCTCCCCGTGCCGGGGGCGGCCGAGGCAATGGATGCGCTGGCCCGGTATATCGAAGCCAACGACGGGCGTTACGCCTGCAAGGTGGTGACGGCCGACCGTCACCCGTGGGACCACTTCTCCTTCAAGGAGCAGGGAGGGCCCTGGCCGATGCATTGCGTTCACGACACCCAGGGTGCGGCCATCTGGCCTGCGCTCATGCGCCCCCTCTACACCACGGCCGGAGACGTGATCATGCTCTACAAGGGAGAACGCCCCGACAAGGAGGAGTACTCCATCTTCAGCAATCCCGAGGCGGCGGAGCGCATACGCGCCATCGTGGAGAAGGAAGGGATTGAGCGCATCGACCTGTGCGGTCTGGCGGGTGACGTATGCGTGCACGACACCCTTCGCGACGGCCGCGCCCTGTTGGGCGCCGACATGTTCGAGGTCCTCCTCCCCTATTCCCCCTCCCTCGATGGCGGCAAACGCCTCGCGGCCGCCCTCACCAGCTAACCCATTCTTGTCGGACTGAATCCCTGGTACGGCCACAACCCTTTGTAGGACTATCCCAAGGTACAGCCGCCTAAAATTCACATCCTCACACCCATCCAAATTTAGCAATCTGTTTGCCAGGAAAAGACTCTCTTCTGATGGTGGTGTCCTCCGTTTGTCGCACTTTTTTAAGTCGCGCCAAGGATTCATCATAAATCCGTTGCCTGTTCATCCAAAAATGTGCCGGGATACGGGTTACTGTTTCAAAAGCCTCCGCCAAATCCGGAGTGATTGCGCAGTCGCCACGAAGCACGTTTAGGATTGTGTTCTCCGGGTTGGCTGTTCTGACCGCGAACTCACGGACTGTCATCTCCATCTCTTGTATCTTATCACCCAAAGTGACACCTGGATGAGTCACTCTTAGAGGGGTGTATTGATTGTGCTTTGCCATATTACTTGCCATGATAGTTCGTGATTTCTATGATTTCAACTCCGGTAATCTCGATCCAGACATATCTGCCATGTTCGTCTTCAGGTATCGGGTCTTCGTGAGGCTGGAAGATAAGTCGATAGGGTTGGTCAAGGTCGCAAGCCCATTGTCCTTTTCTATCCTCTGTCAGTTCATGATAATGACCGGGGAGATACCTCACGTCTTCCAGTGTGGAGGCTGCTGCGAGGTCATCCAGCCTCATCTTAAAGAGGGCTGCCCTCTTTGCGCCTAACTTTCGGACGGCAAGCCGGTCGTCATTCGCCAACTTCTGAAGCTTCGATGTATGGAAAGAAATATCCAAAGTTTGAACGTTTGTGTTACACGAAGGGTTTGTTTTATCTGCAAAGATACTCATTTCATTACTTTCCACCAAATATTTAGGTCAAAACCACCAATTTAAATCAGCCAAAGATTTTGATGCTCAGAAGGAACTTTTCCTCAATATCCGGTATCAGTTCAACCTCCAAAAACTTACCGATGTTGAGGAAGCCGCATACATGATATTCTTGAATCGTACATGCTTCAACGGCCTGTATCGAGAGAACACCAAGGGATATTTTAATGTGCCATTCGGAAGATACACGAATCCTACCATTTGTGATAAAGATCTCCTGACAGCTGACAGCGAATTATTACAAAAAGTTGAAATATTGAACGGCGACTACTCCCAGGTAGGGGAGTTTGTCGATGGATACACTTTTATCTATTTCGATCCTCCATATAGGCCGTTGGATGCCACCTCAAATTTCAATTCCTATGTAAAAGAAGCCTTCGATGATAAAGAGCAGAGGCGTCTAAAACAATTCTTCTCAGACATGGCTTCGATAGGATGCCATGAGTTGCTTAGTAACTCAGATTGCAAATCCCGAAACCCAGAAGATGATTTTTTTGACGCTCTATACAAAGATTTCATCATAGAACGTGTCTATGCTAAGAGGAACATAAATGCGAACGGGGCAAAGAGAGGTGTTTTGACAGAATTATTGATAAGGAATTATCAAAAGAAGCAGTGTGACTATTGGAAACTCTTTAATGATTAAGGTATGGCGAAAAGATTTAACGATTTCATGGAGCCATTAAAGGATACCCTCAGCTCTTTAAAGGACTATGTGGACTTCCAGAAAGTTGAGGCTAATGTAGATAGTATCTCCATTAAACTTAACCAGCTCAACTATCTTATTGGACAAGAGGATATGGCATTGGCGGTTGATCGCCTGTGGGAAGAGAATCCAAAGGTATTCTCGGTCCTCGATATACTGATAGCCGTGAGAACCAAAGATAAGAAGAAGGCGCTGAATGAGAATGGACGGCTTATGCTTGTGACAGATTATTTCACATCTCCCAGCCAAGTGACAACGTTTCTCAATGAGACTGGTCTCACGGAAGTGTTCCAGAAAAAACAAATTAAGAACCTTGTGGACTATGTATTTGGTGTCGAGGTTGGCCTTGATTCCAATGCACGCAAGAATAGAGGGGGACACATCATGAAAGATGTGGTAGCCAATATCCTCCGAAAGCATGGAATCAGATTTGAGCAAGAGGTTTATTACACTCAGTTCCCAGAGATTGTAAAGGCTCTTGGTGCTGATAACAAACGTTTTGACTTTGTAATAGAAACTCAGGTAAAGACATATCTTATCGAGACAAACTTTTATTCCGGTGGAGGCTCCAAACTTAATGAGGTTGCACGCTCTTACTCTGAACTTGCCCCTAAAATAAATGCAGTCCCTGGTTTTGAGTTCGTATGGATAACTGATGGCATAGGTTGGAAATCTGCTCGCAATAAGCTGGAAGAAGCTTTTGCCCACATTCCAAGTGTCTACAATCTTACAAATATCGATGAATTTATTAAAATAATAAAGTCGCAGATTAACCCGCCCATGGAGATTACTTACCGGTCATGATTGTTCCATTTTATAAATCCGAGGATAGGGCTTTCACCATTGTACATGGTGACTGTTTTGAGGTACTACCACAATTTGAATTCAAGTTCGATATGATCTTCGCTGATCCACCTTATTTCTTATCAAACGGTGGCATTAGTTATCAGGCAGGAAAAGTGGTATGCGTGGATAAAGGGAAGTGGGATAAAGGTGGCAATCCTGAATCCATTATGGCATTTAACCGAAAATGGCTAAGCCTGTGTAGAGAGAAACTAAAAGACAACGGCACAATATGGATTTCAGGTACTCATCATAACATTTTTTCTATTGCCAATCTTTTGACAGAACTTGGCTATAAGATTCTCAATGTTATTACATGGGTGAAGACAAATCCTCCACCAAACATCTCATGCCGGTTTTTCACATATTCTACTGAATTTATAATATGGGCAAGAAAATATCCCAAAGTGCCACACAAGTATAACTACCTACTTATGAAGACCATTAACGAGGGGAAACAAATGACGGATGTATGGCGTCTTCCTGCGATTGGACGTTGGGAAAAAACTTGTGGCAAGCATCCTACGCAGAAACCATTGCCCTTACTGACAAGAATCATACTTGCAAGTACAAGCGAACAGGATTGGATATTAGATCCTTTTGCGGGTTCCTCTACCACTGGCATTGCAGCTAATCTTTGTGGTCGCAGATTTCTTGGAATAGAGCAGGAGGAATCATTTGCTCTCATATCGCAAGCTAGGAGGGAAGAAGTCTCGTCTCCCGAGGTGGAATATTCCTTCCGTCAGAGGATACATGATTTGTCTTTCATAGATTTAGCAAGTTCAGTAGGGGAACCAATTAGCACTTATATGAGAGACTTGCCTTTTTAAAAAGCTGGTACCGATAATTAAAATAATATAAGTGTTATTTAAGTCTAAGATTTTATATGGATGAGGTCTGAATCCTGGCTAAGGTAAATTGGTCGTTTAAATCAGACAATGTTTCAAGCAAAGCGTCGAGTTTATCTCTTACTACGCTGTAGGTAGTGGTCAGATGAGGGTTGATATCGTTAATGACAGCTTTCTTTATGTTCGGATACTTCTGAAGCATGAAGAAAGCCATGGCCCCTCCTCCCACAAAGGGCTCAATGTATGTGATGGCTTCTTCCTTGGAAAAGTTTTCAGGAAGCGTCGCATCAATTGTAGGTAGTAACTGTGTCTTACCACCTGCCCATTTGAGAAAAGGTTTGGCTTTTACCTTAGATAAGGACTGTCTCATTAATGTATATATTTTTCTTTAGTTGCCCGGCAATCTCAGATTGTCGTCTCTCAGGTGCAAAGGTAGCAAAACTTTCGCATATGGAGGGCATTTGAGGGGAGGAAAATTAGATTGTTGGAAGGATTTTTCGCTTTTATGGCTGGTAGAGGAGGAAGGGTTGGCGGTGTGCAGTCGTGCTGCGGCCTCCACCACGACGTCGTCCCTCCGGGACTCCAACGGAGGGGGAGGCGACTGACCCCACACTCCGGTCGCTTCGGTCGCTGCGCTTCCTTCCGCTCCCTCCGTGCGGGGTTAACCACGACCTCGCTCCCTCCGGGAGCTCTGCTGTGACATCGCCGCTAGCGACTTCTTGACAATCGACAGTCCGAGGCGGCAAGTCTCCTGAGCTACCTTCCCTACATTTACCCTCCTACCTCCCTTATCACCTTCGCCCCTATAACCCCTGGCGGCTCCCAGCCTCTGTGGGCGTGGCTGGACGGCTCCCCTACCAGGCGGCTCCCAGCCTCAAAACCCCCAGCCTCAAGACCCCCGATTCTCCGCTTCTTCGACCCCTCCCAGCCCAAAACCCTTGGCTTCTCCCAGCCTCTGTGGGCGCGGCAGGCCGGCACCCCTACCAAACGGCTCCCATACACACCCCCCAGCCTCAAGACCTCGACCCTCATGACCTCCACCCTCATGACCTCCACCCTCACCCTCCAGCCTCACCCCCAGCCTCAAGACCTCCGATTCTCCGCTTCTTCGACCCCTCCCAGCCCTAAACCCTTGGCTTCTCCCCGCCTATGTGGGCGCGGCAGGCCGGCGCCCCTACCAGGCGGCTCCCAGCCTCAAAACCCCCAGCCTCAAGACCTCCGATTCTCCGCTTCTCCGACCCCTCCCAGCCCAAAATCCCCCAGCACCTCCCAGCCCTAAATCATAAGCCACCAACACCTCAAAGACTCCCAGCCTCCGTGGGCGCGGCAGGGGGGCGCCCCTACCGGAGGGCTCCCAGCAGGAGGAGGCTTAGGAGCTGGCGGGCTGTGCGGCGGAGATTGGCCTTGGCCGTCGCGGGACGCATGGCTTCGTCGAGGCTCTGCGGCTCGGGGACTATGGGGAGAACGGCGGCGAAGCCGGCGCGCTGGAGCGCGTCGACGGCTTCGGGGTCGACGCCTCCGCCAAGAGCGACAGTGGGAACACCGTGGCTCCGCGCTCGGCTTAGCACACCCGCCGGTGCCTTCCCCATACAGGTCTGCCGATCCAGCCGCCCCTCCCCGGTGATGGCCAAGTCGGCCCCCTCCATCAGGCGATCCATACCGACGGCATCGAGCACCATTTCCACCCCAGGGAGCAATCTGCCACGCAGATAGGCCAGGAACGCATACCCTATCCCTCCCGCCGCCCCCGCTCCGGGGCGGGGGGCCAAGTCGTCTCCACTCAGCCGAGCGAAATGCCCAAGGGCCTTGTCAAGGCGCTCCGCCATCTCGGGGGTGGCCCCTTTCTGGGGGCCGAAGACGTGGCTGGCGCCGTCGGGCCCGCAAAGAGGATTCGTGACGTCGCAGGCCACCATAAACTCCGACTCCGACAAGGCCGGATGAGCGTTCGACACATCTACCTTCTCGATCCGTTCCAACTCTCCCCCACCCTCTCCTACGGGCAGTCCCTGAGCATCCAGAAACTCAAAGCCGAGGGCTCGCAACATTCCGACCCCGGCATCGTTGATGGCGCTTCCTCCCAACCCTACAAGAAACTTGCGGCAACCGCGAGCAAGTGCATCGGCTATCAGTTCTCCCGTGCCACGCGACGTGGTGAGCAAGGGGTTGCGCAGTTCCTTCGGCACCAACGGCAGCCCCGAAGCCGCGGCCACCTCTATCACGGCTGTCCCGCCGCAAAGTCCGTAGCGGGCGTTCACCGGCCTTCCCAATGGGTCAGAGACTTCGACCCTCACCCATTCTCCTCCCAACGCCTCGACAATGGTCTCGGCGGTACCTTCGCCTCCGTCGGCCACAGGCACCACGTAGACCTCGACATCCGGACATGCGTCCCGAAGGCCGGCAGCCACAGCCTCGCCGGCCTCCCTGCTCGTCAGCGACCCCTTGAAGGAGTCCAAAGCCACTACTATTCTCATGACATATTTGTCTTTTAAAGATTTTTTCACTAACTTCGCATCGGAAATCCCTAGACCCGCCGTAATCCAAAAAGAGCACCGCAATGAGCAGAATCGATTTTGTAAAACTGCGCAAACGCGCCAAGATGAGCCAGCGTGAACTTGCAGACCGCCTTCAGATCCAACCCAGTTTTCTGTCAGCCATAGAGAACGGAAGGAGCCGCATGCCTGACGACAAGATTGCCCGGATACTGGAGATATTCGAAATCGACGACCTGCACGACTACATGATCGACGACTCGGTGGAGACGGCGGTGCCTCCGCATACTCACACCGACGACCAGACCGACACCCTGGCACAACTTCTCAACCATTTCCACGAACTGGCCCACCAGCGCAGCCACAACGGGCCGGATCCTGAAACGGAGGAACGGATAGAATACCTGACACGCCGCAACGACCGACTCTCTGATCGCATGGACACCCTGCGGGAAGAGGTAGACGCCCTCCGGAGCGAAAACCTGCGCCTTAAGGAACTACTCATCAAGGCCGGATTCTCCTATTGATAAGGGATTAGGTACTAAGTATTAGGTAATAGGAATTAGGGATTGGGCGCGGTGACAGTCACTATGTACTCGTCCCTCGTGGCGGCGAGCACCTGCGTGTCATAGCCCCAGGAGGCTATGCGCCCGGCAAGCACGGCGGCGGGGGGCAGGCAGTCGCTTTCGGCTTTGCGGTGGCCGTGGATGTTGTTGACAAACTCCTCGTCTGACGAAAAGCCTATCACGACTTTGCCACCTTCCTTGACATTGAACCTGAACAACCATTCCAGCGTCTCCTGCGGATAGTGCAGGTGTGGATAGACGCAGAAGAGCATCACTATGTCGTAGCGCCCCGGCAACTGCTCCTCCTCGAAGTCAAGCCTCAGGAACTCAACGTTCTCCAGATGGCCATGCTTGCGGCGGGCGATGTCGAGCATCCCCTCCGACAGGTCGACGCCGACCACCCTCCCCTCAGGGCCCACGAGGCGGCTCAGCTGGGGCACCAGTACACCGGTCCCGGTGCCAAGATCCAGCACCTCCATCCCCTCCCCTATGGAAAGGCGCGACAGAATGCTCTTCACGCGCTCAGGTGTGGAGCGCACTTCATTGGCGTCCCAATCGGGGGCCAGGCGGTCAAAGAATGCGATTTCGGACTCATTCATAATGGTTTCTTCTTTAGGATTAACTCTTGTCTGCGGATTTTTCCGCTACAAAGTTAAGTAAAATATAGTGAACTTTAAAATAATTTTACTAATTTTGCGCCATCAATCATTTAAACTATCCAAAAATACCCAACATGAGCCACAGATACCTGATACTCTATCCGGCCCTCGCGGCGGCCGCCTCCCTCTTCGCCTCCGA
This sequence comes from uncultured Sangeribacter sp., assembly GCA_964531005.1. Taxonomy (GTDB): domain Bacteria; phylum Bacteroidota; class Bacteroidia; order Bacteroidales; family Muribaculaceae; genus Lepagella. The sequence continues at coordinate 10,511 of CAZHCM010000018.1, read as the reverse complement.
GATGCCGCGCGACACTGTCTCCCTGTCGGAGGTGGTGGTCACCGCCCCGCTGAAGACCAATCCCGACCTCATCCCGCTTGACGTCACACACATCTCGTCGGAGGAGATAGAGGCCACCGGGGAGAGTTCGCTGCTGCCGGTGCTCGTGGCCAAGGTGCCGGGACTGTTCGTCACCGAACGCGGGTTTGCTGGCTATGGAGTGTCGGGCGGCAGCGCAGGCACGGTCAACATCCGAGGCGTAGGACAGGGCAACAAGGTGCTCTTCATGATCGACGGGCAGCCCCAGTGGGCTGGCGTCTTCGGCCATAGCCTCGCCGACACCTACGTGGCCAACGGCGTGGAGAAGGTGGAGGTGGTCAAAGGGCCCTCCTCGCTGCTCTACGGCTCCAACGCCATGGGCGGGTCGGTCAACATCGTCACGGCCACACAGCACCGCGACGGCCTGACGGGACGTGCACGCGCCCAATTCGGATCCTTCACCACCCAGAACTTCGCCCTCTCCTCGGGCTACAAGAAGGGGCGTTTCTCGGCCACCCTGTCGGGGCAACTCGACCGGAGCAACGGATACCGCGCCGGAAGCGAGTTCTGGCTCGCCAACGAGTTCGTGCAACTCAAATACGCAGCCTCCAGCCACTGGAGCCTGGCAGGGATGCTCGACATGACGCAGAGCCATGCCAATAACCCGGGCACACTCCAGAACCCGCTCGAAAACATGTGGACGGACATCTTCAGGGGCACCGGCGGGGTGTACGTCAAGAACCAGTATGCCGCATGCGACGGCGGCGTGCAGGGATACATCAACTGGGGGCGCAACAATGTGGACGACGGCAACACCCCCGGCACAGCACCGCAGGACTACCTCTTCCACTCCACCGACTACAACATGGGGCTGACGGCCTACGAGACGATGTATCTCTGGACGGCCAACACCCTGACCGCCGGCATTGACTTCCAGCATTGGGGAGGCCATGTATGGAACACCGACAAGGCCGATCCGGAGAAACGTTCGTCCGAAAACCGCCATCACGTCAACGAAGTGGCCGGATACGTGATGATGCAGCAGGGGTTCCTGCACGACATCCTCAGCGTCAACGCCGGCGTGCGCCTGCAGCATGGCACGACATATGGCAACGTGTGGGTGCCGCAGGCCGGATTCATCGTCAACCCCTCGGAGACATCGCAGGTGAAGGCCTCGTTCAGCAAGGGATTCCGCTCCCCCAATATCCGCGAGCTCTACCTCTACCCGCCGGCAAACCCCGACCTCAAGCCGGAATACATGCTCAATTACGAGATAAGCTATCGTCAGCACCTGCTCGGCTACCGGCTGATGCTCGGGGCGGCCATCTACTACATCGACGGCAAGGACATGATACAGACGGTCTTCGCCGACGGACGCCCCCGCAACGTCAACACCGGGAGGTTTCACAACAAGGGATTCGAGATCGAGGCCGCATACTCCATCCTGCCCAATCTGAGGGCCAGCGGCTCGTGGGCCTACCTGCACACCGACTCTGACAATCTCTACTCCCCCAAGAACAAGATGAACCTTGAGTTCAGCTACTCCCCCGGCCCTGTGAGCCTGACCCTGGAGGAGATGAGCGTATGGAGCATGAAGAACGGCAACCCGACCGGGGCGACCGAGAGCTATTCGCTGCTCAACCTCCGCGCCGCCTACACGCTCGGCACGTCTGTGCCCGTCACCCTTTCGGTCAAGGTGGACAACATCACCAACAAGCACTACCAGATCATCTACGGATGCCCGATGCCGGGCACCACTCTGATGGGAGGCGTGGAATTCAAATTCTGAGGCCGGGTACATGAGAGCGAGACTTGCCACACTGTATTTCCTCCAGTTCGCTATCTGGGGATGCTACCTGACCTGCTTCGGACAGCTCCTCGGAGCCGGCGGCCTCGGCGGCGACATCGCATGGTTCTATGCCGCCATCGGCCTTGTCTCCATCGTCACCCCTCCCCTTCTGGGAAGGATGGCCGACCGCACAGGGCGCCCCGGCACCCTCCTTGGAGCATGTCATCTGGGGGCTGCCGTAGTGATGCTGGCGATGTGGAGGTACGCCTCAGCCCATCCGCACGCATTGGAGTTTGGCGTCATGCTCCCGCTCTACCTACTCTTCCTCGCCCTCTATATGCCCACGATGGCCCTGGCCAACACCACCACCTTCGGGCTGCTGACGCAGTCGGGCAGGAATCCCGTGACAGCCTTCCCGCCCATCCGCATCTGGGGCACCGTGGGTTTCGTTGCCGCCATGTGGGGTGTCAACTCACTCTATTGGAGCGACGGACACCTCGGACTCGCGTTTTCGGACTCCGACCCGGCGGGACATCTTAGGTTCCAATACAACTCGATGCAGCTTCTCTGCAGCGGAGTCGTGGCGCTCCTTGCCTCCCTATACGCTTTCTCGCTTCCCAATCCGAAGGTGGAGCAGTCAAAGGCTGAAGAGGACTCCCCCTCAAAGCCGGGGATTTTCCAGGCCATAAAGGCCATGACCGCGAACAGGAGCACGTTGGCGTTTCTGGTCTTCGTGGCCTTGGCCGGCGTATGCCTCCAGATCTCCAACGGATTCGCCACCCCCTACATCACCCATTTCCTCGGGATACCGGAATACTCCGGGGCATTGGCGGCCGGCAACGCCACGATGCTCTTCTCGCTCTCCCAGATTTCGGAGGCGGCGTTCGTGATGCTCGTGGGGGTATTCCTGAAGAGCAAGGGGATTCGGTGGGTCTACGCCGCAGGACTGGCGGCCTGGGGGCTTCGCTTCCTGCTGTTGGGAACAGGAAATCCCGGCGACGGGCTGTGGATGCTCGTGGGCTCGATGCTCGTCTACGGGCTTGCCTTCAACTTCATCACAATCGCCGGCCATCTCCATATCCAGGAGGTGGCGCCCAAGGGCATGAAAGGGTTTGCGCAGGGGGTGATGATGTTCATGAGCAACGGCATCGGCGCCACATTCGGCACCCTCGTGGCCGGCGCGGTGGTCAACCACTGGTGCCATTGGCAGATGGTGGCGGTAGGCCGCGAAGGGACCGCGATGCGCCTCTTCATGGGCGACTGGTGGATGCCCTGGCTTATTTTTGCAATATACGCTTTCGGCGTGGCCCTGTTGTGGATGGCCACGCCGAAAGCGCCAAAACGATAGATTTGCCGGAGGGCCGCTCTGTCGGCGCCCCTCTTTCTCAGAACCCTTCGGGAGGAAGGGTGCGGTAATATCCGATCCAGAAATCGAGATACTCCTGCACGGCACGCAGTCCGGCATCCTCGCTCTGGGAGGCCATGATCCTGGCCCCCTGCAGGAGATGGTTGCCGGCGATATAGGTGGCCGTGTCGTATGGGATGTGGTTGCGCATCACCACGGCGCCAAAGCTCTCCTTGGCCGCCTTCTCGGCGTCATACCATTCGTTGCCCTCGATGCTGAAGGCCCAGGCCATGTTGGTCATAAGGGCCACACCCTTCTCGCGGCTCAGAAGCAGCTCGTAGTTTTTGGGCTCCTCACCGTCCTTGAGGTTGACGGGTTTCCCGAGGATGGCCTCCACCTTGTCGCGGGAGTCGGAGATCTGCACCAGCCGGCCGTCCACGGAGGAGATGAGCGAGTCCATGCGCTCGCGTTCGAGCTGCATGTTGACAGGGGCAGGCTGCTTGTCAAATTCCTCCCACTCGTCCTCCCTTCCGGAGAGCATACCGTTGAGTTCCCAGTATTCAGGGCCCCACTTCACCAGGGATCCGTAGGCATAGGTCATCCTGTCGACATTCAGGCCCTTTCCAAGCGAGGCGCGGGTCACGCGACGCTCTGTGCCGCGCGAATCGATGAAGATGACTACCTTACCCTCCTTCCTGACACGGAACCAGCTGTGGGCCACCACTTCCATATCTGAGAGGAGCTTCTTCGTCTCCTTGAATCCGAACCCGTTTGCCATCTCGCCGACGAGCATGGCCGACGGCACGCCCATCGGCGACATCGAACGGAGCCATGACATCTGCGCCATGACATTGTATATGCCGAGGGTGGACGGCATCTTGAGACGCTCGGCATACGCCACACCGGTGCGCTCGATAAGGGAAGCGGTGCCGGGCATGTAGGTCAGCGGATGGTCGATAACGAGCCATTGGGCCACGTCGCGCGCCTTTATGTAGTCATTGCTCCGGAGATTGTCCCATACCCAGCGCGAGAGGCGGGTGTTTTCGGGCACATCCTCGAATACAAGGTTCAATGCCTCGAAGAGACCATTGGCTATCACACCGATGCCGGGGGCGGCAGGCGAATAGACCATGTTGCGCGACGCTCCTGCCTTGCAGAAGGCGTCCCAGACGATGAACATCAGATCCTCGGCGTTGGTGTTGTCGAGCATGTAGCCGTCATGCTTGCAGTCGTAGAAGGGGAGCAGGAAGCCGTACCGCCTCTCGCAGAGGCGGCGCATGGCGCTCCAGACCCCTATCTCGCTGACTATGTCTTCGAGATACATGGCTGCGGCCACCGCTATCTGCACATAGAGCGAGTCGGGCATCCCCGGAGGGAGGGGCACCTTCGAGATCATCGCATGAAGCTGTGTCGCCAGCCCCGCGTAATGGGGATCGGAGCCGCAAGCCAGCCCCTCGGGACGCGTGGCCTCCCATGCTGACTTGATGGCTTCCACAGCCTCGGGGTCGGGATTCATCATCGGATCGTCGGCATGCTCGACCCATGCCTTGTCGGTTTTCTTGTATTTCATATCGTGTGTATAAAAATAGACTTTGCAGAGTTGCCGCAAGCCCTTGCGGACTGGCAACAACTCTGCAAAGTTACGATTTTTTTTGATAACGGCGCAAGGAAATCACTGATTAGCGCTGTCGGCTCCCAGCTTTGTCAGGGCCGTCTCAAGGCGCGTGGCGTAACCGGCGGCCTTCTTGATGAAGAAGTAAAGCTCGGCGACGGCTGCCAGCTCGGGATTGTCCTTGACGTCGGGTGCGCCCTGCCAGGCGGCTATCTCGGCCGCTACCTTCTTCTCCTCGGGGGTCAGGGTGTCGGAGTCGCCGGAGGGCACAAGCGTCGCGGGATGCACGCTCAGGGCGTCGGTGGAGGAGAACATCTGCCAGTCGGCCACGAACCCGAAGCAGTCTTCCAGCACGTCGGGCCAGAGGGCGAGGTCCACGCGGTTCTGGAGCGAGTCGAGGGCCAGGCTGGTGTGCTGCGCGCTGGAGATGAGGCGCGAGACTGCGGGCAGATGCGTGCGGTCGATCGGAAGCCCGGAGGGGCTGAAGAGGTCGCGCATGTCGCTGAAGGTGAAGTCGGGATCATAGTGCGCCTCGTCGCCACGCTTCGACTCGGGGGTGGTCACGGCGTAGCAGTAGGCCAGGAAGGTGTTGAGGGTGTGCATGATCGAGGGGATGTTGCGGCGCAGCTTGTCGCTCTCCTGCTTCTCATGCAGCATGCGCTGCTTCTCGATCTCCGACTCGACGTCGATCTCCGACTTCATGGAGCCGACGGCGTTGAGGAAGAACCCCAGGAACACCAAGCCGCACATCACCTCGACGGCGGTCACAGCCTGAGCCCAGCCGTGGGCCGGGGTGTAGTCGCCGAAACCGAGCGTCGTGATGGTCACGATGCTGTAGTAGAGCCACGACCCGAAGTCGGTGGTGCCTCCGTCGGGGATGCGAAACTGCCCGTCGGGCAGAGCCCAGTAGATGCAGGCGAAGATTGGGGTGAGGGCTATATAGAGCCCTATCCAGACGATGGGGCGCACGTTGGACACCACATAGAATAGGTGGCGTATCTTGCGGGAAATGGTGTGGATCGACATATTTTTCAGTTTTATGTTTGTGTTTAAACGTTTTTTATAGGTATGTGGTTCTGCAATGCGGCTTGTGGCCGTAAACCGATAGCGAATAGAGTTTGTTTTAGCATAAAACATATTTATTCACCAAAACCAAAAGAAAAGTATGAAGACAACTGTATTAGCCGGCGCCACCGCGCTTTCCATGCTGGCACTCTTGGCAAGCTGCGGCAACGGCAACAAGAGCTGTAATGGCGACAAGGCCTGCTCCCAGAACTGCGACACCGACAAGGTGGAGATGTACTCAGGCATTCTGCCCGCAGCCGACACCGACGGTGTGCGCTACACGCTCAAGTTGGAATACGACAAAGACGACAATTTCAAGAAGGGTGACTACGAACTCGTAGAGCAATACCTTGCAGCCGACTCCACGGCAGTGGGCGGCTACCGCGACGTGAAGATCTTCCACTCCGAGGGCGACTTCACTGTCAACACTGACCAGGGCAAGACTGTCTATCGCCTCATCCAGGATCTCAAGGACAGCCAGGCTGGCTCCAACGCAGGCCCGATCTATTTCGTGGCTGACAACGACTCGACACTGACGATGGTCAACGCCGATCTCCAGCCTGCCGGAAATCCCGAGATGAACTATACCCTCAAGCTCTCCAAGTAAGGAGCGAGGGCGGATCAGGCTTCATTTGCCCTTCCCATCCCAAGGATTTACAAAATATAGACGCAATAAGGCGCAGTCTCAGCTTGAGACTGCGCCTTATTGCGGATTCCCTCCTCAGCGCACCCGATATTGCTCGCGGGCCTTGTCGCGCCTCATCTGGTCGTGGCGCAGGGCCGACTGGAGGCCAAGGATGATGGGGCGGATGACGAGGTATCCGGTGTCGGTCGGCCGGGCCTCTATCAGCTCGAACATCTCCTTGAGGAAATCCTTCACGCGGCGATAGCCTGCGTCGCGGTCGTCTTCGTCGCGCGCAGTCGTGTCGGTGAGGCGTATCTCCTTGATGCCGTTCTGAAGCAGCTTCGAGCTGACGGCCTTCTCCAGGTTGAGAAGGGCCTCGTCGTCGGCACACACCTCGTTGAGGTATTTCTCGAAGCGTCCGCACACCTCGTCCACCTCGGTCTCGGGGCTCACCCAGTATTCGTGTCCTTCGTATTCGGGGAGCTGAATGTCGGCGAGGGGCTCCATGCCGACCTGCTCGAGATTGTAGTTGATGTACGTCCGCATCCGGGGCGAGATGGAGGCCAGGCGTGCCAGGCGCAGATAGAGGTCGGGCATGAAGTCGGCGTTCAGCCGGCGGAAGATGCTCTCCGAGGAGGGAGCCTGCTTCATTGCCCCCAACACCTCGTCGCAGTCCAGGCCGGCAAGCGTCATCACGGCCAACGCTGCCTGGGCGGGGCCGTCGCTCATCCATTTCTCCTCGGAGAGGTTCTGGATCAGGCGCGTGTGCAGGAAGAGGCGCTTCTCGGCGCTCTCGTGCTCCTTGACGGCGCGCTCGGTGCGCATCCGGTAATAATGGAAGATGTCCTCCTTCGGGTCGTACTCGCTATCGATGCCGAGACTGGCCTTGATGAGGGTAAGCCACATCCCTTCGGTGTGCTTCCCCTTGTTGCCGAGAAGCTGCTCGCGCAACGCCTTGGCGTCGTCAATGGTGATCTCCCCCGCGAGAATCTTCTTGGGGTCGAGGCCTTCGAACTCGTTGAAATGACGCAGCACGTCGAAGGTGTAGGGATCCAGTGCGCCCGAGGTGCGCAGGGCGTTGAGGCGCTTGCGTACCTCGGCGGCAAACTCCGACTTGACGCCTTGGCCCTTGCGGCCGAAGAAATCGGCGTTGCGCTGCTCGCCACGCTTGGTATAGAACTCCACGGCGCGCTCGCGCAGGCGCTCGCTGTCTTCCGGGCGTGCGTTCTTGATGGCGCGTGTGTAGACGTGATGCAGGTATTTCTTGGTGCTCTCGTCGCATTTCTCCTCAAGCTGGTCGAGCATGGCCACGACTCCCTTCATGTATTCCTTGTACTTGGCGGGCAGAAGCTGGTCGGCAAGCATCTTCTCGCGTGCGGCGTAGTTGACAAACTGGCGTCGGGGCTGCGTCTTGACAAATTCCTGAATCACCTCGGGATGATTGAGCACATACTCGAGAGCCTCCTTGTTTTCGACGGCCTCCAGGAGCTGCTTGTGGACGTTGTCGGCATTGCGTTGCCCCCCGAGGGAGCCTGCCTCGCGGAAGAAGCGTCTCAGGAGTACATGGACCGGAGCCACCGGCTGGGCCGACACGGCCATCGGGCCCTTGTCGCCCTTGATTTCGGTATAGAGCACACGGTCGCCTATGCGCAGGCGGTCCAGAAGGGAGTTGGTGCGGAAAAAGACGTCATAACCGCCGTCGCTATGCACATATCCGAAAATTGGGCCAATGCTCTTGACATACCCGATACCCTCGGGAGTGAAGGCCAAAAGTTCCTCTATCCCCTCGGGGCGCACCTCTTCGGGCTGGTGGGCCGGACGCTGGAAAATCTTCTTCTGCGGGAAATCGGAAAGGTCGATCTTGCCCACAATGCGCACCTTGGGTGCCTCATCCCCTTCGGGACGGAATATCTTGCCGAGAGGGCTCTCATTCTCCTCCTTATCATTCTCGGCATTGTCCTGGGCCTGTGGCTCCGCCATCTTTTCCGCTTCCTCAGAATGGGTTCCCGTCACCTGGGGAGAAGGGGTTTCGTTCAGCAGGGCGCCGTCGGCTGCGGCAGGCGTTCCTTCGGGTACCAGCGTGTATTTCCTCACCGAGGATCTGTGAATGGCGTTCAAGGCTCCATCCTCGCTCTGGTAGTACACGAAATCGTCGTCCCGGCCCAATAGTCTGCCGGACACATCCGGCTCGCCGACAAAGATAGCCATCTTCACCTGGCATCCCGGCTTGAAAAATTTGTCAAACAATGAGTCCATAAAATTTTACTGTCAAGTATTATGAAAAGTATATTATACGGTGCGTAAATTGTGGATGTGCAAATTTAACACAAATTTTCTAAAAACTACCTCTTTTATGTAGAAAAAATTAGCTACTTTTGCACGTCAATCCTTCACCTTGCCTTCCCTAAGGCTTGTGCGCCGGGAGAGACGCCAAGAAACAAGCTTACTTAAAAACTGACCTGACCGACACATGCAGCCCATACATCTGCGCTTCATGCGCTTCTACGACAACCCCACCATCCGTGACTATATCCTGATAATCACGGGTATGGCCATCTACGCCTTAGGCTTCACCGTCTTCATCCTCCCCCACGAGATCGTGGTCGGGGGCATGGCCGGATTTAGCACCCTGGTCTTCTTCGCATCGGGCGAGCACATCCCGGTCGCCGTCACGATGTATGCGGTCAACGTGCTCATGCTCGTGTGCTGGTACAAGCTCCTGGGACGCGAGTTCGTGATACGCACGGTCTTCGGCGCCACCGTCCTCTCAGTAATGATCGGTGCCATCGAGGGTTACTTCACCTCCCACCCCCCTCTGGTGACCGACATCACCATGAGCGTGCTCATGGGCGCCGTCATCTGCGGCGTGGGCATCGGTATGTATTACGCCCACAAGGGTTCGGCGGGGGGCACCGACATCGTGGCGGCAATCTTCGAGAAGAAATCCAACATCTCCATCGGGCGCACGATGATGATAATCGATGTCACTATCGTAACCTGCTCCTTCTTCCTGCCGTTTGACGGGGATCTGGACGCCCGCATCCAGGCCCGTGTGCAGACCATAATCTATGGGTGGACGTCGATTGTGATATATTCGTTCATAGCCAATTACATCGTCAATTCCGACAAGCGTACGATCCAGTTCATGATCCTTTCCCCGAAGTGGAGCGAGATAGCGGAACACATCACCCACGACGCCCACCGTGGAGTCACCTTCTTCGACGGAAAGGGCTACTGGACTGGCGAGGACCGCCGGATCCTCATAGTCTGGTGCCGACAGTATGACGCCGAGTCAATCTACGATATAATCCGTGGCATCGATGAGAATGCCATGATCATCCAGTCAGAGGCACGGAGTCTCTATGGAAGCGGTTTCAACTCCTTGAAATCGAAGCCTCGCAAGAGACACCCGCAGCCCTCTTCCGTCTCCCAAACTCAATCGACACAGACATGCGCCAGATAATCACCCACTTCACCGACGACGACCTGTACAAGTTCACGATGTGCTGTACGGTCATCGAGAACTTCCCCCGCGCCCAGGTGCGCTACCGCTTCTCGGACCGCGACAACACCGTCTACCCTCCGGGGTTCGCCGACGAACTGCGCCGACAGGTCGAGGCCCTCGAATCGGTGGTCATCACCGAGGAGGAGATAGCCTTCATGCGCCGCCGCTGCCGGTATATCCCCGACTGGTTCTACAGCTTCCTCAAGGGGTTTCGCTACGACTCGCGGTGCGTGCGCATCGCCCAGGACGAGGAGGGGCGCCTCTCAGTGGAGTTTGAGGGCCAGTGGAGCCATACGATTATGCTTGAGGTGAAGGTGTTGGCCATCATCTCGGAGCTCTACTACATGATGACCGGGGAGGACCGGTCGTTTGACTACGAGGCATACTACGTCAAGTCGCAGGAGAAGGCCTCGCGCCTTATCGCGGGCGGGTGCCTATTCAGCGACTTCGGCACGCGCCGCCGCGCGTCGTTCGAGGCCCAGGATGTAGTGGTGCGGGCCATGAGCGAATGCGACGCTCCGGGCACCGGCGGACTCACCGGCACCAGCAACG
>CAZHCM010000017.1:0-23927 GCA_964531005.1 uncultured Sangeribacter sp. | reverse complement strand
CATCGTGCGCGGCAAGGGGAAGACCCTGAAGCGCAACGGCAAGGCCTACGACAAGATCTCGGACCACATAGGGCGTTTCCCGGTGGTGAGCGTCACGCCCGGCGACAGCGAGCTGGTCACAGGCAGCGGCGAGGCACGCCGACGCCTGATGGACATCGTCATCTCGCAGTCGCATCCCTCGTATCTGGCCTCCCTGATCCGCTACGGCCGCGCCCTTGAGTCGCGCAACAGGATGCTGCGCGCCGGCGTGCGCGACAACCTCCTGTACGAGTCCGTGGAAGAGGCGATGGAGAGCGCGGCAGTGGCCGTGCATGAGACCCGTCGCAGATGGACCGAGGCGATCTCGCCAGTCTTCCGCGAATACTACGCCCGGATCTCCGGCCAGGCCGAGGAGGCCTCCATCACGTATCGTAGCCAGCTCAACGACTCCACGCTGCGCGAGGTGCTCGCCGAGCGCCGGGCCAAGGACACCGTACTGGGATTCACCTCCGGCGGCGTGCACCGCGACGATCTGCTCACCGGGCTTGGCGACTATAGCATGAAGCGACTCGGGAGCCAGGGGCAGGTAAAGACCTACACCATAGCCCTTCGCCTGGCCATCTTCGACTATCTTCGCCGCGAAGGGGGCCTGACCCCGATCCTCCTGCTCGACGACATCTTCGACAAGCTCGACTCCTCGCGCGTGTCAAGAATCATGGAGCTGGTCAGCAGCGCCGACAACTTCAGCCAGATATTCATCACCGACACCAACCGCGAACACCTCGACGAGATATTGGCCTCCATCAAGGGGGACCATACCCTGCTCGAAGTGCGCTCGGGCACTTTCCATGCCCTGAAGTGATGATCAGCCAACCCTAAGATCAAGCGCCATGCAGAGAATCGACTACCAGAGCGTGGGCGACGTGCTCCGCGCCGCCCTCAACGAGAGCAAGATGGGGGAGAGCCTGGACGCCTACAAGGCGGTGGCGGCATGGGAGGGGGTGGTGGGTCCCCAGATCGCAGCCCGCACCCTGCGCCCCACGGTCATCGGAGGCGTCATGACCGTGCGCACGCCCAACGCCCCCCTGCGCCATGAGCTGAACATGCAGCGCACGGCCCTTCGCCGTGCGCTGAACGCGCTTGTGGGCCGGGAAGTTATCAAGGAGATCCGTTTCACCCAATAAGCCAGCCCTCCCTCAATTCCCATCCTTCCCACCATTCCCAAATTTCCCAAATCTCCCATCACTCCCACTATTCCCAAACCTCCCACTAAAAAATCCCACTAAATGCATACTCCCGACACACCCTTAAGACCCGAGGACTTCCGCCACCGCGCCGACCTGCAGTTGCGTTTCAACGACGTGGACGTGCTCGGCCATGTCAACAACACCGTGTACTTCTCATTCTACGACACCGGCAAGGCCCTCTATTTCGGGGCCACGCGCGGAGCCCAGAGCATGGACTGGCGTAGGGTGGACCGCGTGATAGCCAACATCAACTGCTCCTACCTCGCCCCCATAGTGTTTGGCGAGGACATGGAGGTGCTGACACGCTGCACACACGTCGGCCACAAGAGTTTCACGCTCCAGCAGATGCTGCGCGAGAAGAAGACCGGCCAGGTGAAGTCAGTCTGCGAGACCGTGATGGTGGCCATCGACCCGGACACCAAGCAGTCGGTGGAGGTCGCCGACGACATCCGCCGTGCCTTCGAGGAGTATGAAGGGAAGGCACTCTGAGGCCATGACCAACCAGACCACTAAGGACAACGCCATGAAAGAAGACACTTCCGACAAGAAAGCATACAGCGTGGAGGATGCCGCCGTCCTCGCCGACATGCGCCATATCATCGACACCGAGGCCCGGGCCGTGATGTCGATACCCGTCACCTCGGGATATGCCGAGGCGGTTCGCCTGATACTCGACAGAGTGCACGCCCATGGGGGCAAGGTGGTGATATCGGGCATGGGCAAGGCCGGTCAGATAGGCATGAACATCGCCACCACTTTCTGCTCCACAGGCACTCCAGCCGTCTTCCTGCACCCCGCAGAGGCCCAGCACGGCGACCTGGGGATCCTGCAGCCCCATGACCTGCTGCTGCTCATAAGCAATTCCGGCAAGACCCGCGAGATCGTGGAGCTCACCGAGCTGGCGCGCGGGTTGAACCCCGAAATTCCCATGATTGTTATAACAGGAGACCCTGCCTCCCCGTTGGGGGCGGGGGCCGACGTCACGCTTTCCACCGGAGGCGCCCCCGAGGTGTGTCCGTTGGGCATGACCCCCACCACGTCCACCACCCTGATGACCGTCATGGGAGACGTGCTGGTGGTGTCGGTGATGAAGGCCATAGGCTTCACGGCCGCCCAATATGCCAAGCGCCACCACGGCGGGTATCTGGGGCACGTGTCGTCGCAGAAAGCTCGAGAAAACAACCCAAAGCAAGAGGAGACCAACATATGAATCCCAATGACCTCGTCCTCAAGATGGAGGACATAGACCGCAAATCACCTGACTTCGAGATACTGACCACCGCCGTGCAGACACGCGAGGCCGCGCACGAGCTGCTGGAGCAGGAGAGATACATGGACGCCCTGGAGCGCGTGGTGACCGCCATGCGCGAGATGAGAGAGTTTTCGGACTTCGAGAACGTGGAGTTTCGCGCCCTGCTCCTCGCCCTGCTCTTCGACCTGGCCGACGTGCATTTCCGCCTCAAGGACTACAAGCAGAGCGAGAAGGAGCTGGACATGATCTTCAAGGTGCTTGAGCCGCTGATCAAGGCCGATGCGGAGCGTTTCGGCAAATACCACATCGAGGCCATGGAGCTCTCGACGCGCATCCTGCGCTCCCGCCGCAAGGCTATGGAGATGCTCGTCAAGCAGCAGCTCAACACCGGCGCCCTCTACGAGAAGGTCAATTCCGGTGTGGCCGCCGCCACCGACAAGCTCGTTGACTCGCTGCGCAACGAGGGGCAGCTACTGGCTTCTGCAGGCGACTACAAGGCCGCACTGAAGTTTTATGCCGAAGGCATCAAGCTCTCCAAGAAGCGCGCCGGCAAGGTCAACCGCAAGGAGATCAAGATGACCGTCGAGATGGCTGAGATAATGATGCGCCTGCGCCCGATGCGCCCGCGCGCCCGCCGTCTGCTCAACGCCATCCTGCCCCATGCCATCTCCCTTGAGCTCATCGAGCTGGAGGAGGACATCCTGGCCCTGATAGAGATGATAGACGCAGAGAAGGAGCACGAACCCCGCTGGCGCATGTTCATGCACCGCCTGACCGAGCAGGCGCGCGCCCGTCTGCGCCGCAATCACGACTCCGCCAAGAAGGACGGCGAGAAAGGCGCGGAAGAGGTTGCTACCGACAAGGAAGGCGACGATCAGGCGCAGGAAAAGGAGGATAGATAAGAAAGAGGAGGGACGAAAGATGTCAACGATACTGAACACCAACGGGGCGGAGCTGGAGATACCGGCTCTGACCTCCCCCTCCACGTTCACCTGCGTGGTGCTGACCGCCGAATGGAATCCTCAGGTGACGCATGCCCTGCGTGACGGCGCATTGGACGTGCTGGTGCGCGCCGGGGTGCGCCCTGACAACATCATGGCCTTCCCCGTGCCGGGCACCGTTGAGCTGGTCTATGCCGCAGCCCGCGCCGAGAGGGACCTGCATCCCTCGGCCATCATCGTCATCGGATGCGTGATCAGAGGCGACACGCCGCACTTCGACTATGTGTGCCAGCACACGGCCCAGGGTGTGGCCGAGATCAACGCCCGGGGCACTACGCCCGTGCTCTTCGGCGTCCTGACGGTCAACGACCTCCAGCAGGCCCTCGACCGGGCCGGAGGCAAGCTGGGCAACAAGGGGGCCGAGGCAGCCGTGGCCGCCATCGAGATGGCCAACCTCACTGCGGCCGTCGAGTCATCGATGTGGCCCGCTTCTTGAAGATGAAGAGGGGCACCACCACGCCCACGGCCAGGAAGAAGACCACGCACACCGTCACCGACCCATTGAGAAAGAAGGCCTGCATGTACTCCATTCCCTCCCCCGGGGAGTGGAGCGCCTGCATGAACATTATGAGCGAGAACACCGTCTTGTAGGCGTATATCCCGGGAATCATCGGCAGCATCGCCGGAATGGACATGCATGTCATGGGGCACCTCACGGGGCGCGCCACGAAGGCTGACCCGAAGCCTATGACCAGGGCGGCCCAGAGCGATGCGAAGGCGATGTTGAGGTGCCACCCCTCCATGAGCATGTAGCGGGTGGCGTGGCCCAGGGCGGCCAGCAAGGCGATGCCCGGAAAGGTGCGCGCCTTGGGGTTGGAGACGGCGGCGAATCCGATGGCGGCTATGGCCGCGAAGAGGGCGTCGAGAAGTATGGCTGAGAGCTGCATGGTCAGAGGGGGAGTTGGCTGGTGTAGACGAAAAGGAGGGTGCAGGCAAGCCCGATGGATATGCACAGCACCAGGAGCAGGGCGCGCACAAGGCGGCTGACGGCGGTCAGTATATGTCCTTCGAGAGTGTCGACGACGCTGTTGATCAGCGGCACGCCAGGCACGAGGAAGAGCGGGCTGGTGGCCAGGGCTATCGAGGCGGTGCAGTCGGTGAGCAGCGTGAGCGAGGCGCACATCGAGGCGGTGAACGCGGCTATCGCCACGGCGAAGTAGGTGTTGAGTCGCAGGCGCAGGAGGGCGTTCTTCACCGTGAATCCAATTGCCGTGGCCGCCACCACCGCCACTATGGCTATCCAGTCTCCCCCGAAGAGCCGGCAGAAGGCGCCGTTGGCCAGCGACAGGAGCAGCGTAACGAGCCAGAGGGGGCGGCGCGGTCTGGCCACTATCCGGTCATAGCGCTCGCGTATGCCGGAGAGTGGGAGCGACTCGTCGAAGGCGTCCCAGCTCAGGGTGCTGAGTTCGGAGTTGAGCTCGAAACTGATAGGGAGGGCCGGCACGGCCACCACCCGTGTCAGGGTGTGGTGGCTGCGGACATGGCGCAGGGTCATGATGATGCAGCGCACGGTGACGAAGATGTTGAGGTCGGCTCCCTGGGAAGTGGCTATGCGCATGGCGTTGCGTATCACTCGCGAGGTGTGCACCCCCGAGCCAAGAAGTCGCCTGGTGTATTCTTCGAGGAAGTCGAGCACGTCCTCGAGGTTGGATTCTTCCGTTCGTGTGTCCATAAAAGCTGACAAAGGTAAGTCCTGTGCAAGAGACAGGGCGTTTCATCAGACAAAATTACAAAAACTTATCGAAAAGGCATAATAGATGGAAAAGAAGATAGTCATTTCGGATGAATTGCGA
Source organism: uncultured Sangeribacter sp. (assembly GCA_964531005.1). Classification (GTDB taxonomy): domain Bacteria; phylum Bacteroidota; class Bacteroidia; order Bacteroidales; family Muribaculaceae; genus Lepagella. Next base: position 18,655 of record CAZHCM010000017.1, on the reverse strand, counting down.
CAGGCGGCTCCGAGCTACACGATGATATACATTGAGGCCGACGTGGCCAACGGCCCTACGTCGGATGAGCTGCGCCGGGAGTTTGAGGCGTTGACGTGCAGTGTGGCCGAGGTGCTGGAAATCTCAGCCATCAACAAGCAGCCGGCCATTGCGGCGACGCGTGCGGCCTATAAGGCGCTGGGTAAGGATCCCAACCGTTACCGTCCTTCCCAGGAGCAGCTGACGCGCCGCATAGTGCGCGGGCTGGGGCTTTACCATGTGGACTCGCTGGTGGATGTGGGCAACATGGTGTCGCTGGCCTGCGGGAGCTCGATAGGTGTGTTCGACCGCGACAAGATCGAGGGCGACACGCTGACTTTGGGCGTGGGCCGGGAGGGTGAGCCTTACGAGGGGATAGGGCGTGGGCCGCTCAACATCCAGGGTCTGCCCGTCCTGCGTGATGCGGCGGGAGGCATTGGTACTCCGACGAGCGACAACGAGCGCACCAAGGTCGGCCCCGACACGCGCAGGGTGAGCATCGTCATCAACGTCTACGACCCGACGGCGATGCCCCCGGCCGACATCCTGGCCATGATGGAGGATGCCCTTCGCCGCCACTGCGCCGCCACCGCCATCGAAGCGGCCATCATCCCCGCCACATAAGGGGCTATTTCAACAGCATCAGTTCCTCAACATATTTTCAAGGTTTTTGATTCGATGAGGGGCGCGAAGCCAGATGTTGTCTATAGAAGGCTTCACTCTCCTCTTGTCTACACTTCATGGCTGCAAACTCTTTCCCCATTGCGGATACGATTACCTCAGCGACAAGGTGCATTTGGGTGGAATATAGACCGGGAAAACCTGTCTCTTCAAAGTAGTTGTTACGACTGTTAATGACCGCAGTCTCAGCTTTGTAAAGAGCACGTGTCGTTTTAACCCCTCCTTTTATGATCTTATGGAGGCGCTCTTTCAGCCAATTGCTCCTGTCGCGCTCTGACATGTTCACTCCGTCAGAAAGAATGGCAGGATTGTCATAGTAATGGTAGAAAAGCCAAATCTCGAAAGACGGGTTGCTGATAATCCATTGTATGGATGAGGCATCCGGTGTTGAGCCCAGATAGTTTTTGAGTTCCTTAGTGAACTCATCGACATCCTGTAGAAGATAGAGTTTGTCCCCTTCCTCTATATTGAAGGTTATCCTATCCTCTGTGATAAATCTCCCTGTTTTCATATACTCTTCTGCCAACCGTTTCATTTCAAATGGTTTTAAGCCCTGGCCTTTCTTGGATCGGAAAGCAATCCTGACGGAGCGAATCTTTTCATCCCTCTTTAAAGGTCTGAAATAGTCCTTCTCCCTCTTATCTCCTCCGGACAGGATAAACACAATACGGGTGGAGAGAAAAGGCGCTCCCTTTGAGTAATCCGATGAGGATGCAGTCAATCCTGCCACCTCCTCACCGCCGGCTTCAGGTATAGGCAGGTCAGGGCTACCACCAAGGGATCTTGAGCGGCCTCCTTTGGAGTATTGCAGATCATCGATCTTCATTGCTTAGTATGTCAATTGACCCTAAAAATGGGATGGCACCGAAGCGGCCGTCCAGGTAGCCGTTTTCTAATGAAAGGGTCTTGTGGATCTTGAAGTCGTTAAGAGAATACATGGTTGAGGACCCTTGCACCTTCTCTATCATCCATACTTCATCGGGGCGCAGGAGCTCATGCTGATTTAGCAATACGGTCTCATGGGTGGTGAAAATCAGTTGGCCGTTGGAACCGGAGTCCTCAAATAGCTTTATAAGCTCCTTGATGAGGATGGGATGGATTGAGTTGTCGATTTCATCGATCACTATCGTCTTCTTCTGATAGATGGCATAGTACAGTGCGGGGATAAGAGTCAACAGTCTCAAAGTCCCGACAGACTGGTAGCCGCATCCCATCGTGCCTAAGTAGCCATTCTGGCCAAGCTGGTGAAACAGTATTTCTTGGACAGTCCGAATGCCGTCCTTCTCCGTGAAGGTCAAGTGCGGGAATTGGCGGTCCATCTTAGATAAATTCCTTTCGCTAGGAGTACTGGGCATACTCTCAAGTATTCTGGTCACCGTCTCCTTGTCCTCCTCGTCGGCATGCTTCACCCACTCCTCGAATGATTCATTCTTAATGCTGAGGTCTTGGATGCCAAGGCCAATCTGCGATAGCACTTCCTTTACAAACGCCATCAACTCTTCCTGCTGGTCCAATTGGTGGACAAGCGAAGGTATCTGATGTCCCACCTCAATGAGCTCAAGTCTATCTGCCAACCAGTCAAAGGCATCCTGGACATGCACATCGTCTATCAAATGGAGTCGGCCGACGATAGAAAGGACTGATTGAGAGGGATTGGCCTCCAATTGACGCTTTATCACTTTGAGTATCTCAGAGGGGAAAATCCGGTGGTCGGCATCAATGGACTTGTAATGCCGCTGAAAGATGAGCATGCTCTTTGATTTTCCAAGTCCGGAATTATATAGAGCCTCCTCCGCCACACCTTCCTCTGTTATCTCAAAGCTATAGATATAGGCGCCATATTCGTTGCTAAACTCGATCAGAAAACTCATTGGAGTCTCCTCGAGAACGGGCAATCTAAACCTATTGGATTTGAAGAAGCCCTTGACCCACTCCGGATTTGCAGAAATATTGAACTCCGTGGCAAACCTCTTGACGAACTGTATCCCGTGGATGAAGTTGGACTTCCCGGATCCATTAGCGCCGTAGAGGGCCCCCCCCTTCAGGACAGGAATCCCTTGCTCATCATGGTAGACATGATGAATGAAGTTCTCCCGTTTCAAGTTGGGAAACATATCGAATTGCACCTGACTTGAAAACGAAGCGAAGTTGCCGATTATGAGTCTATAGAGCATGTTGTCAAGTCGCGCACTTAGCGTGACGCCACAAAATTACAAAGAATTTTTGATACCGCCAAGCTGTCGCGTGAATTATTCACGCGTGTAGAGTAAACCGACAAGTGCAAAATCACAAAACACTCTTGAAAAATTCAAAGTTTGAGTTGGAGAAGCCCAGTTTTTCTTGGCCATTTATTGATCATGAACTGAATTAAGTCAAGTTGTTTTTGGGTAATTTTGATGGGGAATTTTCTGGTGGGCCATGAAGGTTCGCTCTGAAATCTATAATTCCTCCATGTTACAGGACGTGATTATAAGTTACCTGTACGATGGTTGAGCTGGATGAGCACATCCCCTATTTCCTTGTCGAGACGTTGGGCGCATTCGGTAAGTATGTAGGTGGGTATGGAGCCATAGTAGGCAGCGGCTATACCTCCTGCTATGGCCGCCTGTGTGTCAGCATCGCCTCCAAGAGCAACCGCATTTCTTACTGTAGACTCGTAGTCGGTGGAAGCTAAAAATGCGATTATCGCCTCCGGAACGCTTCCTTGGCAACTCACGTCAAATCGATAGGTTGCTTTGATAGCGGAGTAGTCGCGAGAGAGATTATAGCCAAACCGTGTTTCAATCTCAGCTTTGATCTGCTTTTTGGACACGCCGTTTAGGGCCAGATAGATGGCTAAGGCTGTGGCTTGCGCACCCTTCACCCCTTCGGGATGGTTATGCGTGATTTCAGCCGACTTTTTTGCCAATGCCAACACTTCGGCTTCGGTGGCACCCAAAATTCCGGCAGCACTCACTCTCATGGCCGACCCGTTGCCCCAACTGTTGTAAGGCATTGGGTTCTCAGCATACATCCATTTTCGGAATTGTCCACCGTATCCCGCGCCTGGATATCTACGGCACCACTTTTGAAGTGTCGTGGTCAAGGACTTGCGATTGATAAGCCCATCGGCTATGGCGATGGTGGTGACAGTTTCATCCGTGAATCTGCTTCGAGGAGTAAACAGCGGAAAGTCTACATTCTTAATTCCATGGCGCTCATAGGCAGAACCAATGATGTCTCCACATATTGCCCCCATGACTACGAGGGCTTTCCGATTGAGTGCTGGTAAGGTTGTCATCTTGATATGGTTAGGAATAAGGGTGTTGATTGGCGGCATCGCGCCGATGTACTAAGGGTAGTTATGGGGGAGAGGACCCTTCTCGGGGCTAAAATGCCCCGAGAAGGGGGAGCGCGTTTAGCGGCGGCGGGGGTTGGCGTCGGGATGGTGGAACTTGGCGGCCATCTCCTTGCGGAGCTTGATGCGCTCTTCGCGGCTCATCAAGGGTTCGGCTTCCTCGGCGTAGGCGCGGCGCTTCTCGGCCTGGTAGATCTTCTCCTTGGTGTCGGCCCACATTGCGGCGGTGCCGGCTGTCGTGGCGTCGAAGGCCATGGAGTTGTCGATGGCCATCTGCTTGGCCATGCGCTCCACATCGATGTTGGCGCCGATGAAGTTGAAGGTCCAGCCCAGTTCCTTGAGACGGCTGATGATGGAGGCCACCTTGTGGAAGGAGTAGTGCTGGGAGGAGTTTTCCTCGCCGTCGGTGATGATGGTCACCATGGCCGTGGCGTCCTCATGTGTGGAGGCCACAGCCTCCAGGTCGACCAGCGTCGAGCCGACTGCGTCCAGGAGCGGGGTGCAACCCCAGGGCTTGTACTGGTCGTGGCGCAGGTCGTGCACTTCGCCGATGGGGAGGTTCTTGATCAGATAGCGCGAAGGGATGTTGGAGCCGCTCTGGAAGAGGTAGATGCTGACCAGGTGGCGCTGGGTGTCGCCAAACTCCTTCTGGAGGGTGCGCACCACGTTGAGGGTCTCGTTGCATCCCTCCACGGTCTGCTTGGTGAGGGGGGTCATGGAGCCGCTTTCGTCGAGGATGATGAGGTGGAATACGGTAGTCATAATTTCGTTTTGGTTTTAAGGGGGTTAAAAAAATTATAGTCTATAGTTTTTGGGGCAACCCTATCGGCTTGGGTCAGGCCAGCTCTCATTTGCGCCATCGCAGGAAGTCAAAGAGACCCTTGGTAGGAGCCTTGGCCCCTTTCCCGGAAGGCTTGTCTTCCGCGCCGGTGTGATCCGGACGAGCCATATAGAGGCGAGCCGCCCTTTTGCTTCGGGGCACGGGTGACACCTCCTTGGAGTAGCATGCCTCGGCAGTCTCGAAACGGGGAGAGGGTTCGGCGGCTGCCGCTGTCTCCTCGTCGGCCTCGTCGAGCTCCTCGTAGGAGGCTTCCACGATTGCCGATGCCTCGATGGCGGTGCGCAGGAAGTTGCGCCGGTCGTATGTGGTCTCGTTGATACACTCGAAGATGGCCTGGAGCTCGGCGATGGTGAAGACCTTGTTGAGCAGCTCGAAGGCTATGGGGCGTGTCCGCAGGATCTCCTTGAGGAAGCCCCGGGCCTCGGCGATGATGCGGTGGTGGTCGAAGGCCAGCGGCGGAAGCTGGTCGGCATCAAACCAATGGGCGCGGGCCGCGTCGTCGCCCGCCACGAGCTTGTAGTCGCTGGGGCGCACCAGAGCCACGAAGGCCACCGTCACGACCCGCTCGCGCGGGTCGCGCCCGGTGTCGCTGAAAGTCTTGAACTGCTCCAGGTATATCCCCGTGAGTCCAGTCTCCTCCCGCAGCTCGCGTCGGGCCGTCTGCTCGATTGTCTCGTCGATATTCATGAATCCTCCCGGCAGGGCCCACATTCCCTTGTAGGGCTCGATGCCTCTCTCGATAAGGAGCAGGTCGAGGCTCTTGCCGTTGAATCCGAAGACGACACAATCTGCCGTCAGAGCCGGATGGGGGTATTTGTAGCAGTATTGTTTTTCCATATTTGTTTTGGCGTCGTTGATTACGGGTTGCGTAAATATAACGCACAAACTATTGCGTAAGTTTTACGCAAAGGCAACTTTTTTGCGTAAAAGTGACGCAAACCGTGTTTTTTGACATTTCTAAACATTTCGCATCAAAGAGAGGGAAGCCCGCGCCACCTGTGGCGCGGGCTTCCCTCTCTTTGATTTACAGTATGTTACTTTATTTTACGAGGACCTTCTTGCCGTCCACCACATAGATGCCGGCGGGAAGGGCTTCCGGGGAGTCGGCGATTTTCTTGCCGTCGAGAGTGTAGACACCCACGCAGACGGGCTCGGAGATGATGACGCCCTCCACGGAGTCGGGGATGTCGCTCTTGACGGTGTAGACGTAGCGGTAGGAGACGGAGTTGATGAACTGGCCGTCGTACATGCCGCTCAGCAGTGCGTTGGCCAGCACCAGGACGTACTGTCCCGGCTCAGGCTTGATGCCACCCTCGATGGCCACGCCGCGTGCGTCGGTCACGGTGAGGTAGACCTCGTTCTCCACGTCGAAGTTTCTTGTAGCCTTCAGGCGGCAGAGTGCATCGGTGCCCATGCTGCCGTCAGGCATTAGGGGATAGATGTAGCTGGTGGTCATGTTGTCGACGATGAAGAGCTGGAAGTCTTCGGGCATCGTGAGCGTGAACTTCTCGAAGCTCGTGACCTCGCCCTGTTCCGGAGAGATCGAGGGAGCCGGGAAGTTAGGCACCTGATAGTGGCGCACGATCTCCGGGGTGTGCCATACGGTGTAGTCCGTGGGGTCGGAGGCATAGTTGGGGCCGTACTTCTTGACAGTGAAGGCGTCGGCCACGCAGTGGAAGTTATAGGTGCCGGGCTGTGTCAGGACGGGGACGGGAGTGCCTGCCTCGTTGGCGAAGGTCATGACGATCTTGTTGTTGGGGCCGCCGGGCACGGATGCCTCGTTGTGGAACATCAGGGTATAGTTGTCATCGGTGTCCATGTTATAGAACTCCACGGCTGCGCTTGTGCGCACCACTTCGTCGGCACCGGGGAAGACGAGGGTGATTTCGGAGAAGTCGTCGACCACACCGGCGGCGGGGGAGAGTTCATAGAGGGTGAAGATCTCGTAGTTGAGGGCGAAAGCCGGGGTGGACATGCCGTCCACCGTCCAGAATCCTGCGGGCACCTCCACATGGTATGTGCCGGCGGCGGTGAGGTTCTTGCCGAAGAGGATGGATGAGGTGGGGTTGCCCATCATGTCGACGGCGGCGTTGGTCACGTTGGCGGTGGCTATGGGTTCGGCTCCGTCGTTGTACCAGCACTTCACGTCGGCCGTGCAGTTGCGGTTGAGTTCCGGTATTGAGGGGAAGCGGACAGTGATCTCGCCCACGCCCAGGGGATTGGCGTTGGGGGAGATGTCGATGAATCCCTGTGCGGGGATCACGGAAGAGATGCCATTGGGCAGAGGCAGGATGTCGACGGAGGGTGTCGCCGCATGCTGTGCCATGAGGCAGGGGGCGCAAGCCGCCGCAGCGGCGAGTGTCAGTAAGGAGTGTCTCATGATTTACTGTTTAAATTTTGTTTGATTGAGCAAATTTAGCACTTTTTTTTCAATATGCGATATTTCAGGCTTCTTTTTCCCATTTGTGGTTCGGCTCAGGCCTTCTGCGCCTCACCTGACAATTCGTTTCCCGGACCGGGAGACATACATTCCGGGTGCGGCGGGGTCGGCGGCCTGGCGTCCCTGCAGGTCGTACCAGATCGTCGGGCTCGATTGGTCGGAGGGGATGGGCGCCATCCCTGATTGGCTGGCAAAGGAGCATATCGTGCGCAGGGCCGACGTCGCCCGTCCCGAAGTGCTGTCGAAGAGGGGGGCGTTATACCATCCCGAGAGGGAGGTGCCGTAGGCGTTATATTCCATCCACCACCAGAAGAGGCCGGTGACATTGGGGTGTTTTTCGAGAGCGGCCACGAGGTCGGCGGCGAATTTGTCCTGTCCGGCGTCGGAATAGCTCCATTGGCCCGAGAAGTCATGCACCGTGCCGGGGACCTCCCACTTGTAGGCGTAGCCTGTCTCCACGATCATCACCTCCTTGTCGGCGAAGAGGCGTTCGAGGGCGGTGAGCGACTTGTCAAGCGCATCGAGGCCGCCGTGGAAGTAGGGGTAGTAGCTAAGGCCTATGATGTCGTATTGGAGAGAGGATTTCTGGATGCGCTCATAAAATTTCACCAGCTCCGACATGCTGCCGGAGCGTTCCGTGTGGATGACTATCCGGGCGTCTGGGCACACCTCGCGGCAGGCGCGGCCCGCTTCTTCGAGCAGCCCTGTGAATCGGTCCCAGCCCTTGTCGGAGGATGGGTATGTCTTGTCGGCCGTGGAGCCGGGCTGCCCCCACATCATGCCGTAAGTGATTTCGTTGCCGGTCTGGATGAAGGATGGCGTGACGCCCGCCTCGCGCAGGGTCTCGAGGGTGGTGCGTGTGTAGGAGTATATTTTCTCGCGCAGGGCCTCGTCGTCGAGGCCTTCCCATTCAAGGGGAGTCCATTGTTTGGCAGGGTCGGCCCAGGTGTCGGAATAGTGGAAATCAAGCATCAGGTCGTAGCCGTCGGCCACGATGCGCTGGCAGAGGGGGAGGATGTATTCCAGGTCCTGGCATGCGTTGGGGTCGGGGCGCAGGGTTGCATCGGCGTTGTCGGCATATTTCTCGGCATAGAGGTCGGGGTTGACGAAGAGCCGCACACGCATGGCGTTCATGCCCTGTTCGTGGAGCCAGGGGAGGAGGTCGGCGATGACCTGACCTTCATGAGTCTTGTAGATGGATCCGGCCTTCTCGTATTCAGGCAGGAGGGATATGTCGCCCCCCACGTAATGGGTGGCGGCGGAGGCTGTGATTGCGGCGGAGGCGAGCAAGGCCCCGAGGGTGAGGAATCGTTTCATGTATCGCAACTTTTAAGGATGCCCCGGATGGGGGAAAGTTTAGGCAAAGTTAGGGAAATAGATCTGATTGTGCAAGAAGATTCGGATTTTTTGCTTACATTTGCACTCCAATCCATTGATACACCTCAAGACATCCAACACTCGACCACATGAATCCCTCCACCGCCACTAAGGAAGCTGGCCGCGCCGCCAAGGAAGGTCGCCGTGCCGCCAAGAAGAAATCTGTATTGAAGCAATACGAAGGGGTGGGGTGCCTGCTCATCATCGGCGCCCTCTTCTACTATTTGGGCACCAGGATGGGGGCTGCCAACATGCTCAACACGATGATGCACACCGCCCATGACCTTCTGATCAACACAGTGTTCTATCTCATGGCCATATGTGTGCTTACAGGGGCGTTGGGCAAGATCTTCATGGACTTCGGCGTGGTCAAGCTGATGGAGAAGGCCCTGCGCCCCCTCATGAAGCCGCTCTTCAACCTCCCCGGCGTAGCCTCTTTGGGAGCCGCGATGACTTTCCTGAGCGACAATCCCGCCATCATCTCCCTGGCCAACGACAAGCGTTTCGCCACCTATTTCAAGAAATACCAGCTCATCTCGCTGACCAATTTCGGCACGGCCTTCGGCATGGGGATGCTGGTGATGGTCTTCATGATCGGCCAGGGGTATTTCATCGCGCCGGTCATAGGTCTTGTGGGCGCCTTTACGGGATGCATCATATCGACGAGGATCATGCAGTATTTCGTGGTGAAGAACTATCCCCACTATGCCGAGGAGGAGGTCGTGGCCGAGGTGGAGCGGATGGACGACACTCAGGAGACGGAGGAGAAGAGTGGCTTCATACGCGTGCTTGACGCCCTGCTTGACGGAGGCAAGACAGGCGTGGAGGTGGGAGTGGCCATCATCCCCGGGGTGCTGATCATCTCGACACTTGTGATGATACTGACCTTCGGCCCCTCCGAGACGGGCGAGTACACCGGAGCGGCATACGAGGGGGTCGCGTTGCTTCCTTGGCTTGCCGAGAAAGTCAACGGCGTTTTCTATTTCCTCTTCGGTTTCACGGATCCGCATCTTGTGGCATTCCCGATCACTGCGCTGGGGGCGGTCGGTGCGGCCTTGGGACTGGTGCCCAATTTCATCTCCCAGGGTTGGATCGATGGCAACGCCATAGCGGTGTTCACGGCCATCGGGATGTGCTGGAGCGGATTCTTGAGCACCCACACGGCGATGCTGGACTCCCTGGGGTATCGTGAGCTGACGCCGAAAGCGATCCTGGCCCATACGATAGGGGGTATATGTGCCGCTATCGTGGCTCACTTGCTGTACATCGCCTACTCTATGATTTTCTAAGTTTAGTATCTCTTGCTAAGAGATACTAAGCTTGCTACAAAGTTAGCGAAAATTTTTCATAATCAAAGAGTTGGCTGAGGATTTTTTTCCGTAGTTGCAAGACCAAGAAGCGATATCGGCTGGATTAAGGATGGTAGGTGATTCTATACATTGTTGATATTTAACGTCTTATGACCTGCTTAGTATCTCTTAGCAAGAGATTGTGACTAATGCAGGCATCATGAGACATCCGAAAGGCAACGTTTTATCGGGAGCATGGCGCCAGTAACCCTACGGGTCGCTGACGGCGCCGTAGGCATGTATCCGATGGTGTCAATAATTGACTAACGAACTAATTATACAACAGATAATATCAAGAATGGAGAGACTCAGCGATAAGACCATCCTTATTGGCAAGGAGCCCGGGCAGGGTCGTCTCCTCGTGGCTGTGGAGGGGGTGGGGGCGACGGCGCTCGGCGAGGCAGGCTCGGTGCCGGGCAGTGTCAGCCGATGCAAGCCTGAGGAGGGGATTGCTCATGCTAAGATTGTCATTGACCGACAGGGAGAGATGACTATCTGCAATCTCAAGGCCCAGAACGTGACATACGTCAACTCATCTGAAATAGTCTCCAAACGTATAAATGCGGATGCGGTCGTGGCCCTTGGCAAGGACAGGTATGAGATCAGCCTCCCTTTGGTCATCGAGGCCGCCAAAGGGCTTCTGAAGGCCCCGGCCCAGGCCCACAAAGGGGTGGACATCAGCCATCTCCAAGAAGTCTGGAGCCGCTATCAGGATGAATTGAGGAAATTGCGTGAGAAGCAGAAGAAAGTCAACCTGGTGCGCTCCGGGTGTGGCATCTTCACCATGTGTGCCGTGCCCTGCATCGCCCTCCTCGGCCCTGTCGGCTATGTCCTGACCGGCATCGGGGTCGCAGGAAACCTCTATAGTTTCATAGGCCTGCGCAACGACAAGACCATCGAAGAGCAGGAGCGGCTGACGGAGGAGTTTCAGGACGCTTACGTATGCCCTCGTTGCGGCAAGTTCCTGGGTCATATCAGCTACCGGCTCCTCAAACGCCAATATTCAATGCATTGCCCCTACTGCAAATGCGAATTTGAAGACAAAAATTGACCATTTGATGAAACTGACAAGATTCATATCGCTATTTATAATTGCCTTGTGCCCTCTGTTCCTTTCGGCGCAGAGCGTCATCACCAGGCCATCCTCCAAGCCCAAGACGTCGGCCAATGCCCGGGCGACGGGGAAAAAGCCAAAGCCCGCGTCCTCCGCCACCCCCAATCCTGCTGTCCCGGGCAAGACTGACGATGCCATACTTAGGGATAAGGCTGAACGCTTCGTCCATGAGGGATGGTATGAAGTGGCGCTCCCCATCTATCAGCAGTTTGTGGAAAACGGGGAGTTGTCTGACGCTGCCATGGTGGGGGAGCTTAACCACCAGTTAGGACACGACAAGGAAGCCGTGAAATGGTATAGGCTGGGAGCCGAGAACGGCTACGAGAATGCCCAGTACAAATTGGGCTACATCTACGAGAAAGGGCAGGGAGTGGAAAAAGACTACGGGGAGGCCGTGAAATGGTACAGCCGCGCAGCCGAGAGAGGCTATGTGGATGCGCAGTTTGCAGTCGCCCAGGTATATGAGCAGGTCTTGAAAGACTATCCGGAAGCAAGAAAATGGTATGCCGCCGCGGCAAGGCAGAATCACCGCCAGGCCCAGTACCGGCTTGGGATGATGTGCGAATACGGGCTCGGTGGAAGCTGCGACATGGAGGAGGCCAAGAAATGGTATTCCATGGCCATGAGTAACGGACATTCCGGCGCCGAATATGAGATGAAGAAGATTTCCAAAACTGCCAAGTGAATGGAGACGACCAATGCACTGCAGGGCCTGAAGCCCGGGGCGCTACTGCGCCATGACACCTACCGCATAGAGCGGGTGCTGGGGCAAGGTGGCTTCGGCATAACTTACCTGGCCACCGACACCACGCTCGAACGCTTCGTGGCCATCAAGGAGTTCTTCCCCAAAGACTATTGCGACCGCGACTCCTCGACGAGCCACGTGACCCTCGGCACACAGAACACCAGCGAGTTTGTCAGGCGCCTGAAGGCAAAGTTCCTCAAGGAGGCGCGCAACATAGCGAAGTTCGACCATCCCGGCATCATCAAGATACACGCCGCATTCGAGGAGAACAACACCGCCTATTACGTAATGGACTTCATCGAAGGGGAATCCCTGTCCGAGATAGTCAAGAGTGGCGGCCCAATCCCGGTCGAAAAGGGGCTTAGATACATGGAGAAGGTCGGCCGGGCACTAGACTATGTCCACTCCCAGCGCATCAACCACCTCGACATCAAGCCGGCCAACATCATGATACGCCGCAGCGACGACAATCCCATACTGATAGACTTCGGGCTGTCGAAGCAATACGACTCCACGGGCAACCAGACCTCCACCACTCCCACCGGCATCACCCACGGCTACGCCCCCATGGAGCAGTATGCCGACGGCGGCATCAAGGAGTTCTCCCCGCGCACCGACCTCTATTCATTGGCCGCCACCCTTTACTATATACTATCGGGCGTCAAACCCCCTCAGGCCACCAAATTGATAGAGGATGAGCTGACCTTCCCCGCCTCCATACCCACTGCGCTCATCCCAGCCATATCGAAGGCGATGGCCCCGATGCGCAAGAACCGTCATGCATCGGTGGCGGAGTTTGTCGACGAGATATGCGGCTCTGACCAGACCCAGCTCCCCGAGGAGCCTGCGGAAGGCCCTGAGGCGGAAGATGCCCCCTTACCTTCGACCGATACCTCCCAAATCCCTGCACCCGAGAAAGGGAAATCTCGCAAATGGCTCTATGCAGGCATTGTGGCGGCAGTGGCCATAATCGGGGCCATCATTGCCCTGGTGGCCACCGGGCGGGGAGACGCAGAGGGCCAGGAGGCGGGAGAGGACGGTATCGCCAGCCAAGCGGCCACGGAGAGCGTGCCTCAGGTGGTGGACTATTACTGGGAGTCTCCCTTGGGGACCGCCTCATACACAGGAGACGTGTCAATAGACCCGGAGACCGGCGAGAAACTGCCCAACGGCAAAGGGGTGGCCAAGATCACCTATGGGCAGTACAAGGGGAGCGTGTATGACGGGGAGTTTGTGGACGGCAACATGGAGGGGGAGGCCGTCTACACCCTCTCCAACGGCGATGTCTTCCGAGGGACCTACAGGCTGAACCAGTACCATGACGGACGCTACACCATCAAGAGCACCGGCGAGTATTTCGAGGGCTCCTTCAAGAACGGCAACCCCGACCAAGGTTCTTGGCATGACAAGAGCGGCCACGAGTTATGACAAATGAGTTGTGACAAATGAGTTGTGACATGAGACTCCTGAAGATCCTTCTGAGTGCAGCGCTTTGCGTCGCGGCCTTGGGCGTTTCGGGCCAGAAGGTGGTCACACGTCCTGCCGCCGGAAAGCCTGCCACGCCGACGTTCGCTCCGGCAAATGCGTCGGCCTCAACTGCCGAAGGGGCGCGATTGGGCAAGGATGGGGATGGCTTCTACGCCCGTAGGCAGTATGGGAAGGCCCTGGAGCTTTACAGGCAGGCTGTGGAGAGGGGCGCGACAAGGTATGCCATAAAGGCAGGGCGAATGTACGAGAACGGCAAGGGGGTGGCCAAGGACTATGCCCAGGCCGTAAAGTGGTATCGCAAGGGTGCCGAGGCCGGACATGCCGACGCACAGTACAGTCTCGGGCTGATGTGCGAGAAAGGGCGCGGAATCGCCCAGAGCTATGCCGAGGCCGTGAAATGGTACCGCAAGGCCGCCCGGCAGGGGAATCCCCATGCACAAAACAGCCTCGGGACCATGTACGCCAACGGCACCGGAGTGGCCACCGACTACGGAGAGGCCGTGAGCTGGTATCGCAAGGCCGCGGCCCAGGGGTATGCCGCAGCCCAGAACAACCTGGGAGTGATGTATTTCAACGGGCGCGGCGTGAAGCGGGACCCAGCCAAGGCGCGTGAGTATTTCAGGCGTGCTGCCGCACAGGGACACAAGGGGGCAAAGAAAAACCTAACGAAGCATTTCAAAGAATGAGCAACATGACACATAAGGCAAACCAGAAAACAGAGAAAAACATGGCCACAGCCGCAGGCACAGCCGTAGGCGCGGTTGCCGGCATGGGCATCGGGGCGACCCTATCCCCCGAGGAGGCGCAGGGCTCGCAGCCCAATGAGACGGAAGCCGTCTCCCAGGCACAGGGGGCTCCGGCCGAGGAGAAGCCGGTCGGCGCCGAGAGTGTGGCTGAGCCCGTAGCCGTAACCCTGGACGAGGTGGAGGTAATAGCCTACACCGCCGCTCCGGACGCCCCTGGGACGACCATCGCCGCCGAGGAGCCTGTGGAGGCGACGTTCGAGAGCGTGGAGGGTGTTGTGGCTGAGGCGGTCCCCGACGCAGTGGCCGACGTGGCTGCCGAGACCGTAGAAATGGAGGCGACTGCCGATGGAGTGGAGGTGATCGGAACTGTGGAGGCCGACATGGTGGCTGAAGTGCTCGCACAGACGGACACGCAGGCCCCGGAGGCCGAGCAGCGCGTCGACGCTCCCGACCCGCTGGCAGACATCGTCTTCCCCGACGCCATGAACGACCTGCCGGACTATGTGAATGACCCCGACGTCTCCACTTTCATGGCTTAGCATGAGGAGGGGACTCCTACGTCTGTTTGCGGGATTGGCGCTGGGGGGCACGGCTCTCTGCACGGACGCGCGCACCTATCTCGTGTCGGTGGGGATAGCCGACTATTCCAGGTATCCGGCCAAGGTCGGCAGCCTGCGCCTGCCGGCCAACGACGCCCGCATCATGGCTGCCCTCTATTCCCGCAACCAGCCCGACTTCACCTATTCCCTGCTGCTCGACTCCGTGGCCACCAAGGAACGCATACTCTCCGACATCAGGCGTGTCTTCAGCCATGCCGGGCCTGACGACGTGGTGGTGTTCTTCTTCAGCGGGCACGGGTATCCGGGAGGGTTTTGCGCATCCGACGGCACCATCGGCTACCATCAGGTGCGCGCGGCCATGGCCGAGAGCCGGTGCAAGAACAAGGTGATGTATGTCGACGCATGCCGCGCCGGAGGAATCCGCCTCGACGAGCGCGCGCAGCAGGAGGCCGAGGAGGATGCCAAGAAAGCCAACGTCATCCTCTTCCTCTCGTCGCGCACCGACGAGAACTCCCTGGAACGCGCCGACATGCAGAACGGCTATTTCACCACCTACCTGCAGATGGGGCTGCGCGGCAACGCCGACGCCGACCGGGACCGCACCATCACCGCCCGCGAGCTCTACGAGTTCGTGCATGACGGGGTGGCGAAGATGTCGGGCGGCAAGCAGCACCCGGTGATGTGGGGCAATTTCGACGACAACCTCCCCGTCCTGCAATGGTGAGCTGACACCGTGCGGCATGGAGGAAATCATAAGGCAGACACAATGGATGAGATAATACAGATCAAATGCCCCTTTGACGGCGCGATACTCTCCGTCAGGCACCAGCCGGGGATCGAGGGCAAGAACGTGACCTGCCCCATCTGCAAGCACAAGTATCCCTTCACGCAGTTCAAGCGTGTGAGTCCCGGAGCGGCCAGTCCGGGGTTCGCGCCTTCGTGTGCCGACGACGAGCCCACCAGCTATGCGTTCAAGGGTGCGTCTGCAGATTCGGAGGCGGACGCAAACTCCGTCATCGGGCGCCTGCTGCTGGCGGGTACGGACACTTGCTACCAGCTCCAGCCGGGCAGGAACGTCATCGGGAGGCGAGGGCGCAAGTCGGAGGCCGATTTCCAGATCGACACCGGAGACAGGCGCACGATGAGCCGCGAGCATGTGGTGGTGGATGTGAGGCGCGTCCCGGAGAAGGGGTTTGTGCACTATGTCTCCCTTTTCAAAGAAAAGGTCAATCCCACAAGCATCGGCTCCGAACCCCTCTATTACGGCGATTCAGTGATTTTGGCACACGGCGACGTAATCCATCTGCCGGACGCAGACCTGCTTTTCGAGATACCCGACGATGAAGCCACTGAAATCTGAGCGTCCCATGCGATACAGGGTCAATGTCTGCAGCATATGGGAGCCAGGCCAGCGCAAGGATGCGCAGGGGCGCCCCCATCAGGAGGACTGCATCTATCCGCCCCACGGCGAGGGGGGCGCGGATGACCGCACCTTCATACTCTGCGACGGCATGGGCGGACACGACGCGGGGGAGGTGGCGAGCGCCACTGTGTGCGAGGCGATGAGTCGAAGCCTTCTCTCCGGGCCTCGCTACGGGGAGGGGGACTTCACCGACACCGACCTGACGGAGGCCCTTGAGGCCGCCTATGACGCCCTGGATGCCCGCGACAGCGGGGCGGACAGGAAGATGGGCACGACGATGGCCTTCCTGCAACTTCATAACTCCGGGGCCACGATAGCACACATCGGCGACAGCAGGGTGTACCACATACGTCCGGGAATGACCGGCGAGGACACGGAGATTCTTTTCGAGACGCGAGACCATTCGCTTGTCAACGACCTGGTGCGCCTCGGCGAGATGACGCGTGAGGAGGCGAGACATTCCCGTCAGAGGAACGTCATCACCCGCGCCATGCAGCCGCATATGGACACACGACCCGGGGCGGACGTCCACACCACTGCAGACGTCCGCCCCGGGGACTATTTCTATCTTTGCTCCGACGGGATGCTGGAGCAGCCCGAGATGGAGAGCGGGGAGGCCTTGTGCAACATCTTCTCCTCGCAGGGTGGCGACGACGACCACAAGGCCGCCATCCTTCGCGGGGCCACGGCCTCCAACCGCGACAACCACTCCGCGCTCATAGTGCATGTACTGGACGTGGCGGACGGGGAGGATGGGGAGGACCGTAAGGGACGCTCCCTTCCGGGCGCTATCGGCCGGTGGATTTGCGATAGTCTTCGTAGTATCCGTCGAGGATGGAGCGGATAGCGTCGCCGATGCGCAGGTACTCGTTTTCGTCAAGGTTGGCCAGCGAGGCGCGCACCGACCATGCCGGGCCGTTGAAGCCGCTGCCGTTGAGCAGCACGACCGATTCCTCCTTGGCGAGGCGCATGACGGGATCGAGGGGCTCGTAGTTCTGCTTGAGCCATTCGCAGAAATCCTTGCCATAGATCTCCTCGCCCCACACCATGAGGTCGATCTCGCTATAGTAGCCCACACGGTTGGGGTCCTTGCGCAGGCGGAAGCCCGTGCCCTTCCAGAGAGCCTCCAGGCGGTTGTGGATCATCGACTGCATCTTGCGCTTGTAGACGTCCTCGGTGTCGAGCAGGCACATGGCCGAGAAGAGGGTCATCTGGATCTGCTGCGGGGTGGAGAGGCCGGCGGTGTGGTTGAGGGCCACGGAGCGGGAGTCGGCCACCATGCGGTCGATGAACTTCAGCTTGGACGGATCCATGCAGAGCGACGAATAGCGGCGGTTGAGATCGGCCAGCTCCTCCGGGGTCTCGCGTGCTATGAGGGCGTCGAAGACATTCTCCTTGGCGGCCGCCACGACTGCCAGGCGCCATCCGGTGGCCCCGAAATACTTGGAGTAGGAATATACGCAGAGGGTGTTGTACGGTAGGACGTACATCAGCGACTTGAAGTCCTTGGCAAACGTGCCGTAGACGTCGTCGGTGACGATCATCAGGTCGGGGTTGTCGTTCTTGACGATGTCGACCAGCGTGTCCATGTCCTCCTTGCTCATTGTGAAGCTTGGCGGGTTGGAGGGGTTGACGAGGAAGACGAGCTTGACGGCGGGGTCTCGCAGCTTGTCGAGCTGCTCCTTGCTGTATTGCCAGGTGTGGTGGCCCGTGGCGTCGAGCTGGTCAGCCCGGACGTCGACCACGTTGAAGCTGTAGCGGTCGAGCTGTGGTATCTCGATATACGGGGTGAAGATTGGGGTCATCAGGGCCACCGTGTCCCCCTTCTTGAGCAGGTGGTTGGCTTCGAGTGAGTCAAAGATGTAGCACATCGCAGCCGTGCCCCCTTCGGTGGCGAAATAGTCGTATTCGCGGCCGAACCCCTCGGCATGGTCGCCCATCTCCTGGGCCATGTATGCGGCCACGATCTTCTCGGTGTTTTCCAGTATGCGTGGAGGGGAGGGGTATTGGTCGCCTATAATGCCGTCGGCCCATTCGAAGGCCAGGTCGTTGACGTCTATGCCGAGTTTCTTCTCGGCGTAGTCGAGGGTCTCGGAGAGGAGCCGGGCGCCCCGGCGCGAGGAGTTGTCGCGCAGGAAGGTGCGCAGGCGCATGCCTATCCCCTCGGACTCGGGCATGCCGGCCACGCCAGGCTTCATGTACATCTCGTCGCGTGCTTCCTGGAGGGCCCATGTGCCCAGGAGGAAGAATGCCTCGCGCGGAGCGGTGGCTATCCAGTTGGGGTTGCCGCGGCCGGCGTTCAGATACGAAGCCGTGGAGACGCGTTCGTCGTGCTTGGCGAGCTTGATGAGGGTATTCTTGATCTCGAACGGGCTCATCTTTTCGAGTTCCCGCTCGTATTCCTTGAGATTTTCAGTGTTTTTCATAAAAGTCGGAAGTGTGGAATGCTTATACCTTTAGAACGCCTTCGGCCGGGGATATGTTTAGATGGCCAAGGGTGCGCGACTTGCAAGTCGCGCACCCTTGGCCATCTAAA
>CAZHCM010000016.1:0-23969 GCA_964531005.1 uncultured Sangeribacter sp. | reverse complement strand
CGGAGCCGGTAGCGTCGGATTTCTTGACGGTACCGTAACCGATGACCACGGTCTCAGCCAGCATCTGGGCGTTCTCCTTCATCACGATGTTGAGCTCGTGATGATTGTTGACGGCCACCTCCATGGGGTCGTACCCCACGTAGCTGACCACCAGAGTGGCGTTCGGGCGAACGTGGATCTCAAAGTTGCCGTCGATGTCGGCCGCGGTGCCGTTGGAGGTGCCTTTTTCCATGATGGTGGCACCAATCAGGGCATCGCCCAACTCATCGACCACGTTGCCGTGGACGAGAATCGTCTGTGCCAGACCCGGAAGGGCCACGGCCAGAAGCATGACCAGAGTCAGCCACGCCTTTCGATTCAGATGAAAACAAAAGTTCTTCATGCAAGAATGAAAATTTAGTTTTACATTGGGTTAATTATGATGTATTTCTTCTCTTCTATATAGATTTTAAGTTGTTAGTCACGCCTCTGCTACTGCCAGATGAGCCTTTCAGTGGTAATAATGTAACAAAGATTCGGCAAATGTAACATTTTTTATAATCATATTTGCCTATTTAGGATTTATTAACATTATTCTGCACATATTTTAACATTTGCCCTTTAATCCATCTCAAAGTCCGCCTGCGGACACAGCCGGACGCAGGCGCACACACCCGGACGCAGCCGCACACACCCGGACGCAGCCGGACGAATCAGCGCCAGGAGCTGCGGACGCGGCGACGGATGGAGACGACGTTGCCCCCCACGGTCAGAAGGGTGAGGAGGATGGCCGTCGCCATGCCCCACCACACTCCGGCCGAGCCTCCCCCCAAGGGGAGCAGGGCACCTACGTAGAGGCCGCGCAGGCCCCACAGGGCGGCGCACGTCAGCGCCAGGGCGCAGACGCAACCCGTCGCGACGACCCTTATGTATGGGGCCCCGGCCTTGCCCAGGGGGTATCCCAAAGTCAGCAGGAGGTGGATGCGGGAGCGGTTGCGCTCCATGATCAGCGACACCGACAGAAGCAGCAGGAAGAACGACAGGACAGTGACGAGCAGGCCGATGCCTCCGGCCACGCCCGCCACGGTGCGTAGCAGGAATGTGGCCGCCGCCCCCTTGTCGTCGCCCTCGCGCTCCAGGCCGTGCGACTCAAGGTAGGGGTTGATGGCGGCGTCGCCAGGGCTGCTGACGTCGAGTATCAGGCGCGAGGGGAGGCGCTCCTCGCCGGGGGCGAGCAGGGCGTTGGTGGCCTCCATGAACGACTGCGGAACGAGGATGGTGTTGAGGCGTGAGCTATATCCCACCACGCGCCCCTCCAGGGCCATGCCGTCCTCCCCGTCGCCCAGCCGCAGGCGCAGGGGGATGCCGCTGATGGCCGTCTCGCTGAGCTGCGGCAGCCCTGCGGAGCCGGCGAAGCCGAAGTTGTAGAGGGCCAGGTAGTCGCGCGGGATGATGATGGGCACCTCGCGGTCGCCCGGATGCCAAGTCCATCCCGAGGAGGCGACGTCGACGAAACGGTCCGGTATGGCCTCGAAGAAGAGGGCCGTGCGCATCCCACCCCCGCCGGTCTCGACGGCTCCCTCGACGCGGTAGGAGGCGGCCGTGAAGCGCCCGACGGAGCGCACCCAGGGCTGCGCCTCGAGGTCGGCTATCTCGGAGTCGCTGAAGCGGGTGCTCGCGGAGGGGGCGCCGGTGGTGCCAACGCGCTTGTTGACCACCACGTAGTCGGTGCGGATGAAGGAGTCCTCGTCTTCAGTCAGGGGGCGCACGTCGACGTAGGCCTGCACGGCGGCGCAGACTATGAGGAGGCCGATGAAGTTGGAGAGCACGAAGCCGGCCATGCGCGCACCGGAGATGCCGCGCCTGAGCAGGCGGGCGCCGATGTTGGGATTGCTGTCTTTCATAAGCGGAGTCTGATGGGGTTGGGGAGGAGCAAGGGGTTGCCCACGGAGGTCATCACCACCGAGGCTCCCCGGCGCCTGGCCTCGGAAGCCACTATGGCGGCGCCCTCGCGGTTGTTGTGCTCG
Organism: uncultured Sangeribacter sp.; assembly: GCA_964531005.1. GTDB lineage: Bacteria > Bacteroidota > Bacteroidia > Bacteroidales > Muribaculaceae > Lepagella. Next base: position 21,963 of record CAZHCM010000016.1, on the reverse strand, counting down.
TCAAGGTGGCTGACCGGCTCGTCGAGCAGCAGGAAGTCGAAGGGCTGGCACAGCGAGCGGATCAGCGCCACGCGCTGCCGCTGCCCGATGGAGAGGCGCGCCACGGGCCAGTCGCGCCTCCCCTCGATGCCGAGGCGGCGCATCCACTCGTCGATTTGCTCCTCCCCCACCCCGTCGGCGAGCTGGTTCTTGAGCAGGATGTTGTCTATGGCCGTCAGGTCGGTGAAGAGGCCCAGCTCCTGAGGCAGGTAGGCGAGGTGGCGGCGGCGCATCTCCTGCCAGTCGGAGACGCTGAGCGTGCGGGCGTCGCGCCCGTCGAAGGCGATGGCGCCCTCGTAGTCGTCGCGCAGGCCGTAGATGAAGGAGACGAGCGACGACTTTCCCCCGCCGCTGGCCGCCTCGATGAGATAGAGCTCGCCCCGGCGCAGCTCCAGGTCGGAGAGCCACACCTGCGAGGGGGGTATCTTCTCAGATACAAAAACTCGGGGCAGGAGCCCCGAGCATTTGATGGTGTCTATGCGTTGCATCGTGGTCAGCGCACCCCGGGGATGGTGGCGGAGATGTTGGACATCGGAAGGTGCAGCTCCGCCTCCAGGCTCTTGCCTGCCGGGCGCAGGGCGAAGACCACCGGGGCGCCGCCGGGCTCGTCGGAATACACCATGCCGGCCACGGCCCCCTTGAGCAGCTCGGCGCTCTTGGCGCCCTCCAGGTCGCCCCCCTCGATGGTGCCGGAGGTCAGGCGCAGGTTCTTGCCCTCGCGGGTGACGGAGCCGAAGGAGGAGAGGAGGTTGTGCAGGGCCGAAGTGCCGTCGCCCGTGGTCTGCACGAGGACGGTGAATCCCATCATGTCGGAGCCCATGGCGAAGGCTATGGTGCCGTCGATTGGCTTGAGCATGTCGGTGAAGTCCTGCGGCAGGGCGCCCCCGAAGGAGGAGGCCATCTTCATGACCTTGTCTATGAGCTTGGAGGAGACGCACACGGCGCCATAGCCGTATGCCTTGGGGGCCGTCTCCTTGATGGCTCCGGGATCGACCTTGCCGGCGGGGAGCAGGTATTCGGCGGCCTTGAATTCCTTGTCGAGCACGCCGACGCTGAAGCTCACCTCCTTGTCGGGGGTGTAGTTGCCCGTCAGTGTGAGGTAGGCGGGTGTGTCGAATATCATCGAGAGGGCCATGCTCGTCATCCCGGCCGTCTGCGGGTCCATCAGGCCCCGGGTGACGGCCATGCGGGTCAGCGACGTGAGGTCGCCCACGCCGTAGAGGTCGTTCTTCAGGGAGGCGAGCTCGTCGGCCTGGCGGTTGGAGAGGAAGCTCTTCTTCTCGCTCAGGTCGGCGAAGGAGTTGATGGTCTCGGGGCGTACGTCGTACTGCGCGGCCCACCACATCTGGTTGCCCTTGATGGCGAAGCGACCGTCATGCCAGACGCCGCTGGTCTCGGTGAGGTTGATGTGCTCGGCGGAGTTGAGACGCTGGCGCATCAGGTCGGGATTGTCGAGCAGGACGCTCACGTAGAGCTGATCGGCCAGGAAGACGACGCCGGCGTTGTAGGCCAGGCCCATCTCCCCCTCCGCGAGGGCCTTGAAGATCTCGCGGGCCTTGGGATCGGCGATGCTGTCGATCCATTGGCTGGTCTGGGCGGAGGGCACGGGCTTGCCGTCCTTGAACTTGAAGCCTGTCTTCTCGAGCATCGAATGCACGTTGACGACCATCACCGTGCCGGCGTCGGCGGGCACGGTGGCCAGAAGGTCGCGGGCGTCGCCCGACGACTGCTTGGAGCATCCCCCCAGGATGGCCATCAGCACTGCCAGGGTCAGGCAGGCGGCCGAGCTCAGCAGGGAGCCTCTGCGGATGTTGTTTCCTTTCATAGAGAGTGATATGTGCGTTGGAGGCAAGAGTCGCCCCCCGCCTGCGTTAATTTTTTGCAAAAGTAGCAAAGATGTTCAAGATTACAAAATTATGGCCCTTTTTTCTCCATCTTTCCATTTCGCGCCCCTCTCCGCCCCCCGGCGTGAAAAATAACATTGCCCGGCCAAGCGTTATATTCACAAGAGGCATCGACAGTGACGCCTCCGCTCAATATGTAAAGAATATGCTTCAGATTTCCAACCGTGTCAAGGCCCTGGCCTCTTCCGCCACCCTGGCCATGTCGCAGAAGAGCGCCGAGCTCAAGGCCGCAGGCATCGATGTCATCAACATGGCTGTCGGGGAGCCCGACTTCGACACCCCCGAATATATAAAGGAGGCCGCCTGCAAGGCCATAGCCGACAACTATTCCCGCTATTCCCCCGTGGCGGGGTTCATGGACCTGCGCCGCGCCATCGCCGACAAGCTGCGCCGCGAGAACGGCCTGGAGTACGAGCCGGCACAGATCGTGGTCGGCAACGGCGCCAAGCAGGAGCTTTGCAACGTGATCCTGGCAGCCGTAAACCCCGGCGACGAGGTGGTCATACCGGTCCCGGCCTGGGTCAGCTATATCGAGATGGTCAAGCTCGCCGAGGGCGTGAGCGTCACCGTGCCCACGTCGATAGAAAACGACTTCAAGATCACCCCCGAGCAGCTTGAGAAGGCCCTGACGCCCCGCACGCGCCTCTTTCTCATCAACTCCCCCTCCAACCCGACCGGCAGCGTCTACACGGCCGAGGAGCTGGAGGCCCTGGCCGCCGTGCTGCGCCGCCACCCCAAGGTGCTGGTGATGACCGACGACATCTACGAGCACATCACCTTCCAGGGGCGCGTGCACTCCATAGCCGAGATGCCGGGCATGGCCCACCGCACGGTCATCATCAACGGCGTCTCCAAGGCATACGCCATGACCGGCTGGCGCATCGGCTTCATGGCCGGCCCCTCGGAGCTGGCCAAGGCCGTCACAAAGCTCCAGGGCCAATACACCTCCGGCGCCTCCTCGATAGCCCAGAAGGCCGCCGCGGCAGCCTACGCCGGGCCGCAGGACGACCGCGAGAAGATGCGCCAGGCCTTCGAGCGGCGACGCGACCTCATCGTGGGGCTGGCAGCCGACATCCCGGGCTGGAAATGCAACGTGCCCCAGGGTGCCTTCTACCTCTTCCCCGACGTGTCGGCCTGCGTGGGGCGCCGCGCGGGCGACCGCAAGATCCGCTCCGCCTCGGACTATGTGATGTATCTGCTCGAAGTGGCCCATGTGGCCACGGTCGACGGCGACGCCTTCTGCTTCCCGGGATACATCCGCCTGAGCTACGCCACTTCCGACGACAACATCCGCGAGGCCATGCGCCGCATCTGCGAGGCCACGCTCGCCCTCTTCAATGACTGAGCCCCGGACACACCCCGACAAGGCCGGGAGCCCCCGCGCCCCCTGGTGGAAGCGGCTGCTGCGCTGGATAGTGCCGGTGGCATGCACCGTCCTGCTGCTGTGGTACATGTTCAGCAAGGTCGACTTCGCCGAGATGCTCCACATCCTGCGCGAGGGGGTCGACTATTGGTGGATACTCCTGGCCATGGGCATAAGCGTCTTCTCCCACATCTTCCGCGCCGCACGCTGGCGCCTCCAGCTCGACGCCCTGGGGATCCACGCCCCGATGATGGCCCTGTCATGCTCCATCTTCGGCTGCTACGCCCTCAACCTGGTCTTCCCGCGCCTTGGGGAGGTGTGGCGGTGCACATACATAGCTCGCCGGCAGAAAGCCCCCTTCACCACCGTGCTTGGCTCGATGGTGGCCGACCGCCTGACCGACACGCTCACCGTGCTGACCCTCACCGCCCTGGCCTTCATCGTGGCGGCGGGGGCCCTGCAGTCCTTCATGGACCGCTATCAGATCGGACGCGACGCCCTGGCGCTGCTGTCCAACCCCTGGACCTGGCTCGTGCTAATTTTAGGGGCCGGCGCCTGCCTCGCCCTGGTCATCCTGACGCGCCACACCCCCCTCACCTCCAGGCTCCTGGGCTGGGGGCGCAACCTCTGGGAGGGGTTTGCAGTGGTGGGGCGCATGCCGCGCCGGGGGCTCTTCCTGCTGCTGACGCTCTGCATCTGGGGATGCTATTTCGTACAGCTCTACGTGGCCTTCTTCGCATTCCCCTTCACCAAGGCCCTGTGCGCCGAGCCGTCGCTGGCCTACGGCCTGGTGCCCTGCCTCGTGGCATTCGTGCTCAGCTCCATCGGCATGGCCATACCATCCAACGGCGGCCTGGGACCCTGGAACATCGCCGTGATGTTCGGCCTGGCCATCTACGGCATATCGGAGGCGCAGGGCACCGCCTTCTCGATGCTGCAGTGGAGCGGACAGACGGTGATGCTCATCATCCTGGGAATATTCACCATGGCCTACATCTCCCTGTCGCGCCGCGAGTCCGCACGGACACAACCCCAACACATTGACAATCCAAAGACAAAACCATGATATTTCGACCTGACGACGACCTGGACAACGATCTGGACGAGGACCGCTTCGACTCCGACGAGCCCAACGACTTCTTCGAGAACACCCCGCCGGTGGAGGAGAAGCCCGCGGAGCCGAAACGCCCGGAGCCGAAACCGGAAGACCCCGACTACTGGGACGAGGAGGAGTCGGAATTCGAACACCTCGCCCCGGGCGTGCGCAACCGCCGCATATGGCTCTGGGGAGCCCTTTCGCTGGCCGTGCTCTTAGGGTGCGTGGCATTCTACCTGCGCTTCTTCTCCCCCTATGTGGACGAGGCGGTGCAGTATGGCTACGTGGAGAGCATCCAGAAGCGGGGCACCGTCTTCAAGACATACGAGGGGGTGCTGCTGCCCTACAAGGAACTGCACGACACCACGCGCCTCTACACCCGCGACTTCATCTTCACGGCCAAGGACGCCCACGTGGCAGCCGAGCTCAAACGGATGCAGCTGGCCGGGCTCCCCGTGGTGGTGCAATACCGCCGCTACCACGCCACCCTCCCCTGGCGAGGGGAGGCGCGCACGGTCATAATGGCTGTCGACACGGCCAACCCGGCCACCATCCTGCCGCCGGAGTACCGCCGATAGCCGGGAGGCGCGGCGACATGCAATATAAGGGGGGCGCAATTCGTTGATATAGGTGATGAAACGAGAAATAGTATTCGCCACCAACAATCCCCATAAGCTTGAGGAAGTGCGCGCCATGGCCGGCGACCGCCTCCGCATACTCTCCCTCTCCGACATCGGATGCCACGACGACATCCCGGAGACGGCCTACACCCTGGCCGGAAACGCCCTCATCAAGGCCCGTTGGGTCAAGGAGCGATACGGCTTCGACTGCTTCGCCGACGACACCGGCCTGATGGTCGACGCCCTCGACGGCGCCCCGGGGGTCTATTCGGCCCGCTTCGCCGGCCCCGGGTGCACTCCGGACGACAACATCGACCTGCTGCTCAAGCGGCTCGAAGGCGTGCCCGAAGAGGCGCGCACGGCCCGCTTCAGCACCGTCATAGCCCTCATCGAGGGGGAGAAGGAGACCCTCTTCGAGGGCACTGTGGAAGGCTCCATAGCCCTCGGGCGACACGGCGTCGGGGGATTCGGCTACGACCCGGTGTTCATAGCCGCCGAGACCGGCCTGCGCTTCGCCGACATGAGCGCCGCCGCAAAGAACGCGATCTCCCACCGCGGCCGCGCCACCCGCGCCCTCCTATCCCATCTCCTCTAACCCAATCTCAATCCTCCCACCATTCCCAATCCTCCCACCTCTCCCACCACTCCCAAAAATCCCACCCTCTCCCATAACCTGAAATGAAAAGACTGATCACCATAGCGGCCATCATGATGGCCGCATTCCTGGCAGCCAGGGCCCAGCACGGCACCTGGAGGCTGCACACGCCCTTCGGCGATCAGCCCACCGCAATCGCCGACACCCCCGACAAGACATACTTCATGGCCCTCGCCCAGGTGCACCAGAAGGATGTCCCCAGCAACGCCGACCCCCTGACCGCCCTCTTCGTCTACGACAAGGAGAGCGAGGAGATAACGCCCCTCAACTCCACCAACCTCCTCTCCGAGGACGTGGCGCGCAAGATGGCATACAACCCTCTGCGCCGCTACCTGCTCGTGGTGTATGAGAACTTCAACATCGACCTCGTCTACGACGACGGACGTGTGGTCAGCATCCCGGCCTTCAAGGACATGGCCTCCACCGAGACCAAGGAGGTGACCTCCATCACGTTCGACCACTCGCTGCCCCGCGCATACGTAGGCACACAGTTCGGATACATCGCCATCAACGACGAGAAGGGCGAGATCCAGGAAAGCCGCGACTACGGCCGGCGCGTGGAGAGCGTCGCCCGCATGGGCGACCAGATACTCCTGGCCACAGGCTCCAAGCTGCTGAGCGCCCCGAGCGCCGCCCCCCGCTTCACCCTCGACGAATACCAGGTGGTGGAGGGCACACCCGACGTGGCGCAGGTGCTCCCACTGTCGGACACTTTCGTGGCAATATTGTCGCTCGGGCCCGACAGCAAGGGCGTGCGCTCAATATGGCGCAACGGCGCCGGGGAGTTCCGCATCGGCGGAGAGCTCATGCCCATCGCCGACGCCAACTTCACGGCCAACCGCGACGGATACCTCATCACCATCCCCGCATGGGTGCAGCAGCTCAACCGCGACGCCACCATCAGCCGCCAGCTCCGCCGCGACGACTACGGCCTGATGGCCGGAAGCTGGGACTTCAAGGAGTTCTGGTTTGGCGACCGCTACAAAGGGTTCTGGTCCAAGACCATGGAGCCTACCCAAGATCAGGCGGGCAAGTGGACGCTGACGCGCGACGTCATCCTCCCCAACGCCCCGGCAATCTTCATGACCACCAACCTGGGCTACTCCCCCAAGTACGGCATGCTGGCCAACAACCGAGGCGTAACCCCCTACCTGGCCTCCGGCGGCCTGCGCGCCCCCATACTCCTCTCGGGCCTCAAGGGGCTCTCCTGGTCAATGTACGGACTCCCCTACACCAATCCCGAGATGCAGGACATCTTCTACAACCCCGCCGGCATAGCCATCGACCCCGACAACCCGGACGTCATCTACATGGGCTCCTACACCAAGGGGCTCCTCAGGATGGACCTGGCCAATCCCGACGACCTGCTCCATCTCTCCCACCCCTCGGACGCCGCCGCCGGCAGGCCGGGGTTCGTGGTGGTGCGCCCCGACGACCCGGGATGGAACATCTGCCGCTTCTCCACCCCACGCTTCGACTCGAAGGGCAACCTATGGTCGTCCAACTTCAAGTATAGCGACCCCGACGGCGAGAATCAGGAGATATGGCTCTGGAAGGCCGAAGACCGCCGCGCCACCAAGGACGCCGCCTCCTTCCGCCCCTGGAAGTCATGGGTAGTGCAGGGTCTCAAGCCCCGCCAATGCGAGATCTGGCCCCTCAACACATACGCCAACACACTGCTCATCGCCCCCAACGGCAACGACCAGGTGCTCGCCATCGTCGACACCCGTGGCACCCTCGACACCGAGTCGGACGACCGCGTGGCCATCATGCAGAAGGCCTACGACCAGGACGGCAACGCAGTGGGCATCGACGTCATCAACGCCGTCTACGACGACCCCCAGACAGGCCTCGTCTGGATCGGACACCGCCAGGGCGTGGCCACCGTCAACCCCAACACCCTCTTCAACGACCCCTCGCGCGTCAACCGAATCAAGGTGGCCCGCAACGACGGTACCTCACTGGCCGACTACCTGCTCGACGGAGTCACCGTGACCGACATCATCGCCGACCCCAGGGGGCGAAAGTGGTTTGCCACTCTTGGCGGCGGCGTGGTGGTCACCTCGCGCGACGGTCGCGAGATACTCTACTCCCTCACCTCCGACAACAGCGAACTCCCCTCCGACGAAGTCTACAAGCTCTGCTACGACCCCTCGACAGGGTCCGTGATGATGGCCACGTCCATGGGCCTGGCGGAATACTACCCCAACGGCGAAGGGGTCTCGGACGACTCCATGGATAGCGTCCGCGCCTACCCCAACCCCGTCCGCGCCGACTATTACGGATGGGTCACCATCGACGGCCTCACCGACGGGGCCGTCGTGAAGATCGCCGACAACGCCGGCAACGTCGTGGCCGACCTCGGACGAGCCTCCGGAGGAGCCGTGCAATGGGACGCCACCGCCCCCGGCGGCGGCCGCGTGGCCAGCGGCGTCTACCACGTGATGGCATCCTCGGGCCCCGACGACAAGGCCATGGGAGCCGTCACCTCCATCCTCATCATGCGATAAGACCCTCCCATACCCCTAATCTTCACCCGGATACGGGATGTGAGCCTTAAATAATTTTGCCACTTTTCGATTTTTTGCTAAATTTGCAACATGAAACGATTGATCATCACCCTCATGCTCGCCTCCTCACTGGTGGCCAGCATCAGCGCATATACTCTCGAGCTGACTCCGGGCGCCCTCGGGGGCAAGCTCGCCTCTCTCCCCGCCGAGACCACGCTCACCCTCACAGGCTCGGCTGACGCGCGCGACATCGCATCCCTGTCCGACCTCCCCTCCTCCTATCGCACGCTCGACCTCTCGGGCCTGTCCATCCAGGAGCTGAAGGCTTCGGCCCCGGTGCTCGACAACCGCACCTACTTCCCCGCAGGGGAGATCCCGCCCTACGCCTTCTTCAAGTCAGGCCTCTCGCAGATCATCCTCCCCTCGGGCCTCACCAAGATCGGCGCGGGCGCCTTCGCCCACTCCTCGCTGACCTCGGTCGCCATCCCCGAGGGCGTCACCTCGCTGGGCGACTACGCCTTCTACGGCTGCGAATCGCTCAAGAGCGTGTCCCTGCCCAAGACGCTGGCCTCCGTAGGCACGGCAGTCTTCGCATCCAATCCTGCCCTGACCGACATCCATCCCGAGCGCACAGCCCTCTCCGCCCTGCCGGAGCGCACTTTTGCCGGCTGCTCGTCGCTGGCCGACCTTCTCCTGGGCTCAATCCAGGTCATCGGCCCGGAAGCCTTCCAGGGCACGGCCATCACCACCCTCGACCTCTCGGGTGTCAGGAGCTTCGGCGACTACGCCCTGGCCGGAATGCCGAAGCTCACCGAGGTCACCCTCAACGACAAGGCATCCCTGGGCAAGGGGCTCCTGATGGACGACTCCGCGCTTAAGAGGGTCAACACCTCGCTGGCCGACGTGCCGGGCCTCTTCGCCGCCAACTGCCGCCTGCTGCAGGTCGACAACATCCTGGAGGGGACGTCAAAGGTGGGCAACTATGCCTTCGCCAACGCCGCTGCAGACACCATCATGCTGGGCCCGTCGGTCACCTCGCTCGGCGAGCACGCCTTCTCCGGCATCTCCAACCTGAGCTTCATCGAGGCCGAGTCACTGGGCGCCAACGTGCCTGACGTGCAGGACAACACCTTCTCCGGCGTCGACCCCGCCGCCGTGACCCTGCATGTGGCCGACTTCACCGAGGACGCTTGGCGCAGCCATCCGGTCTGGAGCCAGTTTGACATCAAATCCAACGGCTCCGTGGGCATCGACTCCGCAACGGCCTCGACCGACGCCATCTCGGTCGCCATCCGCGCCCGCCACATCATCATCGAGGCCCCCGCGCCCCTGACCGACGTCGCCGTCTACTCGGCCGACGGCACACTCGTGGGCCGCTGGGCACCCGACTCGGAGGCCGCCCGCATCTCGCTCGAAGACCTCCCCGCCGGCATCGTGGTGGTCAATGCACGCACCGCCGACGCCGAACGCACTGTCAAGTTAATGGCCCGCTGAGCAGCCCAGGCAGCCTGCCGGCCTTCCAATAAGATAGCAAGTCCCCATGGGAAAAAACAAACTCAAGAAATTCGCTGACATGGAGCGCTTCAAGTGCGCCCTGCAGTATCCGCGTGAAATCCTCCTACGGGAGGGTTTTCCGTTTAAGGGCGCGTGGGGCTCCCAGGTCTTCCCCGCCGACCTCCCCATAACCCTCGAGCTGGGGTGCGGCAAGGGTGAGTACACCGTCGCCCTGGCCCGCTCCAACCCCCGTGGCAACCATGTCGGTGTCGACATCAAGGGGGCCCGCATGTGGAAGGGCGCCTCCACCGTGGAGGAGGAGGGCATACCCAACGCCGCTTTCCTGCGCACCGAGATCGAGAACATCGACCACTTCTTCGCTCCGGACGAGGTGGACGAGATCTGGATCACATTCCCCGACCCGCAGATGCAGAAGCCTCGCAAGCGTCTGACCTCCACGCGTTTCCTGGAGATGTACCGTCGGTTCCTGAAGCCGGGAGGGGTGGTACACCTGAAGACCGACTCCCCTTTCCTCTATGAATACACCCGCCGCCTGGTGGAGGCGAACGCCCTGGAGACCTTGCGCCTCACCGACGACCTCTACGGTTCGGGCATGGCCGACGAGACCACGTCGATCAAGACCTATTACGAGCAGCAATGGCTATCGCGCGGCAAGAAGATCAAGCTCATCTCCTTCCGTCTGGGCAGCGCCCCACTCGTGGAGCCGCGCGAAGACGACATCGAGCGCGACGACTACCGCGCCTATCCCCGTGGCGCAGCCGACACCTCCCGCTCCCAAAGCTAAAAACCAGAAGGCTTTGTCCCTAAAACATAAGAAAATGGCCCTTTATCCAAATCTGATACTTGAAGCGCTCAAGAATGTGCGCTATCCCGGCAACGGCAAGAACATCGTGGAGCTGGGCATGGTGGAGGACGACATCCGCATCGACGGCACCAAGGTCTCCTTCTCACTGATTTTCGACAAGCCCACCGATCCCTTCATCAAGTCGGTGGTGCGTGCGGCCGAGGCCGCACTCCCCGTCTATGCCGACCCCGACATCGATGTCAAGGGGCGCATAGCCGTCAAGACACGCCAGGCCCCCGCGCCCGCCAAGCCTGCAAACCCTCTCCCCGGAGTCAAGAACATCGTCGGCGTCAGCTCCGGCAAGGGGGGCGTCGGCAAGTCGACCGTCACCGCCAACCTCGCCATCGCCCTGGCTGCAAAGGGCTATAAGGTCGGCGTGCTGGACGCCGACATCTTCGGCCCCTCGATGCCCAAGATGTTCGGGGTCGAAGACGAGCCTCTATATATGGTCAACCAGGAGGGGCGCGACTGGATCGAGCCTGTCGAGAAATATGGCGTCAAGATGCTCTCGATCGGTTTCGTGGTCAAGCGCGAGGAGGCCGTGCTCTGGCGCGGCGGCATGGCCAGCAACGCCCTCAAGCAGCTCATCACCGATGCCTGGTGGGGCGATCTGGACTATTTCCTTATCGACATGCCCCCGGGAACGAGCGACATCCATCTGACTCTGGTGCAGACGCTCCCCATCACTGGCGTAGTTGTGGTCAGCACGCCGCAGGAGGTGGCCCTGGCCGACGCACGCAAGGGTATCGCCATGTTCAAGGGCGACAAGGTTGGCGTCCCGGTGCTCGGCATCGTGGAGAACATGGCATGGTTCACCCCCGCTCCCCATCCCGAGGAAAGATACTATATCTTCGGCGAAGGTGGCGCGGCTCGTCTCGCCGATGAGCTCAACGTGCCTCTGCTGGCGCAGATACCCCTCGTGGCCGACATCTGCCAGGCCGTCGACACCGGCCATCCCACCTCTCTCGCCCTCGCAGCCACCCAGCTGACCGGCGAAGCCTCCGAGCGCAATCCCGAGGCCGACGCCTTCGGCGCCCTGGCCGACCGCGTGGCGGCCGCCTGCGACCTGCGCAACGCCTCCCTCCCCCCGACCCAGATAGTCGAAGTCACCCAGCACTGACCTACCTAATCCCAAACAGAGAGACAGGGCAGCCCCCGTGGGGCCTGCCCTGTCTCTCTCCTGCTGTAGTCGAACCAATTCTATTCAGTCGACCATGGCTCAGGGTATCCTCCCTCTGGATCAGGAAGCCACTTTGAGGTGTTCGGCATAAACCTTAGGAATCTCCTGGTGTCTCGCTCGTATATAAACTGGTTTGTCACAGTGTCCGTCACCTGGATGAAGTATAGGTTGGCGACTGGATATCTACGGTTTTTCAATGCTTCGGGATCTACATTCCAAGGCCATCTTATGCGTTCGTCATAATACTCCCGGTTTTTTGCATAACACTCCACGGCCCAAAGCCTTTCCTTCCCAGTATGGTTCTCAGGGATTTTGAAGATGAAAGTTTGTTCTCCTATCGCTCGCCACCCGGCCTCGGCCAGCTTGTCCGTGGGATACGCCTGTACCACAGTGTCCGTGATTAGATATATATCCTCGACTTCAAGAGGGAAGCGAGGCATGAGTGTTATTTTGAGCTCGATCCCTCTTGAAGTGACGGGGAAAGCGGGGGATATACAACTGTTGACATAGCACTTCATGTCCATGTCCGGCGATTCGTATCGCCACATGAATTGAGAGCACGGTCCGGCATAGTACCTCAAGCGATTATCCACCTCTTCCAAGGTCAAATCAACACTATCTGGCACAAGCAGGAAATCTGCACTTCTGGCTTTTTTCTTGTTACCGTCCGAGGCATAACCTATCTCATCTTCCGAGTTCGCCATCCACATCCGCAAGATCTGGCTTTGGGTAAGCACGCGCGATGAATGAATCCCCCTCAACATCCCGCAACTCCCCACAAGCACCAGCAGTAGCAGACCACCAAACAGAAAGCCACCTTTTACCATAACCGATTTCGTACCAGTATGAAGCATTCTTAGTCTTTTTATTATTTTTCCAATTCTGGAAATGCCCCTCCATAAACTTTCCAGTTATGTTAGATCAATGTTGATATGATTCAGGTGCAAATATAGGCAATCCGACGCGTATTTACAAATATTTGTATAAAAAAGTGAAATTTTTCATACAAAACCTTCTACATGATTGACAGAGACTCTGTAAGACGGGAGAGTTAGCGACCCGGGCAGGTTGTTACAATAACATTAAATGTGGCGGCAGTTTTAAACAGAGGGGGACGAGGGTCAGTTATAGGGTTGTCGAACCGCAAGGTTTAACACCCTTTTACTTTTCATAAACCCACCAATACACCAGAAGGCAATGACCACTCTTCACACCGCTCTCCGCTCCCTCCTCCTCTCCCTGACGACCCTCGCAGGTCTCTCCCTCTCCGCGCAATCCCCGGCTGCGCACCCGGTCACTGTCTCTGCCGAAGACCTCATCACCAAGGTGTATGGAGTGGCATCACCCGCCCTCTCCCAGGAAGAGATGGCCGAAACTGTCGCCGCCGACATCAACCTCGTCCCCTCCGCCGAGGACGACAATCTCTGGCTCGACTCCGAAGACGGTTACTCCCTCTCCTACTCCGCAATGCGCCCCGAAGTATCGGCCGTGGCCTGCTTCGAGGCCGACTCCCTCACCAACTACGCATATTTCTTCATCTTCCCATATGAAGGCTCCCGCCAGTGTGCCAACGATCGCCAGGCAGAGTTCTGCGGTTGCCTGCTCCAGGAGCTCGCCGACCTCGGCCTCCAGATGGGACTCGACACCACCCCGCTGGCCGACAACGATGTCCAGTCCACCACCGTCACCCTCTTCAACGTCTGCGCCCAGCACGGCCTCGACATAGTGGACGTCACCCTCCAGGAGCAGCCCGACGTCGACGGCGGCCGCTTCCTCGTGACCCTCAACGTAGCCCCCGGCGGCGCCTCCGACGCCAACATCCTCTGGGCCGCAAACTGACGACAGTCACACCTCCCCCACCATTCCCATCCCTCCCAAAGAAATCACCCCGACCACGGTTTTTCGACCAGGCCTCTCAGCCTGACCCTCATTTTCCGAATTTAACTTTAAAATATACACACCCTATGCAGGCGGCCGCCCCTCGTGAGAGAAGCGGCCGCATACCTTATTCATACGCCAATGTTTTACAAAGTACTATTTTGAATGCATTTTTCGTTATAGAGTCAGATGATGCCATCCCTTTAAGACAAAAGTATCCCCTCACTAAACACTGGATCAAATGAAGACCAATCAACAAATCGACAAAATCAAAGCTGTGGTGTTGTATGTCACACAGCACTTCCCTGACGGGGTGGATTATATAAAGCTCTTCAAGATCCTGTATTTTGCACAACAGGATCACCTGGTCAAGTATGGCAAGGTAATAATAGACGACTCTTTCAAGGCCCTCAAACACGGTCCCGTGCCCACCTATACCTACAAGGCCCTTCAAATCGCCGAGGGGAAACCATTGGCAGGGGATTTCAAGGAGTTCCTGAAAAATATCGAGGTACGCGACAAAAAAGTTCATGTCACGACTGCTCCGGATATGGACTACATCTCCGTTGCCGACAGGAAGTCCCTGGATGCAGCGATTCAGAAGTATGGAGATAAGGACCCGTATGACTTATCCGACCTGTCTCACGACTCGGCATGGTCGGAAGCCTGGCATAGGATACAGGATGACCCACAAAAGAACTTCCTCACTCTGATCGACATTGCTCGTGCAGGGAAAGCCACCGAAGACATGGTAGATTACATCAGGGAGAAGCAATTGGTGAAAGAAGCCTTACTCTAACGTCCCCACCCTTCTCATGACACCCCTAAAGATCGGAGACATCCTCGCCTTCATCATGGATTCGCAGTATCCTTTGCTCCATAGGATGTACCCCGGGTTTCTCAAATATGACAGTTGGCTGGATTGTTCCGATATCTTTGAAATCCCTATACGAAGAATAGAAGAAAGGGGAGGAAGGGTGATAGGTCATCTGACAGCGGACGACAAGGAAAGAATCCTGGAGTTTCTTAAGACCACCGAACTTATCGATAATGTCACAAAACGGAATTTCGGTCTCATGTAACGAGAGAGCCTCATTGAAGTTTGTGGCATACATGCAGGTGATAGGCATCATCCTGGTGGTGGTCGGCCACTCGCTACATGAATACCCCGACGGCGCCAACGGATGCCTCACCCTGGCCTACAGGATGATATACAGCTTCCACATGCCCCTCTTCATCTTCGTCTCCGGTTTCCTCCTATACTTCACCACCTTCGCCCGGGGCGTGACAAAGCCCTGGCGCCACTTCGCCTGGGGGAAGTTCATGCGCCTGATGCTCCCATACCTCACCCTGAGCCTCGTCACCTTCGTGCCCCGCACCCGACTCTCAGGCATGGCCGACGACGCCATTCCCCTCTCCCTCGACTCACTGGGGCGCTCCCTGCTCTACTCCGACCACCTCGTCATCCCCTATTTCTGGTATCTCCAAGTCTGCTTCCTGCTCCTGATCGCCACCTACGGCATCCTCCTGATCGGGCATCGCCTCCGCACTCCCCACACGCCCCTGCTCATCACCCTCATCCTCGTCTACGCCACAATGCGCTGGTGGCCGGTGCGATTCACGTCCTTCTGGGGGATGGACATGCTGCCCAACATGGCCCTCTTCTTCGCCCTCGGCATAGGGTACGCAGCCTGGCACGCTCCCGTCGACCGCATAGTGAGCTGGAGCAACCCCCTCACACTCTGTCTCGCTGTCCTGCTCTGGGGCGCGCTATTCTTCCTGACCGAAGGCACCGACCTCTTCATCCTCTGCGCCCTGGCCGGCATCGCCGCCTGCACGTCGCTCTCGCGGATCATCGAAAAGCGGGAATGGCGAATGCTCGACCACCTGACAGGGGCCAACTACATCATCTTCCTCCTCTCGTGGTATTGCAACGTCGCCGCCCAGCAAGTACTCCACCACTACACCGACCTCCCCTGGTGGGTCTACTCGCTGCTCTCCATCTTCGCCGGCCTATACATTCCCTGGCTCTTCTACCGCCTCCTGCAGCGTCACCGCTCCCGTCCCCTCGCCCGCACGATCGCCCTCCTGCTCGGCCAGCGCCTCCGCAAGTAAAGGGAGGCTGCCGAAAGTTTCGGGCAAAAGTATTGCACATCTGAAAAGAATGCCTTAACTTTGCGCCGTGATTCCGTCAGGGGAACGCCGTGAGAATCGGCGACAGTTCCCGCTGCTGTGAGTCGCGGCCTTGAAGATGCACGCCCATGCATCCCGAAAGGCAACTCCATACTCCCCCTCCGTCTCCGGTAGGAGACGGCGTCACTGAATCCTCCGCGATTCGGGAAGGCGTGGGAGCGCCGGAGATGCGACGAGTCAGAAAACCCGAACGGCCATCCACTGTCTCCGCTCGTACGGAGCCGCTGCGACAAAGCCTCGGGAGTTAGGTCTGCGTCCATCAATCACTCTTCCACCCTGCGTCAACCCGGTCATCCAGGGAGACGGGGCACACGGGAGAGTAGCCGTCGGGCAAGTCTTGGTCCCGACGGGCGGCGACAGTGGCTGTGAAGTCACTGCGCACGTATGACCAAAACCATTTAATACCGAGACAAGATGAAAAGACTTTCCATCCTTATCCCCTCCCTCTGCGCCCTGGCATCTGCGGCACAGGGGCAGGAAATCATGCCCGCAACGTTTGAAGACCTCGGCCTCGCCCCGGAAAGCCACTGGTGTGGCGACACGGACGACGAGGACTACATGATGGGCACCTTCAGAAGCGGATCCTTCGAGTTCAACAACTTCTATTGGGCCGACTACGACTCCTGGGCCTTCTTCGGCTACGCCAACTACACCGGCAACCAGTACACCGGCTCCATGTCGCAGCAGTGGAACAACGCCGTGGGCTCCGGCTACAAGTCGCCCACCTACGGCGTGATGTACTACTCCTCATGGATGGGTAACGCCGAAGCCACGCTCCCCGACTTCCCCGACGGCGCCATAGTCAGCGGCATGTGGGTCGTCAACTCCGCATGGGTGGCCGACGCCATAGCCAACGGCGACGGCATGAGCGGCCCCTTTGCGCAGGGCGACACCATGACCCTGAGCGTAATAGGGTTTGACGCCGACGGCGAAGAATGCGGACAGGTCGACTACCTGCTCGCCGACTACACAGCCGACGACCCCGCCCTCTGGTATGCCGTCAACGACTGGCGCTGGATGGACCTCACCTCGCTTGGAGCCGTCACCAAGATGCGCTTCGTCATCTCCTCCACCAAAGCCAACGACTACGGCATGACCACCCCCGGATACGTCTGCTTCGACGACCTCGGGGCGGCCGACCCGACCGGCGTTGCCGCCATCTCCACCACCTCCCGCTATCGCGTCGCAGTGCATGGCGGCATGGCCGTGGTCTCCGGGAGCGAAGGCGACTTCACGGTGACTCCCGTCACCCTCTCCGGCATGCGCGGGGCCAGCGTACGCTCCACCTCCGGCACAGCCAGCGTGGAGATAGCCCCCGGCGTCACCCTGCTCCACCTCGACGACGGCACTACCCTGAAGGTCTGCCGCTGATCAGGTCTCCCCCTAATCTCCACAGCAACTTCCCAAGCCCCTGACCAGTGTCCTCCAATTCTGCCCGGGAGCGGACACCTACAATAACCGTATGTCAGATCCCCGAGTCCCGGCCCTTCATTGAGGAGGGTCGGGACTCTCTATCTACTACTGCAAGCATACTACTATAAGAAAAAATTACTATTTTTGCATATGGAAACGATTATACCCTCTCATGAGACCCTCGACTATGGAAATCTTCTGCATCAGGCTGTCGCAGTCATTGAGGCAGCCAGGGCGCATATTGCCAGAACCGTTGTCACCACCTCCAATGAGATGCACTGGAACATTGGGTGTCTTCTAACCGAGCAGAAGTTGGAGGGCAAACACGGAGACGGCATAGTTAAACGCCTCTCCATTGACCTTCAAACCTCATATCCTTCGATGGGGCTCTCGGTAAGGAATCTTTGGTACATGAAGAGATACTATCTGCGTTTTAAGGATTCCTCTCAAAAACTGCAACAAGCTGTTGCAGTTTTACCCTGGGGCCATCTCAATCACTTGATCACCAAATGTGGAGACGATGATAGAGCGATACTGTACTATGCCCAAAACGCCATCGAAAAAGGTTGGACCCGCACACTGTTGGTGAATGCCGTGGCGATGAAAATGCATCAAACACTAACTGACGCAAACTCCTCCAACAACTTCCATCGTGCGTTGCCTCAAGCTCAAGCCTCATACGCCAACGAAGTATTCAAAGACACCTACAACATGGGGTTTCTGGGTGTAACCGCACCTATTCTCGAGCTGGAATTAGAAAGACGACTTGTCGAAAAAATCAAGCATTTCCTTTTGGAGTTAGGCCAAGGGTTTACTTATATTGGCAACCAACATGTCCTAAGTCACGGAGGGAAGGATTACAAGGTCGACATGCTGTTTTTCCATAGGGGTCTCCACTCCTTGGTGGCGATAGACCTCAAGATTTCTGAATTTCAAGCAGAGTATGTGGGAAAGATGAATCTGTACTTGTCGCTACTGGACAAGCTGGAAAGGAGAGAAGGCGAAAATCCTTCCATTGGCATAATTCTCTGCGCAGAGAAAGACAACGTGGAGGTTGAGCTCGCGCTGGATGGATTTACAAAACCCATCGGAGTGGCCGATTACAAACTCATCATTCCTCAAAACGAACTGAAACAGCTTATCCACGATGAAATCAATACATTTCATAGGGAAGTGGATGCGTCACAGAAACTGTCAACAGTGGTCAAAACAAATGAGCATAATACTTGACACGCCTCGAAAGCCTATGTATAGGGAAGCAATTAGTGTTAGGAGCCTACGATGAGGGAGGCGGCCGCGGCTGCCGCGTCGGAGGTGCCCAGGCGGCGCCTCATGGCGCGGTAGCCCCCCGTCTGCCACTCGCGCTGGGGCGAGGGCTGAAGAAGCGGCGCCAGCTCGAGGGCTATCCGCTCCGACGTGCATTGATGCAACAGCAGCTCCGGCACCACGGCATTGTCCATGATGAGATTGGGCAGGGAGACGTATTTCACCTTCAGGAGCCTCTTCATGACATTGTAGGTCCAGCGACGCCCGTTGGCACGGTAGCACACCACCTGCGGCGTGCCCACGAGGGCGGTCTCCAGGGTGGCCGTGCCCGAAGTCACAAGGGCCGCCCGGGCATGTTTCAGCAACGTCACCGTCGATCCGAAGGCCAGTGCCAAGCCCGGATCCTGCGCTATCTCGCGATAGAACTTCTCAGGCACCGCCGGAGCCGCAGCCACCACTATCTGGTAGTCCGGGAAACGGCGGGCCGCCTCCAGCATCAGCGGCAGGTTGGCCGCTATCTCCCCTCGCCTCGACCCGGGCAGCAGCGCGATGATGGGGCGCGTGTCCGTGATTCCCTGCCGCTCCAGGAAGTGCTTCAGCGGGGGGAGGTGGCCCAACGCCTTGTCTATCTCCCCCACCGAAGGATTGCCCACATAGACGGCCTTGTCGTAATGGCGGCGACGGTAGAAGGAAGTCTCGAACGGCAGGATGCAGTACATGTGTGACACCACGCGCCTGAGCGTGGGCACGCGCCACTCCTTCCACGCCCACACCTTGGGCGATATGAGCCAGTCGACACGTATGCCCAGCTTGTGGGCGTAGCGCGCCAGGCGCAGGTTGAAGCTCGGATAGTCCACCAGCAGGAGCACGTCCGGCCTCCACTCACGCACCAGCCGGCGAGCCACACGCAAATTGTCCAATATCGTCGGCAGATGCCGAATCACGGCGCTGAAGCCCATGACGTTCATTCGCTCGTAATGCACCTCCGGACTGCGGCGCGCAGCCTTGGCCATGAGATCACCGCCCAGGAAGCGGAACTCAGCCTCCGGGTCAAGGCGCCGCAGATGCCCCATCACCTCCGACGCATGCAGATCGCCGGACGCCTCTCCGGCCACTACCATGTACTTCATATATAATAAAGACGTTGCAAGGGGCGTTTTTCGTATATGAAAACCATGCGTCTGCTGCTCGCCGCCGTGGCGGGCTTCCTCATCTCCCTCTTAGGGCAGTCCTGCATAAGCGACAGTTTCTCGACGTCACCCTCCGACGTCCTCACATTCTCCACCGACACCCTGAGCCTCGACACGGTCTTCACCGACCTGGGCACCCCAACGGCCCGCCTGAAGGTCTACAACCGCGCCTCGAAATCGATCAACATATCCTCCATCCGTTTCCGCTCCACACCCTCCCCCTTCTCACTCAACGTGGACGGCGTCTCGGGCACCGACTTCTCCAACGTCGAGATCCGCCCCAACGACTCGATCTTCATCTTCGTGGAGTGTTTCATTCCCGAAAACTCCGACGAACGTCCCTTCCTGGTGGAGGACGCCCTGGACTTCGTGACCAACGGCGTGCAGCAGAGCGTGGTCGTGGAGGCATACGGCCAGAACGTGGAGCGCCTGCGAGGCGTGACCCTTCACGAGGACATGACCATGAGGGCCGGACGCCCGTATGTGGTCTTCGACTCGCTGGTGGTGGCTCCCGGAGCGCGTCTGAACATAGAGCCGGGCACGCGCCTGCTCTTCCACGACAAGGCGCGCCTCGTCGTGCGCGGCTCCTTGGAGGCCGTCGGCGCCCCCGGCAAGATGGTGCAGATGCGCGGCGACCGCCTCGACAACGTGCTGCCTGACGTGGGCTACGATATCCTGGCCGGACAATGGGAGGGGGTGATCATAGCTCCCGAGTCCTTCGACAACCGCCTCGAATATGTCGACATGCGCTCCACCTCCGCCGGCCTGCGCGTCGACTCCGGCGGGGGCCTCGACCGCACGAAGCTGACCCTGGTCAACTCCTGGCTCCACAATTCCCAGTCCACCGTGCTCCAGTCGCGATATGCCCGCGTCGACGCCTACGGGGTCTGCTTCTCGGAGGCCGCCTCGGCCGTGGTGGAGCTCACCGGTGGAGTGCACGCCTTCTCGCAATGCACCATAGCCAACAACTACCTCTTCGCCATACCCTGGCAACCGCTGCTCACCCTCTTCCACTGCATGCCTGACGACGACACCGCCGGCAACGGACAGCCGCTCATGCAGGCCTCCTTCGAGAACGGCATCATCTACGGCATGGCGGCCGACCTGAACGTGGACGACTTCGCCGGCTCGGACGTCTACCTGCGCAACGTGCTCCTGCGCAGCGAGGGGGAGGACGACGAGCATTTCGTCGACTGCATCTGGGGTGAGGACCCGCTCTTCTACACGGTGCGCTCCGACTATTACTTCAACTATCGCCTGCGCCCGGACTCCCCCGCCATAGGAGCCGGCAAGCCGGCATACGTCAATCCCCTGACCGCCACCGACATGGACGGACTGCCACGCCTCGGGGCAGGAAACCCCGACCTGGGCGCTTACGTCTACGTGCCGGAGGAGTGACTCCCTCTATCTTATAAGGAAGGCCAGGCGCGGCAGGAAGACGATGCATCCGGTCACGGCCGCACCCACGGCCAGGATCAGCACCCCGGCGGCCGCCACATCCTTGGCCTTGCCGATCAGGGGATGGCGCTCCGGGCCGAAACGGTCGGCCACCGCCTCCACCGCAGAGTTGAAGGCCTCGCCGGCCAGCACCATCGAGATGCTCAGCGTCACGGCCACCCATTCCCAGCGGCTGATCCCGAGTGCGATCCCCAAGGCCACGGCCGCCACGGCCGCGCAAAGGTGCAGCCGCGAGTTATGCTCGTCGCGCACCAGCCGCCCAAGCCCCGCGAAGGCGTAGCGGAACGACCTTCCCCGGGCCCTCCAACTGAATCTCTCTCTTTCCTTCATGTATGTGCCTGCTTATGGTCTTGACATTTCCCCTACCACCCCCTGCCAAATTGCAAAATTACATTAAATCCGCTTATATTCGCGGCCAAAATTAAAAAAATCTGAAATTGGCCGCGAAATCGAAAAAAAATTGCTAACTTTGTAAGGAAAACGGGGAGGCGCCGATGTTACTAAGGTGACGGTCGCCGACAATGCAGAGGCGGCACAGGCCGGAGCCGACGCCCAAAGGTCGCACTCCCACGCTCGACAGGTAGAAAATCAAGTATAATTCATACAAATTCTTATATTAACATACAGAAATATGGCAGAACTGAATCTTGCTCAGTATGGCATCAAGGACGTGAAGGAGATCATTCACAACCCCAGCTATGAGCAGCTCTTCAAAGACGAGACCAACCCCGCCCTCGAAGGCTATGAAAAAGGCATCCAGACCAACCTCGGCGCTGTAGACGTGATGACCGGCATCTACACCGGCCGCAGCCCCAAGGACAAGTACCTCGTCAAGGACG
>CAZHCM010000015.1:0-24889 GCA_964531005.1 uncultured Sangeribacter sp. | reverse complement strand
GGGAGGGGTCGGAGGGAGGGATCGGAGGGATGGAGGGACGGAGATGCTAAGAATTGGGGAGCGGAGGTCGGTGGTTAGAAGGGGACTTGGGTGGTTAGGCGAGTTGAGGAGCCGCGTAGGGTTAGCTTTAAGGCGTTGTCTTCGTCGGGGAGACAGTCTTCGTCGTTGAATGTGACGGTCCAGCCTTCGGCTTCCGGTCGCACCACTATCTTGGAGGCACATTCGGACGTGGCCTCCAATCTCCCTCCTATATGAAAAACCCTTTCTCCGAGCATTACTCGGACCTTGCATTTGCCAGGAGCTGTCATGTCGGCTGTCAAGACGAGAGATTTCCGGATGTCTCCATAAAGGGCCAATACTTTCTGCGCCCGGGCGCGCCTTAACTTGTCGGGAAACCATTCTGCCAAGGCCGTAAGCTCCCCTTCCGCCATTGCCACGTCCTCTGCTGAATCCACAGTGTCGAGTCCCTTCTCAAGGCGCGTGAGTGTGTCTTCCTGGGAGGCGTCGTAGGCTTCATAGCTGGCTATGAGGGTGCGACGCGTGTCGGCATCGAATGGGTACAGGGCATAAAACTGCCACGTCTCACGCCCGGTGGCCTTATCTACGGATCGCGTCCAAAAGGTGCCCTGGCATTTGGCCAGTGTGATGTCTGAGATGAAAGGCAACTGCGCGATTCGCGACGTGAAGTGAGATGTGAAGTCGTCCCAGTCCTTGCCATCCTTCAGACCCGAATCCGTCACAGTCTCTCCCTCTACGTTCACTGCCACGGCGCTCATGACACGCCTGAGCAATTCCTGCTCCGCACGCCCTTGTGCATCCGCGAGCGTGGAGCCATCGGCAATGGCCACTATATAGTCGTCGGGGTGCAAGGCCGTCCATTGCGGCGCCTTGGACTCGCTCTGCTCCATAACCTTCATCTCGGCATGGACACCGATAAAGCATAGCGCCATCGCCACCAACGGGAGCAGACGTCGCATCGCGCCTACGATATAAACAGGGGCTCTCATGGCTGTGAAGTTTCCTCGTGACACACCTTCTCCCCGTCGCCTGCCTTGGTTTTCCGGGCCCCCGCTATCTTCTTGCGGGCCACCCTTATGAAACGGACATAGACGGAGTCGTTGACCTTTATCTGCCTGGCCAGAGCGGGGGCCACCTCATCATCATGGGCTCCGGTAACAGTGGTTTCCAATGGCACGGTAACGCTGTGCCATACCATATCGGGATTGTCGGCGCTGACAGCGTGTAGTGTCAACGTGCCCTTTGCCAGGGTGACGTCACGCACCATGCCGGAAGTGGACTTCACCTCCTCCACGTCAAGCTCAGGCACAATCATGTACTCCGCATCCTCGGCCCCGCATCCTATGCGCCCTATGATGGCGCGGGTCTTGGCCAGAAGGATCTCAGACGCGGCGCCATCGCCAGATACATGGGGCTTGAAGCATGCCTCGGGCGTATTCTCGGCCACCGCATCCTCGCCCCATACGGAAAAGGAAGCCATCACGCAAGCTATGATAACGAGCAGATATTTCATGGAGGAGTGTCTATTTAAAGGAATGAGTCTTATTTTATGGTGACCACGAGTCTCTGCCCCATCTCAGTGACTTTCACGTCATACTCGTCGGCCAAGACCTTGCGCAGAGCTCGCCGCAACGCCGAGGCAAAGGAGTCAGGCCCATAGGGGCGGTTAGTGTCGCTGTCCCAAAGGGGCACGTTGATGGAGGCGCGCACATACTTGTCGGTGGCTGCGGAGCGATCATAGGCACGGTTCTGGCTATGGTCGCGCAGCCAGTCGCTGAGCCATGTCTTAAAATCCTCGCCCGAGGCCGGGACAGGCGTGTCGAAATCCCAGTCGGACACCGACTCCCCAAGCTGGAACTCCACCACCATGGGGAGCCCTTCGTCCATGCGGCGCTTGAATGCGGCGTCGAGCTGGGTGAAGAAATCATCGTTCATCATCTCCACGGCGTGTGCCACGAGCTTCGATCCGGAGACTCCCTTGTAGCGGCCGCTTACGAAACTCTGTGTGGCGAGCTGGTCGCCAGTCTGGCGCTCGACGGCCTTCAGGTTGAGTGTGCATTGGGAGGATTCGCCTCTGGGCTCCACGACAGCGTCCACGGTCACGGTGATGTCGCCGGGGAGCTGACGCACTATTTCGGTGAGCACATCGGTCTGGGCGCCGGAGGAGGTCAAGGCTCCCATATCGGAGTTTTGCAGCAAGGTGATGAAGTCCTTTGTAACGTATCCCTTGTCGCCGAAACGGGCGGCGACAGCGTTGACGGCGGCGCGTGCCGTCGGGCTACCGCTCACCAGATCGGCCATGTCCTGGAAGTCGGCAGCCGAGTCATACGCATAAGGGATGACCACAATCGAGGGGCGGACGGCAGCCATTGGGGCCACGGAAGTCTTGGCCCCCGGATCCACCTGGTCTTTCCATACCGGAGAGAGGGTGCATCCTCCCGAGCAGACAGCCTTCTTCAGGCCCTCCAGGTCTATGGCAACCTCCATTGTGACCCGCCGCTCGCCCTGTATCTTGTCTTCGGAGAGCTTGACAGGGTCCGATAGCAGATAGCGCCTGTACTGGGTGTCGAAGAAGCGATAGTCGAAGCTCTTGTTCTGCCCCACCAGCATGGGCGCGCCGTTCTGAAGGCCCGGCACGCCATCGTAAAGCACTGCACGGAATGCATTCAGCACCGCGTCGGCCTGCGCCTCCTTGGCCTTGGGGGCCATTCCTGCGGAGCGGAGCACCGCGCGCCCATTGTCCTGCTGCTGAAGTGTCACTCCCCCGCTGACAGACTGTGCCATACAGGACATCAAGCCCCATATGGCACAGCATATGATGATGATAAGTCTCTTCATCTTAGGTACATGATATGAGATCCTGCTCGACCGCGAGTGGATCAGAACGAGTGGACGGTAAGCTCCTGGTCCTTCTTATAGGCATCGAGTATCTCCTCCTTGCCTTTCTTGACCTTGCAGAGGGAGATGTCGTCGCCCTGCACCTCGACAACCTCGATGGTGCCTATGCGGGTCTTGGAGTCCTTGCCTCCTATCTTGCGGTTAAGCATGATGGCGAAGGTGTGCCCGCGCCCAACGCCCTGTTCGGTGCCGAGATCTATGTAGAGGGTTTCGAGCTTGTTCTTGTTGACTTTCTCCAGTTCGAGAATCTTGCCCTGAAGGGGTGCGATCGACTCGATGAGACCCCACGCCGAGACTTCCTCCATAGCCTTCTGCACTGCCGCCTCCTCGGTCTTGCCCGTTGCGCCGAAGAGACCGAGCACGGCCTCACCATACTTGTAGCTTACCGACTTCAGCACCTGGCCGTCCTGCGGATTTATGGCGCGGAGGGTCAGCGAGATGACGGCCGAATATGTCGTCTCCCCCTTCTCATTGGTCTTAGAGCTTACGCTCACCCCGTCAAGGCTGCCGGTCACAATGGCATTGGCGCCACGGCGCTCCAGCTCGCGCATCATCTCCAGGTCGTCCTCCTGGAGGTTGCGCTCTCCGCGCCGCTTCTCCTCCATGGACTGGAGCAGGTCGGCGTCAGGGGTGTAGATGTTGACCCGCTTGGTGCCTATCAGACTTTCAAGCACATGGTTGCGCAGCGAGGCGACGTAGTTTTTCTTGGCATTACATTCGTTTTGGAAGTCGGCCACGAACACATTCGGCTTCGCGGCATACAGGGTCATGGTCATTGCGCAGAGGACCACCAGTGAAAGCAGGTATCTGAATCGTTGCATCTCTGTCAGTTTAAGTTAACTAATTCACAAAGTTACGCTTTTTTTCACACACTCTTTCACCCGACCAAATTTCTTAACAATTATTAACGTTTAAGCCAGGAGAAAAGGCGCATGGAGAGAGGGAGGGGGAGGCGCAGCAGAAGGCGGTAGGGAAGCGTCAGGGAGGGGGCGGCGTCGGCGTGGGGGAAATGGACATGGGCGTGACTAAGGAGGGCGTGGCATTGCCTGCGCACCTGCGGTGTCAGCAGGTGGCCATTGCGATGGTAGGCGATCATCTTGCTGACTACGTCTGAGGCCATCTGAAGGTGCATGCGCTTCCATTCGGGGCTCTCCTCCCCGTAATGGCTGCGAATCCATTCGCGCAAGTACCAGTCTGTGGCGAGCCCGCGAAACTGTGTCAGGGCCGGGGAATCGACCACCGACTCGGGATTGGTGATGTAATGGTAGCGGGCCTCACGGGCAAAGGCGACCTTTGACGCCCTCATCATCAGGCCACGCGTGGCTATCTCGTCAATGTAGGGGGTGGCAGTGTGGGAGAGCCCTCCGGGGAAAGGATGGGCCAGCGGAGGCAGGTCGGCCACTTCCTGGAATCCCTCGACATACAGGTCGCGACGGTACAGGGCGCCGTTGCATCCAAATTCCCAGCAGTACAGGGTATGCCTCACCAGGTCCCGGCCCATATAGATCTTTTCCCAGTCCATGACCGAGGGATTGAAAACCGGCGTGGAATTAGCCCCGGGGTCGACACGATGGTTGAGCATCTGGCCATACACGATGTCGGCCCCCGTCTCGCGGGCGCGTTGCAGGAGGCGTTCCAGGTAGTCGTCGTCCACCCAGTCGTCGGCATCGAGGGGACACACCCACTCCCCTCTCGCCAGCCGCGCCGCCTCCAGGCGGGGCAGCAACGGCGCTCCCGAGGCGCATGGGCGTGAAAAGACCCGGATCCGGCTGTCACTCTCCGCGAAGCGCTTGGCCACGGCAAGGGAGTCGTCGGTCGAGCCGTCGTCCATAGCCACCACTTCCCAGTCGGTGAAGGTCTGGCGATCCAACGCCCCGAACAGGGCCGGGAGGAAGGAGGCTACATTGTGCATGGGCACTATTATGGAGATTAGGGCATGGGGCATAGGTCAGAATTTATGGTCTATGAAGGGGACGCCTCCTATCTCGGCGGCGAAACGGGGGAAGCCGGACTTGTACATCCCTCCGGTGCGCATCAGCCATACGCGGCGGGCGTGCATGAGCAACTGCTGGTCGACGAAGGTCTTCATCCAGGCATCCCGATGGTCGCCGGGGGCAAGGTCGATGTTGCTGACTCCACCTGGGACTATGTATATGCGTTTGTCGCGCCCCTCCATGAAGTCGAGGAAACGCCGGCTGTCGGAGGTCAGCAAGATGCGGCACCCGGCAGGGAGAGTGGCGGCGATGCTGTCGAACTCCCTGGCCACGCGCTCCATCAACGCCCTTGCCTCGTCTGAGGCGAGGCGCGTGGGGTCATGGTCGATGAAGTCGCCGAGCAACTGCAGGAAGCGGAACGTGAAGGCGTAATATTCCTCTCCCAGGCGAGCCAGATGATAGTCCACCTGCCGCTGAAGCGCTTCCGAGGGACGGAAGACCTCGCGATAGAGCGCGGCATATTCCCCTCGTGCGTTGTCGGCGTTGGTGTAGACCTGCGTCTGCGGCAGGGGGGGGTCGAGTGCGGCGTCCAGCCGCATCCGGCAGTAAAGGTCGGGGAGGTCGTCGATTATGACGGGGAACACCTCATCAAGCGACGTGCCGAGGCGGTCGGCGGTGATGCGCCAGTCGAAAGTGGCCGGCACGAGATAGTCGGCAAGGTCGAAGGGATGGGTCCAATGGATGTGGAATGGAATGCCCCGCCGCTTGGCCTCGCGGTAGGTGGTCAGGATGCCTCGCAGACGATCCGTGGGGCCTCCATGCGTCAGTCGTCCGTCGCAGACGCACACTATCCCCTGCGCAAGCGAGGGACACAGCGGGGCGCCGGTATGGTAGTATGTACGGGCGAAGTCGGCGTTGGGAGTGCCGGGCTTGAAGTCCTTGCGTGCAAGGTAGGCCGCCTCCTCGCGTTGCGCCCGCCACATGCGCCATCTCTCCCTCGTCTCATAGAAGACTGTGTATGGCCCCATCGCATGTCTGCGTGCCAGCGCGCCTATCTTTTTCTTCACATTCATATGGCAGTCGTTCTTTATTACCTATGGAAAGGGTGCATTTGTCAACGTTTCAACAGCCTTCTCACAGTCGAGAGGGAGTACAGCGCCATCGCCAGCCAGACCCCTCCCATCAGGCACCATGCCCACCATCCCTCGCACCACGAGGCGAGGGCAAAGAGGGTCGCTCCCCCGGCGACGGCCACGCACATGCGCCGCACCACTCCCCCTTCGAGGCGGCATCGGTACAGCCGCCAGTTGACCCACGCGCTGGCCAGCAGCCAGAAGAGCTTGTCAAACGCCGACCCGTATCCCAGCCCCAGCAGCCCGAAGAAGTGGTAGCCGACGGCGGAGCAGAGCAGAATCATCACGTTGCCGCCGATGACCTCCATCCAGAAATAGACGCGGCGGTTGTCCTTGGCAAAGGTGACATAGGCCATCGGGAACATCAGCCCCTGGAGCAGCAACGCCAGGCCCAGCCAGCGGAGCAGTGGCACTGCGGGGAGGAATTCCTTGGTCAGGAGCAGGTCCACGACCAGCGGGGCGGCCATTATCAAGGCGCCCGCCAAGGGGCCTATCAGGCAACTGACCACCTCCATCTGGCGGTTGACCAGCGCCCCCATCGCCACGTTGTCCGATGCCTCGCGGCTGAGGCGCGGCAGATAGTCCATGCTCATGGCCGCGAACACCAGCCCGGAGTATTGCACCGTCAGGGAGTTGGCTCCCTGGAATATGCCCAAGTCGGCCAAGCCCCCCTCGCTGCGCACGTATATCTGGAGGAGATAGGTGCAAAGGGTGCCCACCATGTCGCTCGACATCAGCAGGATTCCCATCCCTAAAAGGCGTCGCATCAGGGGCCAGTGGCGTTTCCATTCCAGCCTCTCCCCCGCCCCGAGTGCATGGTCGGGGCCCGAGAAGCGGTAGAAGGCCCAGACGGCGAACGCCAGGATTATCATCGAGGGGACGATGCCGTCGACCCCATAGAGCCAATAGAGAGGCACACTGACCAGGAGCCCGCACACGGAGCCGAAGATGGTGGCGCGCGACAGGCGCTTGACATCCTGCACCCCCTGCAATATGGCCATCTCCCCTCCCCCGGCCACGGCGAAGAAGACCATCGCCCCAAGGGCGACATAGGCCGTCGTGTGAGAGGAATCGCCGAAGCTCCCCTCGCTGAGCCACCTGGAGGCTACAATGGAGACCAGCGCCCCGGCCAGGGCCGTCAGCAGGGTCAGGCGTCTGGCCACTCGCACCACCCTCGCAAGGGTGTGGGGGTTATCACGAGAAGCCCCGACCTCCTTGACCACGGCAAGGCCAAGGCCAAGGGAGGCAAACCGCTGCACTGCGGTGGTGGAGGAGAGGTAGAGGGCCGACACGCCCATGCCCCCCGGCCCCAGGAACATCGCCACGAGCTTGCCGCGCACCAGAGACACGAGTATGTGAAAAAGCTGGACACCCCCGAAGATGGAGGTGCCCTTCAGAATGCTTTTATAGGAATTGCGGTCGCGCCTCCCTTTCGGGGCGCCGTCCGCGCTTTCAGGTGCCTGCATGGATTTCGGTCTCTGCCCGGCCCGGACGTGAAGGGTGTCGGTGCGGGCGGGGACACAAAGTTAGCTCTTTTTCGCCAGTTTTGCAAACGCCGTCGGGCGCACCACCCATCTTTGGGCCGCATAGGCCATTACGCCCCAGCCCAGGACGCACCACCAGAGGTTGTGGTAGGCTTCGGACACCTGCGCCAGAGAGGCGCCGTTGGTGTTCATGCGTATGAAGCCCTGCACGCCCCATGTGGCCGGCACGATGTCGCTCAGCACGCGCCACACCTTTGGCATGGCATACAGGGGCCAGGTCAGGCCGCTGAGGAAGAGGAACACCACCGAGGTGACCACCCACAGCACGAAGATGCTCTCCCGCTCCCAGACGATGGCCTGGAGCGACATCCCCATGAAGATGGAGGCGAGCACCATCGGGCATATGAAGGTCAGCACGCTCCAGACGTGTCCCGCCATCGGGAAGGAGAACATCAGCGGCACGTAGTGGAGCAGGAAAATCAGCGGCACTGCGATCAGCGTGCAGTAGCAGAGCGCCTGCCCCAGGAGCGTCATCAGCACCGAGGGGGCCTCGTTGGCCGCGTTGTATCCGATCAGGCGGGGGTTCTCGCGCTTGGCGCCACCGGCCATGCCGATGGCCAGGATGAGGCATTGCTGCAGGATTAGCACCACGATGCCGGGCATGATGAAGGAGTCGAAGCCGCTTTCAAGGTTGCCCATCGAGATGGAGGCCACCCCCATCGGATCGCCCGTGGACATGGTCTCTGCCATGGGCGCGACGAGGTCGATCGACTCGTTGAGTATCTCGGCCCCCATGGCCTGGGAGACGTTGGTGGCGGCCACGAGGAATCCGCGATAGCGCAGCAGCAGGCTCATGTCGGAGTAGATGACCGCGTTGCCGGTCTCGCCGCGCCTCACGGCCTTCTCGAACCCCTCAGGAATCTCCAATATGCCGTAGCACTTGTGCGAATCCATGGCGCGGCGCCCCTCCGCGAGGTCGGGGGCGTAGCCGATGGTGCGGATCTCCTGCGTGGCGTCGAGATTGCGTGTCAGCTCGCGGCTCAGGGGCGTGCGGTCATGGTCCACGACCACCATCTTCACCTCCCTCACCAGCTCCGGATTGTAGATCAGCGAGTAGATCACCGGATAGGCCGTGGGGAGGAGGAAGAGGAAGATCATGATGCCCATGTCGTGGAGCACCAGCCTGAACTCCCGGCAATAGACTCCGAAGAGCTGGCGTATGAAATCGAGTATCTTCTTCATAAATGGAGTCTTTTTCAGGTCAGGGGACATACACAGGACGCTCCAGGGCGCGTCTCACCCTCCACATCATCGTCAGCGGCAGGAGCATGAAGACTATGTATGCCACATACCAGAAGCGCGAATAGTAGACGTCGATGCCGTTGAGGGCCTGGTCGATGTAGATCAGGAAATTATAGCGCACGGGCACGATCCAGCTAAAGATGCCCACGGCCCCGTACATGCTTTCCACCGGGAAGGAGAAGGCGGCGATGGAGAAGGCCAGGATGCCGAGCAGGGCGCTCACCGACAGCGAGAGTCGGAGGTTGGGGAGGACGCCGAAGATGAAGAGCGCGAAGCCCTGGCAGGCCAGCACGTACATCACCTCCGAGAGTGTCAGCCACCACCATGAGCCGTGCATCGGATAGTGCATCCAGGTGTAGAACCAGCTTTCAAAGAAGATGGCGAGCACCACCCACACCACCGTCTGCGGCAGGAGCTTGGCGGCCACGGCCTTGTAGACGTTGCCGCCGGCCATCTGCATCAGGCGCCGCGAGGAGCCGTACTTGATCTCCTGGCCGAGGCTGAAGCAGGTGATGAGCAGGATCATCAGCTCGAGCACGGCGGGGCAGAAAGAGTTGCAGAGATAGTAGGCGTAATTGAGCCAGGGGTTGTGGATTCCGCGCACCGAGACGTTGACGGGCTGCAGCATGGGCGTCACCTCGTCGGCAGTGGCCCCGGCGGTCTCCAGCACATTGAGCATTATCCCGGCCTTGGAATATAGGGCCGTGGCCTTGAAAGCCTTGAAGAGCAGGGAGCCGGGCACGTAGTAGGTCATGTTGGTATAGAACGTGACGACCGGGCCGCGCCCTGCCAGCAGGTCGGCCTCGAAGTTTTCCGGGATGAGGAAGAAGCCGTATATCCTCCCCTCCTGCATGGCCTGGCGCGCCTGGGTGAAGCTCTCGAAGTCCTCCTTGAGGTCGACCATCTGCATCGTGCCCAGGGTCTGGGTCATGGTGCGCGATACGGACGTGCCGTCGCGGTCGATGATGGCCGCCGGCACCTTGTCGGGGAGTCCCGACTCCATCTCCGAGGTCAGGAAGAGGAGGCAGAAGAGCGGCAGGAAGAGCATCCCGATCCAATAGATGGGACGTCTCACAAGCTGCAGCACGCTGCGCCTCATTATGGCCCGGAAACCGGTGTGCTTCATTTCTCTACCCCCTCATATACTACGGACATGCCGGGACGCAGGCCGTCGATGGCCTTGTCGGGACGCGCCTTGATGGTGAACGTGCGGGCGTCGAAGTCGCCGGTCGACTTGGTGGCCTGCCAGTTGGCGTAAGTGCCCAGGTCGCGGATATAGTAGACCTTTACCGTCTCATGGATGTCGAGAGCGGGGATGTACACCTTCAGGCGGCTCCCCAGGCGGATGTCCTTGAGCAGGGTCTCGCGCACGTTGAAGACCACCCAGTGGTCGTCTTTCTGCAGCGACATGATGGGGGCGCCCAGCGCCACGAGCTCGCTGACATTGGGATAGACGACCGTCACCTCGCCGTCGCAGGGGGCCACGAGATACTGGTCTTCGAGCAGGGCGTCCACCTCGCTGACGCCCCCCTTGGCC
Organism: uncultured Sangeribacter sp.; assembly: GCA_964531005.1. Lineage (GTDB taxonomy): Bacteria > Bacteroidota > Bacteroidia > Bacteroidales > Muribaculaceae > Lepagella. The sequence continues at coordinate 14,583 of CAZHCM010000015.1, read as the reverse complement.
ACCTGTACCATGGCGCGTGCGGCCTCCTTGTCCTCCTTCTGCGCCCCGGCCACGGCCAGGTCGTACTGGCTCTTGGCGGCTGCCTCAGCGGCGCGCGCCGCGTCGTAGGCGGCCTTGGCCTCGTCGCGCTTCTGCTCGCTGACGACGCCCTTGGCGAAGAGGTTCTCCATGCGGTCATACGTCTTGCGCGTGATGCCGGAGGCGGCCTGCGCCTGGGTCCAGAGATCGCGGGCCGTGGCCACGATCTGGGTGCGTGTCCCGGCGTCCACCTTGCGGTTGGTGGCCGTCGCAGCCTCCTCCATGGCGCGGGCCTGCTCCAATTTGGCGTCGGCCAGCGAGGAGTGGATGTGCACCAGCGTGTCGCCGGCCTTCACATGCTGCCCCTCCTCGACGTAGAGCTCCATGACGCGCCCCGGGAGCTTGCCCGAGATACGCACCTCCGTGGCGTCGGCCTGCCCCTGCACCGTGTCGGGGCCCTGCTTCATGCAGAGGAAACCGACGATGGCCAGTCCGGCTATTACTACGAGTATGACGACCACCGCCAGGATCAGCGACCGGTCTTTGGCTGTCACCTCCATCGAGTCGGAGGCGGCGTTGCTTTTGAGTTCAGTGCTCATATCTTGAAATCTCTTTTTTCTTCAGTCTGTGGATATGCGGGATTGTGGACGGGGGACTCAGCGCACCTCGAGGGTGCCGAGCACCTTGGAGAGGTATGTCTCGCAGAGACGTATGCCGATCTCGGCGTCGATGTTCTCGGAATTGGCCTTCAGCCATGCCGTCTGCGCCCCGATGACGTCGTCGGTGGTCAGCACCCCCTCCTTGAAGCCCAGCTGGGCGTTCTCCAGGTTGGCCTCGGCGCTGAGCAGGTTGCTGCGGGTCATGTCATAGGTCTTGAAGGCCTCCTGATATGAGAAGCGGGCCTGGTTGGCCTGCAGCGTCACCTTCTCCTCCAGGTCTTCGAGCAGCAGCCGCTGCGCCGTGGTGTTGGAGCGGGCGGCGCGGAGCTGGTTGTAGTTGCCGCCCCAATGCCAAAGGGGGATGGTGAGCGCGGCTCCCACGCTGAATCCGCCGCCGAACCTCTTCTCGAAGCCATGGTTGACGTTGGGGTTGGAGAAGGAGTATGCGCCGACCAGGGCCACCTTGGGAAGCATCTCGCCCAGGGCGAGGTCCTCGCGGTGCTTGAGCAGGCTGATGCTATGGCGCACCACTGCGAGGTCCGGGCGCCGCTCATAGACGCCGGCCATGTCGAGGGTGACCACAGGCACCGTCTCCGGCACCCTCTGCGGCAGCCCCTCGTCGCTCAGGGTCATCACCGTCTCCACGGGCTGGCCGCACACCTGCGCCAGGGCCATGCGGGCGAGCGTCAGGCCGTTGTCGACCTTCGTGCGGGCGATGCACGCCTCGTTGTATGCCACCTCCACCTGCAGCTTGTCGCTACGCGTGGCCACGCCCTCCTGAAGCATGGCGTCCACGTTGTCGCGAAACTGCCCCATGAGGGTCACGAAACTCTCCGCCAGCTTCTGCTTCTCCTTGAGCGACACCACGAGCCAGTAGGCCTGGTCCACCTCGTAGATGACCTCCTGCGTGACAGCCGTGCGCGACACCCTGGAGATGGCCTCGGCGTCCTCGGCTATCTTGTTGAGGGCACGTATCTGGCCACCCATGAAGATGGGCTGCGTCAGCGTGAAGGCCCCGGCGAAGACATTGCGCGTGTCAAACTCCATGGCCTCCTTGGGAATGACCGCCACCTCGGTCGGGATCGGCGTGCCCGTGGCGGGATCGACCACAGGCTTCGCATCCGGCCCTATGAGCACATTGTAGTCATAGCTTTGGGTCAGGGGGTTGAAGGTCATTGTGGGGAGCTTGGCGTCGGCGCCCAGCAGCTCGATCTTGTGCTGGTTGTGCATGTATGTGCCGGTGAAGTCTATGCCCGGCAGGTAGGCGGCGCGGGCGGCCTGGCGTGTGTAGCCGGCCCCGCGGATGTTCTCCTCGGCCACCTTAATGGTCTTGTTGTTGCGCAGGGCCATGTTGCGGCAGGAATCGAGCGACACCTCCCCCCTCAGGGCGGCCGGTGCCAACAGGGCCGTGCAAGTCAGTATGAATAGTTTGGTCGATGACATTTAGATATAGTTGGGTACACTATTATATACAAATCTGCATGCTTTTTGTTTTGCTCCTCCCCTCCCCGCCTCACCGGAGCGCGCCCCCCTCGCTTTATGGCAAAAAAAGGACGGGGCGGCGCAATCATGCACCGCCCCGTCCGGGAGTATTTAAAATGAAAGCAATCCTTACTTCACCATCACCTTGACGACGGTCTTGCCCGCAGTCACGGTGTAGATGCCGGGAGCCACACGGAGCTCCTCGCGGTCGGCAGCCAAGGCCACCCCTGCGGCCTTGCGGCCATCCAGGGTGTAGACGGCCACGGGCTGGCCGGCGAATCCGCCGACGAAGATGAAGCCGTTGCCGGATCCGATGACTCCCTCGGCGCCCACGCCCTCGACGATGCTCTCGCCCTTGACAAGCACGGGGTTGCTTCGGGGCGAGGTGAAGACGCCCTCGCCGCGGTCGACGTTGACGCACACATAGTAGGTGGCGTCGTTGACGGGGGCCTCGTCACGCCATGCGTTGGCGGTCACGCCCTCGGCCACGAGCTTCTCGCCCTTGGCGTCCGCACGCCAGATGTCGTAGGACTTGATGTCCCACATCTGCGGCTGCGCGGGGGTGAATGAGATGTCGTCGATCATGGCTGCGAAGGTGCCCCACGACTCGTAGACGAGCGCGAAGTAGCGGGCATTGGCAGGAAGGGTCCACGACAGGTGCTCCCAGGTCTCCTGGCCGCTCTTGGTGAAGTTGCGGCCCTTGACGAAGGAGGACACCTCGCGGTCGGTGGTCGAGTAGTAGATGGCCACGGTCTCGGGATAGGTGGTGGAGATGATGTTCATCCAGAAGTCCACCACGGTGCCGCCGACCACCTCGGGCGAGATGAGCCAGTCGTGGTTCTGCTTAGGCTCGTCCACGCCCTCGTTGTAGGCCACGGCACGGGCGATGAGCATCTTGGTGCCGGAGTGGGGCGAGAGGCGCTCGTCGTCCATCGTGCCAGCCTCGGAGGCGTCAAACACGGTCCATGCGCTGGGATCGTCGCTGCCTGCCCAGTGGGCGTTCTGGATGGCGAACTGGGGAAGGCCGTCCATGTCCACGTTGAGCCAGCCGGCAATGTTGTCGGTGATCTCGAAGGAGGGGGTGGACTCGAAGCTCTCGAAGGCGCCGAAGGTGGCGTCGGGAGTGCCCCAGGCCAGGTCGACGCTATTGTGGGAGGCGTCGGTCCAGTCGCCCTCAAGGTCGGTCACCACGGGCATGTCGCTGTCGCGGAGCAGGAAGGGCACGACGCGCTCGTTGTTGCCCGGTATCTGGTCGTTGACATCCTCGATGTAAGCGCGCACGCTCATCGACTTGCCCATGAGGGTCACGGGGAGGTCGAAGTAGAAGTCACGCTCGAAGAGGCCGCCGGGCTGCGTGCGGCCGATGGCGAAGTCCTGCGACTGCACCACCTCGCCGTCGGCGAGCATCTGCAGGGTGACGGCAGAGGTGCCTGCCTCCTGGCCGGAGTTGATGACGGTCACGCCCACCTTGGCAAACTGTCCCACGATGGCGCTGTAGGGCACGTAGAGGGCGGCCACCTTGAAGTCATGCGTGATGTCGGGGGCGATGCTGTAGGAGTCGATCAGCAGGGAGCGACCCTTGCTGACGTCGCAGCGCACGTTAAGCTGCACCCAGGGCTGGTCCAGGTAGTCCTCGGGGAGGGGCACAACCCAGTCGACCCACTTCGGGGTGCCGCGCTCGGGGGTGATGCTTGCGATCTTGACCTCTTCGCGCTTGCCCTCGCTGCAGGCCCAGATCTCCACGTCGGCTGCCTCGGGATAGTCCCAGAAGCGCAGGGTGAGGTTGATGGCCGGGTAGTTGAGCGAGGAGAACTTGGTGGCGATCAGCTTGCCGAAGCCGTTGCCGCCGCCGAGGTTGCTGCACATCAGCGCGCCGGCGTTGAAGGCCGGGTCGCCGATGCCCATGCCGTCCATCGACGACACGGAGTCCCATGCGGAGCCGGAATACTCGCCGGTGCTGGCGGCCTGCCACTTGTAGTCAAACTTCGTGTATCCGAAGAGCTCGGTCATGGGCAGCTCGTTGGGGATGCCCAGGTAGTCGGCCACGAATGTGATCTCCGACTTGTCGCCAAGCTCGTTGACGGCGCAGACGCCGAGCGAGGGATAGCTCTGGGCCTGGGCGCCGTACTCGTATGTGTAGGTCAGCTTGTCGGTGCTGGCCAGGTAGAGGTGCGATCCGCCTGCACGATAGAGATAGATCTCGTAGGTGAGCTTCGTGGGATCGACGAAACCGCCGTTGACGCCCTCCGAGGGAGCCTCCCAGGTCAGCGTGTAGGTGAGGTTGTCGGCCGAAGCCATGCCCATTACGTTGTCGGGATAGTCGGGCTTGTCCATGCCGCAGAAGACGCGGTAGTAGCGTGTGATGCCCTCGCCATGTGCGTTGGAGGGGAGGATGGCGATCTCGTGATAGCCGTCGGCGTCGACCTCCAGCTCCATGTCGCCGCTCTTGCCGGGCTCCACCTGGCAGGTGGCGGTGTGGGCGCCGCAGGAGGCGGTGAAGGTCACGGGGCCGTCAAGGGTGGTGCCGTTGAGGGCCACCGTGGGGGCGGTGAGGTGGATCATTGCGGCCAGACGCCCCTCGGGGGCGGCGTCCACAGTCACCACTGCGTCGTCGGGAGCGTAGACGCTCGAGCCTTCCACCGCTGCGAGACGGAAGTCGCTCAGGGTCACACCGCGATACTTGTACTGGTCGCCGCCCGTGGCGTGGATGCCCACCACATAGTCGCCGGCTGCGGGCACGGTGAAGCGTGCCTCAAGCTCGACGGGCTCGGGGGTGACGTGGTCGGCGTGGCTGTAGACCTGGCGATACATGTGCTCGGGGTCGGCGGCGCTGCCGATCCAGATCTCGAGGTTGTCGAGATGCTCGGGAGCCTGGTAGGCGTTGCAGTAGAGCATCTGGAGGGCGTACACCACTTCGGCGGACGAGAAGTTGGCCTGGGGCAGGAACACCCAGTCGTCCGGCATCTGGTAGTAGTAGCCGGTGGCGATGCGGAAGGCCGGATGGCCGTCCACCATCGTGTACTTGAACTCGTTCTCGTCGCCGTTGGAGTTGACGGTGTTGAAGAGCTTCACCTGCTCGGAGTCGGGCTGCATGGAGATGGGGAGCGACAGTGCGCGGCCGATGACGGTCACAAGCCCCTCCGAAGGAGCGGAGGTGTGGGCGTCGGCCGTGGCGGTCACGGTCAGGGTGCGGCGCCCGAGGGTCTCGATTTCGGGGAGCTTGAAGCTGCATCCGGAGACGGGGGCCTCGTTGAGCTTCGCTGCGTCCAGATAGATGTCGTAGGTCAGGCCGGAAAGGTCGACATAGCCGCCATGCTCGCCATCTGCGGGAGCCTTCCAGGACAGCACGTCGTCGGCGAGCACGAGGTCGGTCGGGGGCATGGGGTTGTCATGGCCCACATAGAAGGCCTGGCGTGCAGCAGGGCTGACGAGCGTCTTGTCGCCCTCGGGGGTGGCCACGAGCTCGGCGGAGTAGAAGCCCTCGGGGAGCTGCAGGTCGAGCGTGGCGGCCTCTCCGGGAGCCATCACCTTGCTGAAGTATTCCTCGCCGTTGAGGGTGAGCGTCATCAGCACGTTGGAGGTCAGCTTCTCGCCTGCGAAGGTCACCTCGGGGGCGGTGAAGGATATGGTGCCCGACAGCGCGGGTCCGTCGAAGGCCACTGCGGTGAGAGCCGGGGCGTCGGGAGCCTCGTCGTCGGCATAGGAGTCGGCGCAATAGAGGGTGGAGACGAAGGAGATCGGGTTGAGCTCCTGGCCCATCACGCCGCTGTTGTCGTCCATGTCGATATAGCCGAGGAGCATGCGCTCGTTGACGTTGTCGCGATAGACGGTCACCATGGCGCGGTCGCGCGGGCTATAGGTCATGGGCATCGAGAAGGGATACTCCGGCACGAGGAACCACTCGTTCTGGTCAAACTCCTTGACCACCATCGTGTCGCCCCAATCGACGTCCACCATGTACATTCGGCCATTGTCCTTCAGGCCATAGATGCTCTGGTCGGCGGGGTTATAGGCCAGGGCACCCATGAAGTTGCCCTCGGTGCCGCCGATGTTGCCGTTGTTGAGCACGGTCCAGTTGTCGTCGCGCCCCTGGCAGTCGACGATGACCAGGATGCCCATGCCGCCGGAGTTGAGGTCCATGGCAAGGCCCACGAAGCGGTCGTTGGCCTCGTCGTAGGCCATGGAGTAGAGGTATGCGTAGGTCTGGCCTCCGAAGGAGAGGGGGCTCAGCTCGCGGCCCGTGGCCACCTCGATGCGCTTCCAGCGGATCTCGACCTCGGAGGTCACCATGTTCTGCACGAACTGGGGTATGTAGAGGATGCCGTTGCGCACGGCGCCGCACTGCGAGTCATAGTCCTCGCCGTTGCTGTATATGTCGCTGCGGTAGACGGGGGTCACCTGCCCGCTGGCATGGTCGATCGTACCGTAGAAGGCATAGCTTCCGGCGCGGTGGCGCGGCACGACGCAGTAGAGGCTTCCCTTGGGATCGTAGGCGCTGCGGCGCATCACCTGCTGGGGACGCGCTTTCACCTCCGTCAGGAGGGACGACGTCTCCTTGGCGTCGAAACGCTGCCCGTCTTCCAGGGCCTTGCGGTATTCCTGGAAATGGAGGATGGCCTCGGGGTTGTAGACGCCGTTGGCGAGAGTGGTCTCGCCAACGGCCGTCATCGTCCCCAGAAGGGCAGCAGCCGCCAGAGTGAATGACTTGAAATTCATTTTCTGTTATTTAGGCTATCTTAGTATATTTCATTATTTCACGAGCACCTTGGCCAGTGCGTTGCCACACTTCACAAGGTAGATGCCGGGCTCGACGCCCACCAGGGCCTGGGCCGAGGGCACGGTCAGCTGGCGCAGGTGGCGTCCGTCCGTGGCGTAGAGGCTGAGGGTCTCACCCTCGTGGCCGCTGACGTGGATCACGCCCTTGCCTCCGGTCACGCCCTGAAGCTCGGTCAGGTCGTCGATGGAGGTGCGGTCGAGGCTGGCGGCGTTGGAGAGGGGGCCGTAGCGGTGGCTGCCGGCCGCCTTGACTGCGGTCTTGACCCAGTAACGCTCCACTGCACCGCCGTCGCCGGCCGTGGTGTCGAGGAACGATGTGGCGTCGCTGACGCGTCCCACCTCCACGGGCTCGCCGCCGTCATCGGAGCGCACCACGCTGTAGTGGTCCACAACCCAGCTCTCCAGACGGGCCGGGGTGAAGGAGATGTCGTCGAGCATGGCGCCGAAGGCGTCATAGCTGCGGTAGACGAGGGCGAAGTGGCGTGCGTCGGCCGGGAGGGTGAAGCGCACTTCCTCCCACTCCTCGTCGCCCTCCTTGGAGAAGGTGCGCACGTAGCGGAAGCTCTCGGGGTCGTCGTCGCTTGCCGACACCCACAGCTCCACGTATTCGGTGTAGGAGTTGCTCAGGGTGTTGTACCAGAAGGTCACCTGTGTGCCACCCACCACCTCGGGCGAGATCAGCCAGTCTGCGGCCTGCACGGGCTCCTCGCCGGCCATGATGTCGATCGAGATGGCGCGTGCCAGCAGATAGGTGCTGCCGTTGTGGGGATAGAGGCGGTCGCCGGGCTGCACACCCAGGGCCACTGCGTCGATGGGCTGCCATGCGCTGGGCAGCGTGTTGCCGCTCCATGTCAGACCCTCCACGATGAAGGGCTCGCGGCCGTCGCGGTCGAGGTTGCGCCACATCCCAAGCTCCTCGCTGATGGCGAAGGGCTCCTGGTATTCGAAGCCGTCGAATCCGCCGTAGCTAAGGTCGGGCTCGCTCCATGTCAGGAGGGCGGCGCTGCCGTTCTCCTCGCTCCAGCGGGCCGTAAGGTCGCCCACGCTGGGCGCCATGGCTGCCGAGAGGAGGATGGTGGCGCTCATGGTGTCGTTGGCAGGCACCTGGTCGTCATCGCTGCTGACGCTGGCCGTCAGGGTCAGCTCGCCGCTGTCGAGATACTCGCGGAGCACGTCGATGTCGAAATACTCCAGGTAGTTCTGGTTGGGCAGCAGGCGCGAGATCTGCTTGGATACCTCCTTGACCCTCTTGCCGTCGCCGTCGGTCAGGGTGATCTCCAGACGTCCGGACATTGCCTCCGTGCCAGCGTTGAGCAGGGTCACGAGGGCCTGGGCGCTCTCGCCGTTTTCCATGCGTGCGGGCACGTCGATGGAGGCCACCTTGAGGTCGTACTCCACATTCTGCACCAGAGCGTAGGAATCCACGAAGCCCACCTCGTCATAGTCGTCGGTCAGGGCGGCGCGCACGCGCAGCTCCACCCAGGAGCAGTCGGCATACTCGGCGGGGAGGTTGACCTCCTCGTCGCGCCATGTGCCGGCCATGGGGCGCTTCGGCTCGAAGACGGCCAGCTCCTCCAGCTCCTCATGTCCGTTGCGGCGTCCCCAGACGCTCATGACGGGCGTGTGGGCCCAGTCGAGCCAGCGGAGACGGAAGGTGCAAGCCATGGCGGTGGAGGTGGTGGCCTTCGGGAGCACCAGCTCGCCTATGGTCGGGGTGTGCGACTCGTTGTAGACGGCCAGGCACCCCTTGTCGCAGTCAACGGTGGCGCCGGTGCCCATCGAGGTGATGTGCACCAGGGCCTCCCAGCGGCTCGACTCGAAGCCGCGGGCCACGGTGTAGTGCAGCGGGTAGTAGGCGAAGATGCCGCCGAAGCTCTCCACCATCGGGATGGCCCAGGGGCGTCCGAGGTTCTCTACCGGCAGGTCGGGGGTCGTGGACTTGCCCATGGCGTTGGAGGCCACGGGGCCGATCTTGTACTCGTCCTGCACGGCGGAGTTGTAGGGAGTGAACACGAACTCAAGGTCGGACGTGCGTCCCACCTCGTTGAAGACGGCGCCCGTGTTCTGGTATATTATATAGGTGAGGTCGTCGGTGTCCACATACCCGCCGTTGGCGCCCACGTTGTTGGGGGCCTTCCAGGTCAGCTTGGTGCTGAAGTTGTCGGCCGAGGGGGTGGAGACGATGCTGTGGGGCTTGCCAGGCTTGTCGAGGCCCACGTATGCGCGGTGGGTGTGCGTCAGGCCCTTGCCCGCAGCGTTGCTCAGAGTGACGTCGATGTCGTTCCAGCCGGAGCCGGGGACGGCGACCTCCACGCTCACCTGCTTCCCGGCCTCGCCGGAGACGCTGGCCACATTGTCGCCACACTTCACCTCAGCGGTGAGGTCGGTGGCGGCAAGAGGCTTGCCGGTGAGGTCTGTGGTCGGCAGGTCGAGGGTGACGATGGCCTTCAGCTCGCCTTTGTCGGCGGAGGCCACCTTCACTGCGGGAGCCGAAGGGGCGGCCGACGAGCGGTCGGTCAGCGGCGTGAGGGCGAAGTCGCTCAGCGAGACGCCCAGCGCGTCGGCGGAGTTGGAGTGGCAGTGGAAGCCCACATACCACACTCCCGTCTCGGCCATCGGGAAGATGGCGGAGATGGTGCGCGCGTAGGTGGCCATGAAGTCCTCGTGGCTGTAGAGCAGGGTCGTCATGGCCTCGGGGGAGGGTTCGCGCCCTATGTAGACGGAGAGGTTCTCGAGTGTCTCGTAGGGGGTCGAGCCGCTATAGAGGAAGGAGAGGCTGTACAGGATGTCGTCGCGGTCGAAGGACGTGGCCGGCAGGAAGAGCCAGTCGTTGCCTCTCACGCGGTCGAGCCAGAGGGTGAAGGCCCATTCGCCTGTGGCCTGGTTCTGGGTGTAGGCGAAGAGGCTGTCGTCGTCGTTGGCGTCCACTACCTGGAAGAGGGAGGCCTCATCTGCGGTCGGCTTCAGGCTCCAGGGCTGCGTCATGGCCTTGCCATAGACGGCGCTCACGGTGACGGGGGCAGATTCCTGGCCGGAGGCCACGGAGGTCACGCCCACCGTGCGGCGGGCCAGGTCGACGCTGTCGTCAAGCGTGTATGTGCAGTCTGCGATGGGCTCGGCGTTCTGCAGGGTGCCGTCCACATAGACGTTGTAGGCCAGCGCGGAGGGTTCGACGTATCCGCCGTTGGCGCCCTCGGGGGCCACGCCCTGCCATGTCAGCACGTTCTCCCTGGCCACGAGGCGCGAGGGGGTGCGGGGCACGTCATGCCCAGTGGCGAAGCGGAAGGTGCGCGTCGGGGCGCTCTCGCCGTCCAGCTCGCACTCTATGCGCCCCTGGTGCACACCCTGCGCCAGGGTGAGGCTCACACGCTCCGTGGCGCCGGGCGCCAGGGTCTTCTCGAAGAGGGTCTCGCCGTCCACGACGAGCTTGACAGCAAGCGCAGCGTCGTCGGCCAGGCGCAATCCTGCGAAGGAATACGTCGGTGCCGTCAGCGTGACAGAGCCCTCCAGGGAGGGGCCGTCGAAGTCCACGACCGGCATGGGTGCCATCTCGGGGGCCTCGTTGGTGGCGTATGCGTCCGGCGTCCAGAGGCATGACACCCAGGGATTGCCGGGGGCCAGGGGCTCCCCTTCGGTCACCTCGCCCGTCTCCGGGTCGAGGTAGGCGAGCTTCATCTTCAGGTCGTTGATGTCGCGATAGTGGAGAGCGAAGGCGCCGTCGAGCGGGCTATAGACCATTGCCGTGGTCTGGTTGGTGGTCACCAGGGGATAGTCGTCGTCGATGTAGCTGACCATCAGAAGCGAGTGGGTCGCCTGGTCGATCATGTAGAGCTCGTTGGAGTCCGACACGCCGTAGACCTGCCCGTCGCCGGGATGATAGGCTATGGCGCCGAGATAGCCTCCGCCGGTGGGCTTGCCGAATGTCTCGACGGTCCATGTGCGCGGGTCCACCTGGCCGTAGACGCCGAAGCTGCCGGTGTTGGGGTCCAGGGTGAGGATATGGAATATGTCCTCCTCCGGGTCGTAGCACATCGAATAGGCGTAGGCCGAGTCGTTGGTACCGAACTGTATGGGGGTCATGACATCTCCTGTCTCGAGGTCGCGGCGATTCCATTTCACCACGAGGCTGCCCGACATGTCCTGCTGGCAGGTGGGGGTGTAGAGTATGCCGTCGCGCACGGCGCCGCTCTGCACGTCGCTATCCTGGCCGTTGATCAGGTCGCTGCCATACCAGATCGGGGTGATGACGCCCGTGACAGGGTCGATCTCGCCCCAATAGGCCTGGGAATAGAGCTCCATGTCTTCGTAATACACCACCGTGCCATACAGGTGGCCGCGGGGGTTCTGGGTCAGGAGGCGGCGCGAGACGGGTCGCACCCCCTCGCCGAGACGCGATGAGGGGGCCTTCATGGTGGGGGCCTTCACTGATGCGAGCGAGCTGATCTGCCCGGTCGCCTCGCCATTGAGGCGTGCCGCCTGGCGGGCGGCTTTCCATTCGCCGGCGCTGCCGGTGAGGGCGGCTGTGCCGCCATGGGCCGACTGGCGCATGTACTGGCGCCCGGCCATGGTCGTGCCGCACACTGCTAAGGCCGTCAAGGCTCCGAGGCCCAGACGACGTGCCACACCACTGTGCCGACCGCCTGTCGGCGCAGCGTGTCTGGAGGAGTTGTGTTTCATGTCTGGTTGTTTATGCTGCCCTGGCTGTCTGCGCCCAATCCATGAGCGCGCCGGCAGGTCGGACAGAGAGATGTTTGGATCGTTAACTTTTCTTTGCTTATATGGTCATCCGCGTATTCATCCGACTCTCATCCACGCAAGCGACGAGTATGCAGTTTTCTGAATCTTTTTCACGGATATCAGTGATAGTTATGCATTTCCGCCCCTCTTGCCTATCAAAAGTGACGAAAAACTGCTTTCATAACGTAAAGTAATAATAAAAGCACGGATTTTTCAACTTTTTATGTTGTAAAACACATCTTTTTTATGATTTTTTAAGTATCCGTAAAGTTGCCGGAGGCGGTTTGTCGAAGGTGACGCGCCAAGGAAAGGTTAGGCCAGGGAGAGGCCAGGAAGAAGGAGCAGCGTCCCGGGAGGCGGCTGGTCGAAGGCGGAGGGATTAGGTTATGTGGAGCGGATTGATTAATTTTGCACCATGAAACGCTCCGTCGCCTCCATCACCCCCTGGAAAGCCTACTCTCAGGAATACCTCAGCCTCGCCCGGCTGGGGCTGCCGGTGCTCGTCACCCAGCTCGGCATCATCACCGTCTCCTTCGCCGACACGATGATGGTCGGGGCGTACGGCGACCGCGTCTCGGCCCTGGCGGCGGCCGCTTTCGTCAACAGCTGCTTCATGGTCCCCATTGTCATGCTCATAGGCTTCGCCGGAGGAATGACCCCGCTCATCGGAGCCCTCTTCGGCCGCAAGGACCACTTCTCGCTGGGGCGCACCCTGCGCGCCGGCCTGCAAGTCAATCTCCTCGTCGGCTTTCTGCTGACCATCGTCATGGGCGGAGTCTACTTCTTTCTCGACCGCTTCGGACAGCCCGAGGAGCTCCTCCCCCTCATCCGCCCATACTACCTCATCAGCCTCGGCAACCTCATCCCCACCGCCGTCTTCGGATGCTGCCAGCAGACGGCCAACGGCACCACCGACACCGCCACGCCGATGTGGGTCATACTGGGCGCCAACCTCTTCAACGTCGGGGGCAACTACATCCTGATCTTCGGCCATTTCGGCGCCCCGGAGATGGGACTCACGGGCGCAGGCCTCGCCACCCTCGCCGCCCGCATCCTGGGATGCCTCGTCATGGCCGGCATCCTGCTCTGGCGGCGCGACTACGCCCCATACCGCCAGGGCCTGCACACGGCCGGAGCGCTGGGCGCGGTGCGCCGCAAGGTCTGGGTCACCTCCTACCCGGTCATGATACAGAGCGGCGTGGAGTGCTCGCTGTGGAGCCTGGGCGCGGTGGTCAGCGGATGGTTTGGCAAGGTGCAGCTCGCCTCGTACCAGGTCATCAACACCGTGGCACAGCTCGGATTCATGATCTTCATGTCGTTTGGCGTGGCCACCTCCATCCGCGTGGCCAACTACACGGGCGTCGGCGACGCCACCGGAGTGAGGCGCATAGCCGTGGCCGGGCTGCACCTCAACCTCATCCTGGCCACCCTGGCCTCGGCCGTCTTCTACTTCTTCGGCCATGACCTGGCCACCCTCTTCACCGACGACCCCGACGTGCTGGCGGCCGCCGCATTGCTCATCACCCCGCTGGTGCTCTACCAATACGGCGACGCCACACAGCTCACATTCGTCAACGCCCTGCGAGGCACCAGCCATGTCAAGCCTTTGCTCTGGATCTCGCTCATCTCATACGTCGGCGTCGGCGCCCCTCTCCTCTACCTGCTCGCCGTCACGGCCGACATGGCCAACGTCGGCGTCTACTACAGCTTCTCAGGCGCGCTCTTCACCGCCTCGGTGCTCCTCTACCTCGCCTTCCGCAGGGCACGCACCCGGATAGCGGTGCCCGAGACGGACGTTTGAGAGAATTTTAAGACACTTTAAGACAAAAAAGTGTGAATTCTCGCTAATAAATTATTACTTTGCATTTCCAACCGCGCTCCGCCCCGACGAAGCGCACCTAACAAATGTATCATCTCACCTTATGGGTAAAATCATAGCAATAGCCAACCAGAAAGGGGGTGTCGGGAAGACCACCACGGCCTTCAACCTCGGCTCGTGCCTCGCCGCAGACGGCCACAAGGTGCTGCTGGTCGACGCTGACCCCCAGGCAAACGCCACCTCGGGCCTTGGCGTCAATCCCGACGAGGCCCCGGCATCCGTCTACGAATGCCTCGTCGACGAATACCCCGCCGCGGACGCCATCGTGCCCTCGTGCGTGGAGGGGCTGAGCGTGCTCTGCTCCCGAATAGACCTCGTGGGCGCCGAAGTGGAGCTCATGGGGCGCCGCGACCGCGAGAAGGCCCTCTCACGCGTCCTCTCCCCCCTCAAGGAGCTCTACGACTACATCATCATCGACTGCTCCCCCTCGCTGGGCATGATCACTGTCAACGCCCTCACGGCCGCCGACACGGTCATCATCCCGGTGCAGGCCGAATACTTCGCGCTGGAGGGGATCTCGCAGCTTCTCAACACCATCCGCATCATCAAGACGCGCCTCAAGCCCACCCTCGAGATCGAGGGTTTCCTCCTGACAATGTATGACGCACGCCTGCGCCTGGCCAACCAGATCTACGAGGAGCTGAAGGGACACTTCGGCGACATGGTCTTCGAGACCGTCATACCACGCAACATCAAGCTCTCCGAATCCCCCTCCCACGGCGTGCCCGCCATCCTCTACGACCCGGAAAGCCGCGGCTCGATAGCCTACACGCAGCTCGCCCGCGAGCTTGTGGCCCGCGAACGCCGCAAGGCATCCTCTGACTTCTGACCTCTGACTTCACCACCATATGGCACTCAAACGCAACGCCCTGGGCCGCGGCCTCGACTCCCTCTTCACCGTGCAGGAAGTGCGCACCGACGGCTCATCGGCCATCAACGAAATAGACATCAACCTCATAGAGCCGAATCCTGACCAGCCGAGGCGCACCTTCGACGAGGAGGCGCTCGACGAGCTGGCCATCTCCATCCGCG
>CAZHCM010000014.1:0-24913 GCA_964531005.1 uncultured Sangeribacter sp. | reverse complement strand
GTTTCAATTCACGCACCCACGAGGGGTGCGACTCGAGTCTACCAAATTTTTTGACCACTTTTTTTCAGTTTCAATTCACGCACCCACGAGGGGTGCGACAAGATAAACATCTACCTCACTCATCATCGGAGCAAGTTTCAATTCACGCACCCACGAGGGGTGCGACATCAAAAGATTTGGAATGATTATTACCGTGATGAGTTTCAATTCACGCACCCACGAGGGGTGCGACGAGGACGCCCCGGCAATTGCCGCCGACCGCGCCGCGTTTCAATTCACGCACCCACGAGGGGTGCGACAATCCGGGTGATGAATACACCGGGGACCTCGTCAAGTTTCAATTCACGCACCCACGAGGGGTGCGACTTACCGTAACCCTGTTGTGATTTCTCAGGTGTTACGTTTCAATTCACGCACCCACGAGGGGTGCGACACGGGGATATTACCGGCAGCCTCGTTTGGGGGGATGTTTCAATTCACGCACCCACGAGGGGTGCGACTAATGTCGATCTCAACCCCGCCCCCGGTAGTGGCTGGTTTCAATTCACGCACCCACGAGGGGTGCGACGTACACCGCCATGGGATACTGCGTACTACACTACGAGTTTCAATTCACGCACCCACGAGGGGTGCGACGTCAAGACCATGAAGTAATTCAGGGGGGTTAAGGGGCGTTTCAATTCACGCACCCACGAGGGGTGCGACTATGTCCCGGCGCCCCCGGCGGGTGTTGCGCGTGTGTTTCAATTCACGCACCCACGAGGGGTGCGACTTAACAATTGTTAAGACGAAGCAAAATAATCGCGTTTCAATTCACGCACCCACGAGGGGTGCGACGGAGAACTTTCCGGAAATTTCCGCTGATTGGTTCAGTTTCAATTCACGCACCCACGAGGGGTGCGACCCGTAGCCGTAGTCCCACTGAGGTCCAGCCGGCGCAGGGTTTCAATTCACGCACCCACGAGGGGTGCGACGTACTGCCCATCCTCCACCCAGGCCCCGTCTTCCAGGTTTCAATTCACGCACCCACGAGGGGTGCGACTCGAGCGCACCCACGCCCCGTCACGATGTCGGTAGTTTCAATTCACGCACCCACGAGGGGTGCGACCCTGAAGCTGGTCGTCGTCCACCATGCACTCGAAAGTTTCAATTCACGCACCCACGAGGGGTGCGACCTTCTTCTCCGTCGACTTGTTCTTCTTGTTGAAGTTGTTTCAATTCACGCACCCACGAGGGGTGCGACGGTGAAGGCTGAAAGTAGTTGGTATTCTTGCTCTTAGGCACCGAAAGATGCGAAAGTCTCTTGAAACCTTACTTTCTGTCCTTTTCATCATGTCTGCTCTTCCTAATCCTCTGTGAGTCAAGCAGTGCGAAAACTCGAGATTTTCTGCTTTGCTTCTGGGTCGCACCCCGAGTTCGTGGGGTCGTGTAGCTTCATACTATTAGTTCTCCCTCCATGTCGAAAGCTGTGGTTCTACCTAAACTTTCGATTTTGCTATGATAGTGGCTGCCCAACGAGTAGATACGTATGGAATCCGTTTCGGAGTCAATGATCTCCTCAAGACGACACTTCAACAATGCCAACTGCCAAGTGTCGACCAGGCATTCAAAAACGGAGTTTTGAACACGTTGACCATAGTCGCGACAACATTTCGCCACCCGTCTCAAACGCTTTTGACCTTCCGGCGTCTGCGTGTTGACATCATATGTGATTAGAACGTACATGAACTTTAAGTTATTTCATTATCTGCTTCTTATTTCATCAGGAACACAGGATAATCATCCAGATCCCCTCGCAGATTCCTCGCCAGCATCATTGCCTGCACATGTGGCAATAACCCAAGCTTCATCTTTTCCCCAAGAAAGGGATGCGTGATCTCAGTCTTCTTGCGATTCTGCCATGCTTGCAGGAATTTCTTGATTCCGGTATCTGTGAAGACCACCGATGTCTCTATTTCTTCGCCAGGGTCGGCATGAATCTTGAAATCCGACTGGGAGAACTGACGGGTATTGATAAGCGAAATCACAAGCCTCTCCACTATATATGCCCTCATCTCCTCCATAAGGTCAAGCGCCAATGATGCTCGTCCGGGACGCAGGGAGTGCATGAATCCGGCTGCAGGATCAAGACCTACGCCTTCGAGGGCCGAGGCGCAGTCGTTGGCCAGCATCGAATACCCCATCGACAGCATGGCGTTGACAGGATTCGTCGGTGGCCGTCGCGTACGCCCGTCGAAAGCGAAGCATTTGTCTCGATTCAGCAACAGATTCTGAAACACTCCGAAATACTGGTTGGCTGCCATCCCCTCATGGCCGCGCAGTGTGTCAAGGTCCGGCTTGGACACGACGTGACGATTTATCGCACGTATTGCTTCGCCTGCCTCTTCCACCGCCGATGCTTCTGGGTTCTCGCCATAATCTCTTACAAAGCGTCGCAAGACGGCACGCGAGTTATACAGCTTCCCGTATATGAAGCGCGACGACAGCCGCCTTCTCTCCATGTCGTCACCCAGGATGGCATACTGCCGCTGTCTCAGATACACATTCCCCTTGACCGGCCCCTGCACGCGTGAGATAAACCTCCCACGGGGCGTATAGAAACTTAACGCCACCCCCTTGTCGGCACACAGTTTCATGACACCGGGGCTGGCACCCTGGTATCCGAATGTCATGATAGCTTCGAGATTGATGATCGGCATCCGGAATATTTCCTTTCCGTCCACCGAAACGACCACATTTTCCCCATTCTTGCTGAGATAGGCCTCCGGGGTGGTCACATAGAGGGTGTTCAGGAGTTTCCTCATGATGCTTAGATTTCGGCAAGTGATTTTCTCAGATATGCCTTGGCGCTTTTTCCTGACATTTCGGGCAGACACGTGTCTTTAAGTGAGCAATTGCGGCAATGTGGTTTTCTGTCGGCTGCGGGTAAGGTTCTATGTCTGAGTATGTCATGCATTTCGCCGGCAAGCATTGCCAGCCTCTCCCTCATCTCGGAAGTGATGTCGAAATGCTCTCGATGTCTGGTTTCCCAATAGAATACTGCACCCCTGTCTATCCTGACACCCAGCATCTCCTCAAGCATCACAGCCTGGGCCACGACCTGCATACGGTCGCAATCGTTGGCTTTCGGCCTGCCGTGCTTGTACTCCACCGGCATGGCCTCGAACTGTCCGCTCTTAAGCATGGCCTTCTTTCCTTTGGGTGCATTCTCCTTAGGGTATATCTCCACGGCATCGCATATGCCGGAGAAACCAAGGGTATGCGATGCCACACGCAACCCTCTCAAGGTGATTGCGCCGTCTGCTCCGCTCTCTCTGAAAAATGGATTGTCGACGTTGCGGTGTAGCCAGCTTCCCTCCACCGTCAAAGCGTTGTCGTCCCAGACCTGGTCAAGCTGCCATAGGGCCCACTGTCGGGGACAGAACACGTAGTGCTGTATCCCCGACAGTGGTATCAGGTCTTCGTCAGAGAAGTTCATTCACTTTGACACCCTTGGGAAGGTGGTCGGTGTCCACGGTCACTGTATAGTCAGTGAAGGCACGGGGCGACTCCACGTCCTCTTTCTTCTTAACCTCGACGAGGTCGAAGAGCACGTTGGCGGGGGCGTTGCCAAGTTTTGAGTCGTGTTCGAACACGATCAGACGGCGCGGCGACATCAGCCCTCGTGCGGCCGAGCGGTCCTGGTCAAACATGTTGCGCAGAGACTCCCAGAGAAGTTCAAGGTCCTCGGTTGAGAAGCCGGTCTGGTTGGCCAAATTGGCATTGACGAATCCATGTGTCACGTACAGCCCATAGGGGATGGTGGCCTTACGGCCAATAGTGCGCTCCTTGTCCTTGTCGCTCTCTTTGGTGACTGCCATGCGGGTGATGGCATGGCTGAGGCTCACCACCGGGTCGGCGGAACGGCCGAATGTGAGCTGCACGGGGCCACGCACCTGGCCTTGCTTCTCCTTGGTGGCGATGACAGCTCCGAAGGTGCGGATATCGAAGTAACGCTCGCACAGGGCCTCCTTTGCGGTCTGCTTCTGGACGCTCTTGTCTGCGCTCTTCACTTTCTCGGTCTTGTAGATGTCCTCCACACGGTTGTCAAGCACCGCTGCCTCCTGGATGAAGATGTCGTAGCCGGGAGTGCCTTCGCGGGCCACGTCGACATAGTTGCGTATCTTGCGCTTGAGGCACACGTCGGTCACGAGTCCGTGTCCAGTCTCGGCATCCACTCGGGGAAGGTTGGCGGCGTCGGGATCGCCGTTGGGGTTTCCGTCCTGCACGTCGAAGATGTATACGAAGTCAAATCGTTTCTCAATATTAGCCATATTCGTTGAATATTTTTACGGTTTTTATTTTTCTTTCTTGGTATAGAGGTCGGTACGCTGATGGTAGTAGCCCACGAAGAAGCGTCCCTGGTCGTTGAGGTCCAGGTGAGCGGGGAACCCCTTTTCGGAGATTTTGTCCATGATCTCCTGTTTCAGGGTCTCGTAGAAGATGCGTGAGCCCTCCGAGAGTTTTTCGCTGTGGTGGAGCGAGAGGTTGAGCATTGCGGGAAGCACGGCAGCGGGGGTGGTGGACGCCGCTCCCATATAGCGGGTGCGGATGGAGTCGCCCGAATTGATGTCGGACTGGATCTTCTCCAGCACTGCCGTAAGGCGGCCACAGAGATAGCCGGCATTGGTGTTGGTCTTGTCAAGCATGACTGTCAGTGGTTGAGATTGTTTTAGATTATTTGTTTTGCGATTGATATAGGCCTTGAGCAGGGCGGCACGTTGCACGGTCACTCCCATATCCGGGAGTTCGGCGCGGATTCTCTGCAAGGTGGAGCTGTAAAGAGGGAACGGATAGGGAGTCCCGTTGATCACTGCTTTTATAGTTTCCTCCACAAGCCGGGGTAGAGCATCCGACACCTTCCCACCCATGGTGGCGGAGGATATCATGGAGTAGACCCCCACATAAGGACGGCGCTTGTCGGGGTTTCTGTTGTCGACAATCTCCATGTCGTCGAAGTGGCGGAGAATGTTGCCCGCAAACTCCCTCAGGGGCGCATCCATCCACATGACCACGGCAATGCGACCAGTGTTAGGAGCCAGACCAAGAATATGGAACCTGTCGTCAAGGGTGGTCCTCACTTCTCCTGAGAAGACGCCTTTGAGGAGTTTCTTCACCTTGTCCACCTTGGCGTCGGGATCTTTTGCCTTGATGTCGGGAAACTCAAACAGCCCAAGGAGCGAATCCTCCACTTCCTCGCCAACGTCAGATTTTCCGTCGCCCCAGAAGAGAAGCATTCGGTTGCCAAGGCGCACCTTGTTATGCGACTCTTTGCCAAGGAATTTCTTCAGTACAGTGGATATTGCTTCTTCAGCCTCCTTTGATATTGGCGCATTGTAGAGCTGTGTCTTTCCATAGGAGTCGTAGCCGGAGTTGACCTGGAAGGAAACCAGAGAAGCCATGGGTGAGTTCTCAGGCAACGGAGTCGCCGTCATGGTTCGTACGATGGGCCCTGATGCGCCTGTCACGAGACATCTACCTACCACTTCACCCTTGTCATCCCCACCAATGAGATGCCTGTACAGGTATGTTTTTTCCGCCAGCAGTTCTTCATCACCGCTAAGACGGAAAGAAAAATTGGCTGCCAGCCCCTCGTTAATTGTATCAATGAGAGGATCAAAACCCATTAGTTCTTCATTGCTCTCTTTATGAGAGGTGTAGAACCTGTGTACGGCCCGAATGGCTGTGTCTTGTGGATGAGCGGTGGCGAGATTCTTGATGGTATCGACAAACATGCCATAAGCCTTGGCCGCTTTGTCTCCCTTCCCGAGTACATATTTGCCGTTGTCCCACAGTATATTGGGTTTCGGTGCAGATGTTCGTTTCACGCCTTTTGCCACCAGGAAGGATGCGCACTTCTTCTTGTCGATGCGTCGGGATTCAAAGCGAACGAAGCGTCCGTCAGCATCGATGACAATGACAAACTCTATCTCTTTCCACTCCATACCCTGCGGAGGCATGTCTCCTGCCTTGGCCTGGGCATAGTCGTATAGGCTTTTCAGTATCATTTCATCACCTCCTCACTTTCTTTGTCTGGCACTTCTATCACCCCATGCTCCATTCGCGCACGATAGAACATGGGAGTCAAGTTCTTGGGATCAGTGAAATCGATGTCAAAGAGCATGAAGCCGAAGTCTCGGCTCTCCGGCAGAAGGTCGGCTCCATTCTTGGCGTTCTCCGGGAGCAGCTTGAAGAAAGCCGCACACTCGCGCGTGCCCAGATATGGGGCGGTGAAGAACTGGCCGCCTGATGCCCGTCGCTCAAACATCTCCTGATATTTGCGCGGGTTCTCGTCAGGGCCGGCAGCGCGGGCCTGCGGGTTCTTACGCTTGCGGGGCGGTATGTAGACCATCTTCGCGTAAATGCGATAGCGCACGTCACGAAGCATCAGCGTGTTTTTCTGCTGTCGCTTCTCTGTGGCTATGATAGGTGAGGCATTGGCGTTGCCTCCACCTACCGCCCCTACTTCGTTGCGGCGGATGGAAAACCATTTAATGGGATTGACCACCTCGATCCGGGTGATCTCCCATTCTATGGCCGGCTTCCAGAAGATGGCCTGGAAGATGTTGCGTGCGGCGGAGGGAGTGATGACATCATAGCTCACACGCTCGACCTTGAACTCCGGTCGTGTGAAACATGCATAGTCACCCCATATCTCCAAGCCGTATTCCTTGTCGTGGAATTCAGTTTCCTGCATGGTATGCGATTGAATGTTAGATTACATAATTTTGCTCAAGGTACTCGTTTGAGGTCCTCAGACCTGTCGAGCTGTCGTATTGACCTGCAAGGGGGATGTAATGGAAGCCCGGATACGGCTCCTCTATCAATCCGGCCTTGAAAAGGTCATGGTACAAGCGCGGGGGGACATCGACAGTATATCTTCCCAGCTTTCTTGCCAGATCTCTTGTGGGGCCTGAATGCTTCAGTTGCTCCACGAGAGCGCTTGCGCCTGCAAAGTTAACAATTATTTTCATTCCCACCTCATCAATCAGCTTGAATTTTTCTGAAGCCGTCTCATATTGGCAGTTTCGAGGGTCGTTGAGGAGAGTCGTTACGTCTTCTTTATCGAATGTTGAGGTGCGTCGGTAGAGTTTGGTGTAATAGGTACGCATCATGGCGGGATCCAACCAATCTGCGTCAGGAGACACTTCCAGCAGGTCTTTCATCGTATCCCTTGCGAAGGCCATTGCCCCTCCTCGAAGAGGAGTGTCGAGCTGGAAGACGTAGGTGGCCCCCATGTCAAGTCTTCCTTCCCTATTGCATCGTCCGGCTGCCTGCAACAGGGAGTCAAGTCCCGCGAGTTCACGATACACCACCGGAAAATCCATGTCCACTCCGGCCTCGATAAGCTGGGTGGAGACTACACGAATCGGGAGACCGGGATTCTTAAGGCGCTCCTTTATCTCGTCTATGGTCTCCATCAGGTGGGCTGGACACATGAATCTTGATAGATGGTAGGTGGGCACCTCGGTTTTGTCCAAGGCGTTAAAAATCTCAAGGGCATGGCGGCGAGTGTTGACTACGCATAGCACTCGCTCATGCTCTTCGAGATGCCTGGCAGTATCATCATAGTCCCAAACATCCTTCTCGAACTTCAACTCCACGCGACGCAGCCGGTCATGCAGAGCCAGCTCCTCCGGTATAAGAGGGGAAATGGAGGTCGGGGCTATGCCATGGAAGATGGCCCCTGACGCTCCTTTACGGTCGCCGTCCAGCACTGGCTGGCTGGCCGTGCATAGTAGAAAAGAGGTGCCGAAAAGCCTATGATATGATTGCATGGCATCGACGATAGGCTGTAGGAAAGAGAGGGGGAGGCTCTGTGCCTCATCCAGTATCACCACGCTTTCTGTAAGCGCATGAAGCTTCCGGCACGCGGACGGGCGATTGGAGAAGATAGACTCAAACAGCTGCACGTTAGTGGTCACCACGATTGGAGCATCCCAGTTTTCGCTGGTCAGTTTGGCTTTATCGTCGGAGTGGTCGTCATCTACCGCACTATGATGCTCGAAGACATTCTCTTCCCCGAAAATATCCCGAAGAGTGGCAGCCGTCTGCACTATTATGCTCGTGAAGGGTATGGCGATTACGACACGCCGCTTGCCGGTGTGGATGGCATGATTTATGCCCCAGATTACTGAGGCCAGCGTCTTGCCTCCACCTGTAGGAACAGTGAGCTCGTAAAATCCTGACGGCCCTTTTGCTCCTTTCTTGCATAGCTCCTGGATCCTATTGCGTAGGAGGTTGAGGGATGTCTTCGGGAGGTTTTGAAAACGTGTCATGTGGCGGTCAAGACGCTCCCGGAGTGTCTCCATTGAAGCCCCAATCTCTCGCAATGAAGATTTATCCGGATTCATGAATCTCTCCGTGTCGAGGCGGTCGGCATCTACCAGGCACGAAAAGAGCATCCTGCAAAGATGATGGATGTCGGATGGTTTCAAGTTTCCTTCTGGCAATTCCAGTTTGACATCTGGCAGGGTATGGGATATCTCGGCAGGAATTTCCTCCTCCGCGAGTTTCTTGTCGAGGTCGTCTGTATCATAGAGTCCCCTGTGATGTCCGGCCACGGGGTTGGAGAGCCAGTGAAGTGCGTCCATGCGATGGGAATGAAGGAGGATGGCACCGTGGATGCTGTGATGCTTGGGCAATGGGGAGTATGCGTCTTCGTCGTATCCTGACGACCTTCTGATGTATGCTTGGAAACCGGGGCTCTCTTTTCCCCGGTCGTGCATCAGGCCGAGCAGGCGCCCCCAGGCGCCCATGCGGAAGGTAGCAGCGAAGCGCTGGGCGAGGTCGGCGGTGCCGGTGCAGTGGGCTTCGTTGGTCTGGATTTGCCAGTCGGGGTCTTGGCGGAGATGGGAGATTATTGGGGTGAAGGTGTGCTTGGTCATGGGTAATTTTTCATTTCACCTTGCGACAAACCGGCTCCGCGCAACGGTGGCTGAAAATTGAGCCAGTATGACTTACGACAAACCGGCTTCGCGCAACGGTGGCTGGGAAAAGACGTTGGTGAACGGGTAGACGCTCAGCGGCGGTCTTCGGGGCGGGTGAAGAGGCGCTGGCCGGCGACGTAGGTGGCACGGACTGGGGCGGAGTGGCCCAGGGTCAGCAGGACGAAGAGACGCTCCCAGAGGGTGTCGGACTGGGCGAGGCGCCAGCGGGTGTAGGCGTCGGGGGCGAGGTCGAGCACTGTCATGTCGGCTTCGTGGCCGGGCTCGATGCTGCCGATGCGGTCGGAGAGGCGCAGGGCCTCTGCCCCGCCGCGCGTGGCCATGTAGAGGGCCCGCAGGGCGCTTAGGCTGTGCTTGTGGAGCATGGCCACCTTGTAGGCCTCGCCGAGCTGGCGGAGGATGGAGAAGGTGGTGCCCCCGCCGATGTCGGTGCCTATGCCGACGGCCACGGGGCGCGCGGGGTCTTTGGCCTCCCAGTATTTGAACTCGGCGTCGCCCAGGAAAAGGTTGGAGGCCGGGCAGTGGGCCGCGGCGGAGCCGGCGCGGCTCAGCGTCTGCCATTCGCGCTCCTCCACCAGGCAGCAGTGGGCGAAGACGGAGCGGGGGCCGACAAGGCCGTAGCGGTCGTAGATGTCGGTGTAGTCGCGGGCCTCTGGATAGAGCGAAAGGGCCCAGTCGATCTCGTCGCGGGCCTCGTCAAGGTGGGTGTGCAGGTAGACGCCCCGGTCTTCGTATCGGCGGTACAGCTCGCCGGCGAGGCGGAGCTGGTCGGGGGTGCTGGTGGGGGCGAAGCGGGGGATGACGGCGTAGAGCTGGCGTCCCTGGCCGTGCCATTTGAGCAGGAGCCGCTCGCTGGCCTCGACCGAGGCGGCGGCGTCGCGGTCGCGCACGCTCTCGGGGACGTTGCGATCCATGAGCACCTTGCCGCAGATCATGCGCGTGCCCAGGCGCGAGGAGGCTTCGAAGAAGGCGTCGACGGAGGTCTCGAAGGTGGTGGCGAAGACGTTGGCCGTCGTCGTGCCCTGGCTCAGGAGCTGGCGCAGGAAGATGTCGGCCACTTCGTCGGCGTAGGCCTTGTCGCTGAAGCGGGCCTCGGTGGGGAAGGTGTACTGGTTGAGCCATTCGAGCAGGGTGTCGCCGTAGGAGCCCACCATGGGGGTCTGCACGTAGTGGGCGTGCAGGTCGACGAATCCGGGCATCAGCAGGGAGTCCTCCCAGGTGTCGATGTCGGTCAGGGCCGGGTGGCGCCGGCGCACCTCGCCGTAGTCGCCCACGTCCTGTATCAGGCCGTCGGACACGACCACGAGGCCGTCTTCGATATAGCGGTAGCAGTCTTCCGGGCGGGCAGCCAGGAAGGGGTCAGCGGTGAAGGTCAGGATCGGGGCTCGCACCCCCTTGAGGGTCTCTTGCATGTCGGATGGTTCTTTAAGGTATTAACGCCGCCGGCGGCGGATGTGTTGAACGTCTCCGGGGGACGCGGCGTAAAAAAGTGGCGGCGGGGAGGGGCGGTTTGTGAAATTTTGCGTAATTTTGCACCGACAAACAGCCGCGCCGGGACACTCCGACGCCCAAACTACGAAAAAATGGCAAAGACACTCACTCGTACTGACTACGACTTCAAAGGACAGACGTCCGTCTATCACGGCAAGGTGCGCGACGTCTACGACATCGACGGCCGCTACCTGGTGATGGTGGCCACGGACCGCATATCGGCTTTCGACGTGGTGCTCCCCGAGGGAATACCCTACAAGGGGCAGGTGCTCAACCAGATAGCCGACTATTTCCTGGACGCCACGTCCGACCTCGTGCCCAACTGGAAGGTGGCCGTGCCCGACCCGATGGCCACCGTGGGCCTGAAGTGCGAGCCTCTGAAGATAGAGATGATCGTGCGCGGCTACCTGGCCGGCTCGGCATGGCGCGACTACAAGGCCGGAGCCCGCGAGATCTGCGGCGTGGCGCTGCCCGACGGCCTGCGCGAGAACCAGCGTCTCCCCCACCCCATCCTGACGCCGACCACGAAGGCCGACGCCGGGCATGACGAGAACATCTCGCGCGAGGAGATCATCGCCCGCGGAATCGTGCCGGAGGAGGTGTACGTGCAGGTGGAGCGCTACGCCCTGCTGCTCTTCGAGCGTGGGTCGCAGATGGCCGCCGAGCGGGGGCTGATACTGGTCGACACCAAGTACGAGTTCGGGGTGCTCGACGGGCAGGTGATCCTCATCGACGAGATCCACACGCCCGACTCCTCGCGCTATTTCTATGCCGAGGGGTATGAGGAGCGTTTCGAGAAGGGTGAGGAGCAGCGCCAGCTCTCCAAGGAGTTCGTGCGCCAATGGCTGATCTCGCACGGCTTCATGGGGAAGCCGGGGCAGCAGGTGCCCGAGATGACGCCGGAGTATTGCGAGGAGGTTAGCCGCCGCTACATCGAGCTCTACGAGCATATCACGGGGCGCGAGTTCCATCCCGCCGACGAGAGCGACCTGCAGGCGCGCATCTTCGACAACGTCAGCCGTGAGCTCGAAAAGCTGGCCTGACCCCCTTCCCCCTGCCGTCCTGCTTCCCCTCTCACCAAAGTGAGCGGCGAGGCAGGGCGCCTGAGTATTTCTGGCGTAGCCGCTCGACGAGGCGCGACATGTCGCGCGAGGAGAAATGGTGGCCTGTCCAGACCCCGGTGTTGGTCACCAGCACCCAGCACTCCCCTTCGGCCCGGCGCTCGATGAGCGTGTGGGTCGACGAGAGGGTACCGGTGCGCGTCCATGTGCCCAGGGGGTCGATCGTGCTCCATCCGCGGGCCATGTTCTCGTTTTCGTCATGGGCCGTCATGACGCTCACCGAGGTCGGGCCGATGACGTCCTTCACCCGGCCGTCGCCGTCGATCGAGGCCACGAGGCGGGCCAGGTCGGCGGCCGATGCGCACCAGCCTCCTGCCCCCATCAGGCCGTGGACGTTGCTGCCGCCGTAGAAACGTGGCACCATGCGCCCCGAGCCGTTCCATTCCTCCACCTGCTCGTCGTCGGGGCCATAGTACTTCACCTCGTCGGGATGGCGCTGCGAATAGTAGGTCTCGGCCGGACGCATGCCGTAGACGCCTGCGGGGCGGAGCACCTCCTGCGTGACGTAGTCCCAATACGTCTTGCCGCTCACCTTCTCTATGACCAGCGATAGAAGCATGTAGCCGAAGTTGCTGTACCTCCTTCCGGCCCCGGGCATGAATCCGAGCCGGCGCCCCATGACGATGCGCGTCAGCTCCAGGGAGTCGGGCGGGGTGGAGAGGTGCTTGGCGGCCATGATGTCCTTGGTGTTGAACATCGGGTCGCCCGCCCCGAGCGTGAAGCCTCCGGCATGGAGCAGGAGATGGTCGACGGTGATCTCCAGGGCGCGGGGGTCGCCTATGGCCGCGGTCAGCTCCGGATCGTCGAGGATGCCCGAGGGGCCGAAGACGCGCGAGTCGAGCCTCAGGCGGTTCTGCTCTACGAGCTTCATGACGGCCACCGCCGTCACAAGCTTGGAGGCCGAGGCGATGCGCATGATGGTGGTGGGGGTCATGGGGCGGCCGGCCTCCACGTCGGCCATGCCGTATCCCTTGGCATAGACCAGGGAGTCGTTGCGCACGACGGCCAGGGAGAGCCCCTTGATGTTCCAGCGCCCCATGAAGCGGTCTATCTCGGCATCCATGCCTCGCAGGGAGGGGATGTCGGAGAGGGCGTTGGTCAGCGTGTCCGACCATGCCGGGGCGCCGTCGCCTTGCACGGCGGCGGACTCGCCGGCCGGGCCTCCCGGCTGGCGCACCCACAGCATGACGGTGATGCCTATATATGCTAAGGCGGCGAATCCGATGGTCCACATCGTGCCGCGCCTGATGTCGCTCTTCTTCATTTCGCGGCAAAGTTAGTCATTTTTTCGCGGCCGCGCGACGCCTTGCGCCGGGTTTTTGCCCACTCTTTTGCGGATGGCATAAAAAATCACTATATTTGCACGCTCTCCCGCCATACCCTAACCCCGCATCCACGACATGGCCGTCTCACGCACCCGCGCAAGCCTGCGCAACAGTCACGCCGCCCTCATTTTCTACCTGCTGGAAATGGTGGCGGGCTTCCTGTCGCGCCGCGTCTTCATCGACCATATCGGGGCGGCGGTGCTGGGCCTCAACACCACGGCCTCCAACATCCTGCAGTGTCTCAACCTCGCCGAGCTTGGGGTGGGCGCGGCGGTCGCCTTCGCCCTCTACGCCCCCCTGGCGCAGGGGGACACAAGGCGCATACGCGAGATAGTGGCCGTGCAGGGATGGCTCTACCGGCGCGTTGCCGTGGCCGTCGGGGCCGGGGCGCTCCTGGTCATGGCCTTCTTCCCGCTCATATTCGCCGACAGCGGCGTGCCGCTCTGGTACGCCTACGCCTCCTTCGGGGCTCTGCTCTTCTCGGCGCTGCTGACCTATTTCGTCAACTACCGCCAGATCGTGCTGACCGCCTCGCAGCAGGAATACCGCATAACCATCCACTACCGCTCGATAATCATACTCAAGGACGCGCTTCAGATCGCGGCCATCGCCACCCTTCCCCACCCCTACCTGTGGTGGCTGGGGCTGCAGGTGGCCGTACCGGCCTTCGCCTCATGGAACCTCAACCGGGCCATCTCGCGCGCCTTTCCCTACCTGCGCCACGTCCCGGCGCGCGCCGGCAGGGAGCTGCGCCGCCAATATTCCGACATCATGGCGCGCACGAAGCAGGTGTTCGTGCACCGGCTGGCCTTCTTCGTGCTGGGCCAGGCCACGCCTCTGGTGGTCTACGCATGGACGTCGCTGACGGTCGTGGCCCAGTACGGCAACTACATCCTGGTCCTGTCGGGGCTGACGATGGTGGCCTCGGCGCTCTTCAACGGCACGGGGGCGGGCGTGGGCGACCTCCTCGCCCGTGGCGACAGGGGCGCGTCGCTCAGGGTGTTCGGCCAGCTGCTGGCCCTGCGCATAGCCTTCGCCGCCATAGTGACTTTCTGCTTCTGGCGCCTCGTCCCCTCCTTCGTGACACTGTGGGTTGGGGCCGAATTCGTGTTTCCGGACGTGGTGGCGGCCTTGCTTGCGGCGCGCCTCTACATCACGCTGACGCGCACCGTCACCGAGCAGTTCATCGCCGGGATGGGGATGTATGGCGACGTCTGGGCCCCGGTCCTGGAGGCGGCGCTCACCCTCGGGCTCGCCATCTGGTGGGGCGCGGAGGCGGGACTGCCGGGCATCCTTGCCGGAGCCCTGGCGCCGTTGGCCGTCGTAGTCCTGCTCTGGAAACCGTATTACCTTTTCGCCAGGGGGTTCCGCCTCCCTGTCGGGAAGTACTGGGGGATGTACGCGCGGCTGACCCTCGGGGCTGCCGCCGGGTGGGTGGCGGCCGACAGGGCGCTGCTCCTCCTGCCCGACCTGGGGCGCAACTTCGCAGAGTGGGGGCTGGGGGCCCTGGCCACCCTGACGGCCGCCACCTGCCTTATCGTCCTGCCGATGCTTTTGGCCGACAAGGGGATGCGGGAGGTGTCGCTTCGTATTGTCTCAATTCTCAAACGCCGATAAGGAGATGCTCTACTGGATATTTCAGACGATATTGGTAGCCGGGGCCTTGGGGGTCGGGTGGATGATGACCGCCGACTCGCGGCGCGGGCGCCTGGGCAGGCCGACGGTGTGGATGGCCGCCCTACTGGTGCTTGCCTATGCCTTCGCCAAAGGATTGAGGTGGGACCGTGGCGTAGACTTCGGCACGTATTGGTACCACTACGTCTTCGACAATGCGCCCCATACCTACGAACCCCTCTTCGACCTCACCACCAGGGCCCTGCGCGCCCTCTGCGTGCCCGACTGGGGATACTTCACCTTCCTCTCCCTATTCTTCATCGTGTCGGTGCTCGTCCTGGCGGCCCGAATGCGCAGGTGGGCAGTTTGGGCGTTGCCGGCGATGATGCTGATGACCGAGTATCCGGCCGAAAACCTCATCCGTCAGTTCTACGCCCTGTCGTGGCTGATGATCTCCGTGGCCTTATGGATAAGCGGCGGAGAGGCGCACAGAGAGGGGAGGCGGAGGTGGATTCGGTGCGGGGCCTGGCTGACGCTCTGCGCCGTGCCGCTGGTGCATGTCACCGGGCTCTGCGCCTGCGTGCCCGTCGCCATCATGCGCCTCTGGCACGGCAAGTACACACCTGGCGAAGGGAAGCCCTCGCCCGACCCCACGCCCTGGATCCTCTTAGGGGGGTACGGAGTCTTCTGGGCCATGCGCCTCTCGGGTAGCGCCCATTCCCTCTCGGACGGCATCGTCTGGCTGGCCGACTACGCCCGGCTCCCCCTCTCTGACCATTGGCAGCTGTATCTCGACCACGCCTCGGCGTGGTTTGCCCCGGTCGATCCGGCGACAGTGCACCACTCCCCGGTCGGCGACGCGGTGCAGGTGGCATGGCCGGCGGCTCTGCTCACGGGTGGATGGTTCGCCATGCGCGCCTATCCCAACCTGCGCATCCCCTACTGGCTCTGCGCCGGAGGGATACTGCTCACGGCCCTGCTCGGGGAGGTGCACGTCTGGAAACGCGTGGCCTGGTGGGGCACGATATTCATGCCTTTCGTGGGCGGCGCCCTGATAGGGTGGCTGTATGGGGAGGCACGCCTCGCCTCGCCCCGGAGCGGGAGACGGCGGCTGCTCATCTCCCTCGACCTGCTCTGCGTGGCGCTATATCTGCTGGCCTACGTCACGCCGTTCATCTCGCGCTGGGGCACGGTGCCCCACTCGGGGTGGGAGTTCGTGTGGTCGGCCCCGACGCAATACCCAACCATCAACCCCGACCTGCCATGACCACCTTCACTTCCCCAACCCCCACCATCTCGGTCATCATCCCGGCCTACAACGCCGCCGATGTCTTGCCGCGCGCCATTCGCTCCGTCCTGGGCCAGACGTTCCGCCTCCTGGAACTCATAGTGGTCGACGACGGCTCGACGGACGCCACGGCCTCGATAGCGGAAGACTTTGCCGCCTCCGACAGCCGGGTGCGAGTGGTGCGTCAGAAAAACAAGGGTCTGGGAATGGCACGCAACGCCGGGCTGGCCGTGGCCAGGGGTGAGTACCTTGCCTTCGTGGATGCCGACGACGAGGCGATGCCTGACATGTACCGCAGGATGCTGGAGGCCGTCCAGGCCTCGGGGGACGCCGACATAGTCTACTGCGGCCACATGGCGCAGGACGCCTCGGGCGACTGGTATGAACGGCGCGACTTCCCGGAGCCCAAGCTCTTCCAGGCCAGCGACGTCCCGGCGCTGTGCGAGAGGTTTGTGACCGGCATGACGCGCCATCCGCTGACGATGGCGGTGTGGCGCGCGCTTTATCGCCGCGAGGTCGTCACGCCTTTCCCCTCCGAGCGCGACGTGCTCTCCGAAGACCTCCCCTTCAACCTGGAGGCCATGCGCCGGGCCCGAGGCGTCCTCTTCATACCGGATACTCTCTACCGATACTCATTCTCACCCGCCGGACTCGCCCGCACGCCCCGCCCAGACACCCTACGGCGCACCGGGCGCCTGGCCGATCACCTCAACGCCTTCTTTGCGGCTTACGGCAGGGAAGGAATCGGTGAGGTGTACTACTTCAACATGCTGCGAAACCTCCGCCGCTTCCTGCTCCTTCACCAAGGACCCGGGCGCAAGGAGCGTGACCTGCAGGCCGCGAGCATGATGAGAGACCGTCGCTGGCGCCGCAGCCTCGGTGCGGACGTCCGGCTATCCAGACGCGGGGATTCGACCCTCGCACGCCTTTGGACCCGCATCGCCACGGCTTTGCTTTCACGCCTTCCCTCGCGCCTGGCCATTCCGCTGGGGCGTTGGGAGGCAAGGATCATGACCAAGAGACAGAGACCGACATGCGCATAATCCAATTGACACATTCCCTGGCAATGGGTGGCGGCGAAAGGCTCGCCGTCAATCTCAGCAACCAGCTCTCAGAGATGGGCCACGACGTCACGCTCTGCATGATGGAGGACGCGGAGCGCGATCCGGCACGCTCCGTCCTGAGGCCACTGCTTTCGCCGGGGGTCCGTTTCCATTCATTCGGCCTCACGCGCCGGTGGTCGCCCCGTGAGATGTGGAGGGTGTCGAAATGGCTCCTTGACCAGCGGCCGGACGTGATACACTACCACATGACAGGCTATTGGTATCTTCTGCCACTGCTGCTAAGAGGAGGCGTCGGACGCCCGATCGTCGTGGAGACCTTACACAGCATGCCCGACACGTGCCTCGTGCGCCCATGGGAACTGTACACCAACCGCCTACTCTACTCCTCGGGGCGCGTCTTTCCTGTGACGCTGTCGCGGGGGGCGGCCGACATGTTCGGGAAGATGTATCCCCGCGCCCGGCAGGCCATCATCCCCAACGGCGTGCCTCCGGTCGCCCCGTCGCCCCGTTTCGAGGAGGTGAGGCTTGAGCTGGAGAGCCTGCGGGGCAAGGAGGGGAAGATACTGCTGCATGTGGGGCGCCATCATCCGGCCAAGAACCATCAGCGGCTCGTGGAGGCCTTCGAGGAGGTGCGCCGGCGCGGCGTCGATGCCGAGATGGTGGTGCTCGGCAGGGGTTTCGACACAGCGGCCGCAGGGGATTTGCATCGCCTGGCAGGGGAGCACATGCATTTCCTGGGGCAGAAGGACAATGCGGGCGACTACATGCTCCTCTCCGACCTTTATTGCATGTCGTCCGACTACGAAGGGAGCCCGCTGACGGTGGCCGAGGCGATGTCGGCGGGGTTGCCGTGCGTCTGCACCCCCATCGCCGCCGTCGCCGGCATGGTGGAGGAGGGGGCGACAGGGTTCGTGGCCGCCGGGATGACGGCGGCCGACTACGCCGACGCCCTGGAGCGTGGGCTGGCCACCCCCCTCCCCTCCGCGGCCATCCGCGCCGCCTGGGCCGACCGCTTCTCTCTCGCCCGCTGCGCCCAGGCCTACCTCAGCCTCTACGACAGCTTAGGCAGAAACATGCGCCATAGTGATTAAATCGCCAGAAGCCTTGCAGACACCAATTTTTTTGCCTATTTTTGTAATCCAAACCAATAACCTATGGCAGGATGAAGTCAGAGAGCAAATCAAAAGAAGTTTATGTCAACCTAAAGTCAGACTTCGGGTTCAAGCGCATTTTCGGACGTCCGGAAAACAAGCCATTGCTTATCAGCTTCCTTAACGCCTTGTTCCAAGGAGACCTGATAGTCGAGGACGTAAAGTATGACAATGTCGAGGACATCCCTGAGCTAAAGGAGGAACGCGGCATAAGATATGACATATATTGCCATGTGCCCTCCCAGGATGTGCCAGGGGAAGCCTCCCATCACTTCATCATAGAAATGCAGCATCAATCTCAGGCACACTTTGACGAAAGAGCCTTGTATTATGTGGCTAATTCCCTGGTGAAGCAAGCAAAACGAGGAGAGGAGTACAACTTCGAATTCGTGCCTGTCATAGGGATTTTCATCATGGACTTCCGAAGGGATTCCAATGAGTGCAAGGAGCGGGTGGTGGAACGCAAATGGGTGTCAGACATCGATACCGGCGAACCATTCTATGACCTGCTGCGTATGTATTTTGTAAAGTTGCCTTTGATTCCCAAAAAGGCGGACGAGTGCGTTTCCGAGAGAGACATGTGGATCTACTGTATCAAAAACCTTGATAAAATGAATACAATACCTTTTGCCTCCAAAAAGCCAATCTTTGCAAGGCTCGCAGAGAAAGCCCGCATTGCCAACCTGTCCAGGCAGGAATACCTGGAGTATGAGCGCTCCCTGAAAGCCTATCGCGACGAGCGCAACATTGCCGCGTACAATATCTCAATAGGCGAAAAAAAAGGGATGGAGAAGGGCATCAAGAAAGAAAAGATTGAAACCGCAAAGCGCATGAAGGCCGCAAACATCGAGCTCTCCATCATCGCCCTTTCCACCGGACTGTCGCCGGAGGAGATAGCGAAGATTTAGGCTCCGACATGCCGGCGATGAGGATACTGCATCTGATATACACATTGGGGGCCGGAGGGGCGCAGAAGATGATGGCCCTGCTCTGCAACTCCCAGGCTGCCCAGGGTCACGTGGTGACGGCCATGCAACTCACCGGTCCCGCCACCCCCGGCAGCGACTTCCATGTCCGAATGCTCGACCCCGCCGTGCGCCACTTCTCCGCCCATATGGACCACGGCCCGTCGCTCAAGGGTGTCTGGGAAGTCTGCCGTGAGATCCATAGGTTCAAGCCCGACGTCGTCCACGTCCACTCCAATGCCTTCGTCTACCTTTGGCCCATGTGGCTCGCCCGGTTCCTGACACGCATCACCCGCGAAGTCCCTGTGGTCTGGACGATGCACAGCATCCATCCCGGCATCACAGGCCCGAGGTGGCAACGCCCCTTCAACCGCCTGCTCTTCCGTTCCCGCCGACTCCTCCCCGTAGGCCTCTCCCCCTCTGCGGCCAAGATCATCCACGGCATCTACGGCCAATGGCCCGAGGTGGTCGTCAACGGCCTGCCGCCCGTCTCCCCCACCCCGGAATTCGACGCTGTCAGGAAGCGCATTGAGGCGCTGAAGCCAAGTCCCGACGTCCCGGTCTTTCTCCATGCCTCTCGTTTCAGCCGGGCAAAAAATCCACGGCGCCTCATCGACGCCTTCCGGAGGCTGGATGGCGAAGGCGTGGACTACCTCCTCATAGTGATAGGGGACCGCTGGGACTCGGAGGAGGCCATGCAGCTGCGACGGCAATCCCCCCGGGGCGCCCGTTTCCTGGGCCATGTCGGCAATCCGGGCGACTACATCCTCCTATCCGACGCCTTCTGCCTATCCTCTGACGTGGAGGGGATACCCCTCACGGTCATCGAGGCCCTGTCGTGTGGCGTCACGCCCGTATGCACTCCGGCCGGGGGCATCCCCGAAATGGTGGCCGACGGCGAGACGGCGTATCTGTCCGACGGGATGTCGGCCGAAGGGCTTGCCGGGGCCATAAGGAGATTCCTGCGTCACCCCCTGCCCGTGGAGAGGCTGAAGCAGGCGTACCGGCAAAAATTCACATTGGAGGTATGCGTCGACAAATATATGGCAATATACCGTGAGGCCTTACGTTGAAATATTGCATGGTCGGCCATTTGCCGACATCGAGTGAGAGCAGGAGTACGATATCAGATGGTTCAGAAGACAGTGGCGATACTTATCCCTAACCTCCGAAACGGAGGCGCCGAGCGCCAGGCAGCATTGCTTGCCGCCTCCCTGCGCCCCCGCTACCGCGTCTTGCTAATTCTCCTCTCCGCCAACTCCCCCACCGACACCGACCCGGCACTGAAGGCCTTGTCTGGGCTCCCTGACGACCAGATCGTGCGGCTGCGTGGCCCGGAAGCCGCCCGGTGCCTGAGACTGTACCAGATCCTGCGGGCCCGGAGGGTGGATACGATGTTCTGCTACCTCACGCGCGCCGACTTCATAGGGCCCATCATCGGGCGCATGGCAGGCGTGAAAAGAATCTACCAGGGACTGCGCAACGACCATCTCCCCCGCTGGAAATACGCCCTTGAACTATTGGCGCACCCGGCCGCCTCCGGCATAGTGGCCAACAGCCACGCCTCGGCCCAAAGCTTCTCCCATTTTCGCCAGCGGGACATATCCGTGATACCCAACTTCCTTCACTCCTCCCCTTCTGATTCCCGTGCTTACCTGCGGAAAAGCCCCGGCCTTGTACGCGTGGTGACGGCTGCCCGCTTCGTGCCGGAAAAGGACTGGCCAACGGCCGTGGAGGCGATGCACATCCTCACATCCACCCTTCCGGAGGACTCGGAACGGTTGGAATGGCTTGTCATGGGGCACGGCAGACTGGAGGGGGATGTGCGCCGGCTCATCATGGACTCGGGCCTTTCCTCCTCCACGCGCATCCTCGTCAATCCCCCCGACACGCCTGCGCTGATAGCCACGGGCGACATCTATCTGCAGGCCTCCGCCTCGGAAGGGCTCCCCAACTCCGTGATGGAGGCCATGGAGGGGGGGCTGGCAGTCGTGGCCACCTGCGCCGGAGACACTCTCCGGCTTTTGGGCGACGCAGGCCTCACGGCCCCAGTGGGCGACGCCCGTCTGCTCGCCTCCCACATGCTGACACTCTGCACCGATCCGGCTCTTAGGACCCTCTTGGGCAAAAAGGCCCGCGACAGGGTGCGCTCGATGTGCAACGAGGAGAAATGCCGGGATGCGTATATCCACCTCATCGAACCCTCCCGCACATGAAGATAGTCTTTATCGGCGGTCGCAACCCGCTCTCGATCGGGGGTATCGAATCCTACACCCTCAACCTGGCCACCCAGCTCGTGCGCATGGGCCATGAACCGGTGGTCTTCTGCGAGAGCGACCACGAAGGGGAGGAATGGGTCAACGGCTTCAGGGTCATACACCAGAAGTCGCTCCAGAGCCCTTACCTTTGCAAGCCCCTCCTGGGGCTGCGGGCCACCTGGCGCACAATCCGCCATATGCGCGACGCCGACTTCATCCATTACAACGCCTGGCCTCCGGCCCTGTGGACGCCGCTGGCGCGCCTGGGCGGCATGCACACCCACATGCTCGGCCACGGCTTGGAGTGGCAACGCCCGAAGTACAACGCCTTCCAGCGGACGCTAATACGCATCATGGAGGGATACACGGCCTTCATCAACCCCACGCTGACGATGTGCAGCGACGCCCAGACCCGGTATTTCCACCGCACCTACGGGCGCGAATGCACCACCATCCCCTCGGCCACCAACCTCCCGGAGCCTGATGCGGGCATGGGATCCGACATTCTCGGGCGCCATGGGCTGCGTCCGCAGGGATATTTCCTCATCATGGGGCGCCTGGAGAAGGGAAAAAACCCCGACACGCTGATCAGCGCCTTCCGCAAGCTCGACTCCCCCGACCTGCGGCTGGTGATCGCCGGCGAAGCGCCGGAACAGGAATTCGGCGACTTGCTACACTCCCTGGCCCATGACGACCCGAGGGTTGTCTTCACAGGCAACGTCTACGACCAGGATCGCGAGGCCCTGCTAAGCAACGCCTACTCCTTCTGCCTGCCTTCGGCGAGCGAGGGGTTGTCGATAGCCCTGCTGGAAGCCATGGCCCACAGGGTGCCGGTGATTGTATCCGACATCCCCGCCAACCGCGAGCTGCTGCGCTACGACTCGGCCCTCTGGGTCTCTCCAGGCGACGTGACGGATCTGGCGCAGGCGCTGCGCATCGCCATCGACGACCCGGAGAGGATGGCCCGCTCCGTGGAGCGCAATTTCAACCTCGTGGCCCAAAACTACACCTGGCCCGTCATTGCGGCCCGCTATATCGATTATCTCCAGGCCTTGCTAAGCAAAAAGAAATGCTAAAAAACCTATACCACCGCCTGAAATGGGGGCGTCGCCTGAAGATGCCTCTCTCTGCCCGCCCGGGGCGCAACGCCCGCTTCGAGGGGGCCAACGCCCTCTCGCCACGCACCCGCTTCAACGGCTCCTTAGGCTATGGCTCCTATGTGGGCCCGGACAGCGACATCTCGGCCGACGTGGGGCGATTCACCTCCATCGGCCCGGGGGTGAAAACCTCGCCCTACCTGCACCCGTTTCGCGCCCCTTTCGCCACGACGTCGCCGATGTTCTTCTCCCTGCTGCGCCAGACAGGCACCACCTTTGCGCGTCGACAGATGACTGAGGAGTCGCGGATGACCGACCCCGGGCGAGGCGTGCACGTGCGCATCGGCAACGACTGCTGGATCGGCGAGGACGCCTTGATAGTCGGGGGTGTCACCATCGGCGACGGCGCCGTGGTGATGGCCCGGGCGGTGGTGACGCGCGACGTCCCCCCCTACGCCATCGTAGGGGGCGTGCCGGCCCGCGAGCTCGGCCACCGCTACGACACCGATACCGAGGCCTGGCTCCTCGCCACCCGCTGGTGGGACCGCCCCCTCCCCTGGCTGGCCGCCAACTGGGAGGCCCTCTGCGACATCGACGCGTTGAGAAAATTACTATAGCTTTGCTCCGTTCCCCGCATGGCCCGCTTGCGGGCCAAATTTATTCCGGGAAGTGGGCCGCGAGGCGGTCGGCCACGCCGTGCTTGCGCCACCAGAGGGGGCCGAGCACGGGCTTGGAGGCGACGTGGCGCATCCAGGCCTTGAGGATGAAGGGGGGTGCCAAGGGGGTGAGCTTGAAATACCACGGCAAGGTCCCTTTAAGGCGCGCAAACCACTCGTCGGGGGTCTCACCGCTGCGGAAATGCAGGATCTCGTCGAGGTGGTCGGAGTCGCGGAAATACATGCCGTGGAAGTTGGCTGTGGCAAACCATCCGAAGTCGAAGATCTTCTCCGGCGGCGGACACCTGACGGCAGCCAGTATGCGGCGCTCGAAGTCGAGGTTGGTCATCCGCCATGCCTCGCCCCCTCCGATGTTGTATGCCTTGCCCCAGAAGTCGTCGGGCACCTCCGGGCGGCACACCCGCTCCAGCAAGCGCCCGGAATCCTCGACGCTCACCCATTCGAGCACACCCTTCAGCGGTACATGAAACATTATGGGGTCGTCAGTCTTGCCCAACAGCCCGGGGTGCATGATGCCGGTCTGGCGCAACATCACCCACTTCCTGAGCCCTGCGGCGCGGAGCACCTTCTCCGACTCCACCTTCGAGGCGGCATACATGTCAAACTTCGCAGGCGTCTGCGGCGTGTCGGCGTCCCCCCACTCGTCGGGGGGCAGATGGTCGCCGTATTGCGCCACAGACCCTATGCCCACGAAGGCCACTTTCAGTCCGGGGTCGGCCTGCTCGCGACGATGCACGGCCTCCGTGAGCAGCCGCATCGAGCCGACGTTGACGCGCATCGTCTCCTCAGGATGCCAGTCGGCAAGGGGGGATACCATCCCCCCGACATGGAGCACGATGTCTACCCCCTCCACCAGCCGGCCGATGCTTGCGGGGTCGAGCAGGTCTCCCCACACCACCCTGACCCCCTTGGCCTCGTAGGGGGCGAGTTTGCTACGGTTGCGTTTCGACGGTCGCGCAAGCACCGTCACGTCATAAAGGTCGAGGCGGGATGCCAACTCTTGCAATCCCGCCTCGCCCATGACTCCCGTGGCCCCCGTGAGGGCCACCTTTATCCTTTCGGTCATGTCTGTGGTTTCTTTGTTTCCTTGCTTATCGGTGCGTCCAGGGCCTGGTACTTGGAGTGCTGGCTCCGGAACTCCGGCACCATCTCCTTCATCTCGTGGACCACCTCCATGTCAGTGCCATGCGTGGCCAGCTCCACGAGGTCGGCTATGCGCTTGCGCACATCCTCGAAGTCGTATTCGCGCACCTTGGCCACCTTGATCTTCGGATGCGACGAGGGCTGAGTGATCTCCTTGTCGTTGAGCACCTCCTCGTAGAGTTTCTCGCCGTCGCGCAGGCCGGTGTACTTGATCTCTATGTTCTTGGCGCCGCTCATGCGGATCATGCGCTTCGCCAGGTCGGCAATGCGCACGGGGTTGCCCATGTCGAAGACGAATATCTCGCCCCCCTTGCCCATCGTGCCGGCCTCGAGCACGAGCTTGCAGGCCTCGGGGATGAGCATGAAGAAACGGATGATGTCGGGATGCGTGACCGTCACCGGCCCTCCGGCCTTGATCTGCCGTTCGAAGAGGGGGATGACGGAGCCGTTGGAGCCGAGCACGTTGCCGAAACGTGTGGTGACGAACTGTGTCTCACCCTTCACCTTTCCCTCCTTGATGGCCTTGTCGAGTGCCTGGACATATATCTCGCAGATACGCTTCGAGCACCCCATGACGTTGGTGGGGTTGACGGCCTTGTCGGTGGAGACCATGACGAACTTCCTGGTGCCGTACTTGACGGCCATGTCGGCCAGGATGCGTGTGCCCTCGACGTTGTTGGCAATGCTCTCCTGGGGGTTGTCCTCCATCATGGGGACGTGCTTGTAGGCTGC
>CAZHCM010000013.1:0-27278 GCA_964531005.1 uncultured Sangeribacter sp. | reverse complement strand
AAAAGCGGCTTTTTGACCAATCTGCCTTTCACGATGCAAAGATAAAGATTCTCCGATTCTCCGATTCTCCCAGCAAAAAAACCTCGGATTCTTCCAGCAAAAAAACCTCGTATTCCCCCAGCAAAAAACCTCGTATTCTACCAGCAAAA
The DNA here is from genome assembly GCA_964531005.1 of uncultured Sangeribacter sp. Lineage (GTDB taxonomy): Bacteria > Bacteroidota > Bacteroidia > Bacteroidales > Muribaculaceae > Lepagella. The sequence continues at coordinate 27,129 of CAZHCM010000013.1, read as the reverse complement.
AAACCTCGTATTCCCCCAGCAAAAAACCTCGGATTCTCCCAGCAAAAACCCCCGCCCGATCCCCCAGCCTATGTGGGCGCGGCAGGACGCGCCCCTACCACGGATTCCCCCAGCCGAAAAACACGGATTCTCCCAGCAAAAAAACACGGATTCTCCCAGCAAAAAAACCTCGGATTCCCCCAGCAAAAAAACCACGGATTCCCCCAGCAAAAAAGCCCGGATTCCCCAGGAACCCCAATCCTCCCAATCAACCCACCCGCTCCCATCACTCCCATCACTCCCGTCACTCCCAATCCTCCCACCACTCCCAGCACTTAAACCAAATGGGCGCGAATTGGTCTAATTGATGGCGATATTGCAAGGCCAAACTTGCAATGGATGGCCACTAACCAATTAATGAAAAGAATCTACTTGACTTTTGCCGCTTGCGCGGCAGTGGCAACGGGGTGGGGCGCTGCCCTCTCCGTGCCGTCACACACCGTGGCGGCCGCAAGCCTCACTGCCGCCCCCTCCATGACCTTCCGCACCTCGGCGGGGGAGAGCCGCAGCATCTCGGCCCAGGGGCTGGTGATGACCTTCGACGAGGGGGTGCTCACTGCCTCCGCAGGCGCCGAGACACTCCAGATCCCCACAGCCGACCTGGTGAGCATGGAATTTACCGAGGACGCCCCCTCCTCTGTGGAGGGGATGGCCGCAGATCCTGATGGCTCCCTCGACGCCTGGCGCAGCGACGGCACCCATGCCGGCCGATTCACCGACCTCCCCGCTGCATTCTCCTCGCTCCCCGCCGGCGTCTACATCCTGACCGACGCCAAGGGCAATTCAATGAAAATCACCCTCAAATGAGCATCGCCATGAGACAGTACACATTAGCCATAGCAGTGGCCATGCTCGCCACAGGGCTCTGCCAGGCCCGCAGCCTCGACGTGCAGTGCGGGGCGGTGACATACAGCTATCCCGAAGAGCAGACAGGCCTGATGACCTTCACCGCAGGCACTGACCTCGAAATAGCCGGGCGCACCTTCCCCGTCTCCTCTGTGACCCGCGTGAGCGTGGCCGAGGAGACGATGGCCGACAACCTCGTGCTCGTGGACTACGACGGCGCCCAGGCCACGGTGACGGTGGCCGGCAACGTGGCCCGCTACCTGGAGGTCAGCGTCTCCGGCGCCGACGTCTCCATCGTGCAGAGCGCAGAGGTGGGCGACGATACCTGCGGCGAGATCACCTACCGCCTCGCCGGGGCCTCCGACGACGGCTCCTTCCACCTCGACGGCAGCTACAAGGCCAGCATCGAGCTCAACGGACTCGACCTCACCTCGCTGAGCGGCGCCCCCCTCGACATCCAGGACGGCAAACGAATAGCCGTGCGCGTCGCCGAAGGGACCGCCAACCGCCTCTCCGACGCCCCCGGAGGCTCGCAGAAGGGGGCTCTGGTCTGCAAGGGGCACCTCGAATTCAAGCATAATGGTTCGCTGACCGTCAGCGGCCACACCGCCCACGCCATCTACGCCAAGGAATACGTCGAGCTCAAGAACGCCAACATCACCGTGGACCACGCCGTCAAGGATGGCCTCAACTGCAACCAGTACTTCCTCATGGAGAGCGGCTCTCTGACCATCTCCGGCACCGGCGACGACGGCGTGCAGGTGGCCTTCAAGGACGACACTGACCGTGAGGCCGAGGACACCGGCTCGATCACCGTCAAGGGTGGCACCATCGAGATCGCTGTCACGGCCACGGCCTGCAAGGGTCTGAAGGCCGACGGGGAGTTTGTGCAGACCGGGGGCGACATCAAGGTGACCAACTCCGCAGGTGGCAAGTGGAGCGCAGCCGACGCCAAGACCAAGGCCGCATCCTGCATCAGCGCCGACGGCGGCATCACCATAAGCGGCGGCTACATGGACCTGAAGGCCACCGGAGGAGGGGGCAAGGGCCTCAACAGCGACGGCCTGACCACCGTCACCGGCGGCGAGCTGACCATCCGCACCAGCGGCGGCCTCTTCGCCTACGTCAACGGCAAGGAATACGACGACTACACCGGCAACGCCGACCGCCTCGACAGCGACTACAAGTCCTCTCCCAAGGGGATAAAGAGCGACGGCGGGGTGCTCATCTCGGGGGGAAGCCTCGACATCGTCACCACCGGCACCAACGCCGAGGGTATCGAGAGCAAGACCTCCCTCACCATCGAGGACGGCACGGTGAAGGTGCGCGCCTATGACGACGCCATCAACTCGGCCGGCGACATGTATATTAAAGGTGGGGTGGTCGACGTCATCTCCACCAAAAACGACGGCCTCGACTCCAACGGCAACATGTACATCTCCGGCGGACTCGTCATGGCCTTCGGGGCAGGGTCGCCGGAGTGCGGCATCGACGTCAACGACGAATACGGCTACAAGCTCTACGTCACCGGCGGCTGCGTGCTCGGGGTAGGGGGGCGCAACTCCACCCCCGTCTCCGGCGGGCAGGCCTACCTGCTCCCCTCCGTCAGCGTCAAGGCAGGCGCCCTGACCGTCAAGAGCGGCGACGATGAGCTCTACACCTTCGAGGTGCCCGCCGACTACTCCGGAAGCACGTCCGGAGGGCGTGCCAACGCTCCCGGCGGCTGGCCCGGCGGTGGCCCCGGCGGCATGGGAGGGGGCGGCGTGCTCGTCAGCCTCCCCGCCCTGCAGAGCGGCGCCTCCTACACCGTCACCACCACGGCCGGCACGGCCAACGCCACAGCCCGCTGAGGGCGCCGACCCGACATTCAACCACTCATTCTCCAGTTTCCCCCCTTGCCGGCAGACACGTTCCCGGCAAGGGGAATTTTTTCTTCAGCCTTGTAATGCCCACGTCAGACAAGGTCCTTTTAGTTAAAAATAGCAAAGAGTCAGCATTTTGGCTTACAAACTCTTGCATGAATCGGAGGAAAGCATTATCTTTGCAGGCACAATGACAACCCAAAAACGAATACTGACACTACACCAACCCCATAACTAACTGATACGCAATAAATTGACTACCCCCCCCTTACATAATTACTAAAAACCCTTCACTAAGACTTGCACGTCTGATGAAATCACTACATAAAACCCTCGTCATCCTGGGGTTGAGTCTTATGTGGTTGGCACCCTCTGTGTCCGCGCAGAAGGTGGCCTTGAAGACCAACCTCCTCTACGACGCCCTCCTGACCCCCGACCTTGGCGTCGAGGTGAAGGCGGCGCCGCAGTGGACCGTCGAGCTCACAGGCAACTTCAACGGCTGGACCATCAACGACCGCCGCTGGAAACAGTGGAATCTCCAGCCCGAGGTCCGCTACTGGTTTTGCGAGGCCTTCTCGGGCCACTTCCTCGGGGCGCACCTCATCGGGGGCCAGTACAACTTCGGCCACCTGCCGTTCGGATTCAAGTTCCTTGGCACCGACTTCGGCATGCTGCGCGACTACAGGCTCCAGGGATGGATGGGGGGAGCCGGCGTAGCCTACGGATACTCCTGGATCCTCAACCGCCACTGGAACTTCGAGGCCGAGATCGGCCTGGGATGGATCTACACGCGCTACGACAAGTTCGAGTGTGCCGACTGCGGCAAGAAGATCGAGGAGAAGCATCCCCACAACTATGTGGGCCCCACCAAGGCAGCCCTCAACCTCATATACACCTTCTAACATCCGTCACCTATGAAAAAGCTGAATCTCACACTGATGGCTTCTGCAATCGCCCTGGCCATCGCCGCGCCGGCCCTTCCGGCCCTTGCCGATGAGGCGGTCGAGGTGACGGAGCGGGGCGCCGTCGAGGCCGCGCCCGTCGAGACCCCCTCGATGCTGCGCGTGGACTTCATCAAGGTGGAGCATGCCGACAGCGCGCTCAACCTCGCATTCCACATCGACGCCAAGCGCGTCAGCCCCGGGCGCGACCGCCAGGTGGTATTCACCCCTGTCGTGCGCAGCAACGACCCCGCCGTCACGGACAGCATCGTGCTCCCCTCGCTCACCGTCGCCGGGCGCAACCGCTACTACTCGCACCTGCGCAACGGCGACCTGGCCGACGGCGAGCTCATCTACCGCGCCGGCGACAAGGCCGACATCTCCTACGCCCAGTCGATCCCCTGGCAGGCTTGGATGGAGAACGGCTACATCTACATGCGCGAGGAGACGCAGGACTGCTGCAAGCCCGTCAAGCCCCTCTGCGACACCCCCGTGGCCCAGATCGGCACCATCGCCGCCCCTCCCGTCAAGGCCACCAACTCGGCAGGATACATCGCGCTGACCAACGACGAGACCATCGAGATGGAACTGCAGGGAAGCGCCTTCGTCGACTTCATCGTCAACCGCACCGAGATCGAGCCGCAGTATCGCAAGAACCCCCGCGAGCTGAAGAAGATCATCGAGTCGATCGACAAGGTGAGGGAAGACCCCGACGCCACCATCACGCGCCTGACCATCAAGGGCTACGCATCGCCCGAAGGCAGCTACGCCAACAACGTCCGCCTCGCCATGGGGCGCACCGAGTCGCTCAAGGAGTATGTACGCAAGATGTACGACTTCGACCCCGAGATCATGATGACCGACTACGAGCCCGAAGACTGGGCCGGCCTGCGGCGCTGGCTCGAGGCCTGCGACCTGCCCCACCGCGCCCAGATCATCGAGATCGTCGACTCGTCGCTGGAGCCCGACCCGAAGGACCAGGCTATCAAGCGGCAATTTCCGAAGGAGTACAAGCTCATCCTCGACAGCGTCTACCCCGGCCTGCGCCACTCCGACTACACCGTGCGCTACAAGATACGCACCTACGTCGACATCGAGGAGCTGAAGAAGGTCTTCCGCGACCATCCCGAGCGACTCCGTCCGGTGGATTTCTACCGCATCGCGCAGACCTTCCCGGTCGGCAGCCGGGAGTTTGACGAAGTGCTCCTGCTGGCTTCGGACACCCATCCCAACGACGAGGAGGCGGCCATCAACGCCGCCAACATCCTGATGCGCCGGGGCGACCTGCAGGAAGCCTCGCGCAAGATCAGCCGGGGCGGTGAGAGGGGAGAGGCCTATTTCACCCGAGGGATGCTGGCGGCCCTCAACGAAGACTTCGACCGCGCCGAGCGGTTCTTCCAAAAGGCCCAGGAGCTGGGCGTGGCGGAGGCCGGGGCGCAGCTCCAGCGTCTCAAGCAGTCCAAATCAAGAGAAATCATCCAGATCCTCCTTCAGCCGGAGGGTGATCAGTAAGACACAACAACATAATCCTAATATTTAACTAATCATGACGACAACTAACTTCACCAAGTTCTTCGTCGGCGCAGGCGTCCTGGCACTGACTGTGACCTCCTGCTCCAACGACATCGACTTGATCCCGGACAACGTGCCCGGCACCGGCCGCAGCGCGTTCATGACCGTGACACTGCACGATGCCAACCGTGGCACCCGCGCAGGCGAGGACGAGTTCCCCCCCGAAGGTTCCCTCACCCTTCCCGACGACTTCGAGGGTGACTACGCAGACGGCCACATCTCCGAGTACACCATCAACAATGCCCGCTTCTTCTTCTTCGCAGAAAATGGCGCATATATCTGTGAGTCTTCCGTGTGGAGCGGCTCGCATGCTCCGTCTGATGAGGAACGCCCAAATGTCACTCTGGAGGGCAAGACGGTCGTAGTGCTGGAAAACCTCACCACCAGGGATAATCCCGCCTACATGATCACTGTACTGAACGGGGACGGTTTCACTCCAGCAGCCACAATGGAGGCTACTGCACAGAGCCTTGTGCAGTACAGCAACAACAACGCATTCGTGATGTCGACATCCTCCTATGTACACGATCTCGCCAAAGAGGATCCCAACCACGACAACACCTACTACTACGCTACCAAGCTGACTGACGCCAACTTCGCCGAGGGCACTCCCGAGATGAAGGGCGAAGAGGTCAACACCGACGGCCTGACTCCCGTGGACGTATATGTAGAGCGTCTGGCAGGCAAGGTCGAGCTGAAGTACAACAGCCTCAGCAATGAGGTTATCACCGTTGGGAATCGCACGCTCTACAAGATCAACGCAACTGTGGCCGGAAACAACAACGACAACAATGAGGGCGAGACTCCCAACGAGGGTGTAACCCAGCTGTATGTCGAGATCCTTGGCTGGGGTCTGAACGGAACCAACCATTACTCCTACCTCTCCAAGCAGTTCGAGCCGGCATGGGCTAATGGTACCTCCAACCCCTTCCAGAACTGGAACAATGCCGGTTATCACCGTTCCTTCTGGGCCCTGTCGCAGATTCTCGGCGATGAGACCAAGGTAGATGGCAAGAACAAGCTCGACTATATCACCTGGTCCGACATCAAGAACAACGCTGTTAACTACGCCAATGAGTATGCCGCCGACCCCGCCTTCTACAGCATTGGTGGTGAGGTTGTTGCTTCCCAGCTTACTCACGTGATTCTCAAGACGAACATCTGCAACGAGAAGGGCGAGGTCCTCGACCTCGTGCGTGGCGCCAACGGCGTGCTCTACGGTAAGAAGAGCTATCTGAAGTACATCCTCAATAATGCCAACATCCAGAAGAGCCTCAACGCGTGGTACCTCACCGACAAGACTGGTCTTGAAGAGGTAAGTCGCGAGACTGTTGGAGACTTCACTAAGATTACCTACACATCCACAGCTAAGTTCGCCCAGGTTAACGAGGATATGGTTAAGCTGGCTTCCTCAGGCACAGGCACCGGCATGGTAAAGGTCGTTGCAGGTCTCGAAGGTCTGACCGATAATAACGAGCAACCCTATGTATGGGCAGTTAAGAACGAGGATGGAACCTTCACCACTATTTCTGAGGCTGATGCCACAGCTAACCTCAACAACATCCTGGCAGGGGTGACCGGCAACTCTGACAAGAGCGGTGCCATGGCATATACCGGTGGTGCTAACTTCTATGTGATCCCCATCGAGCACAACACGGCAGTAGGCATGAATGCAGATGGTGAGTACAATCTGGGCTACTACGGCTTCATCCGTAACCACTGGTATCAGATCACCCTCAACAAGATCGAGAAGATCGGCTTCGGTGTCTTCCAGCCCGCCAAGGGTGAGGCCGGCGAGGAGGAAGAGGAACTCATCCCCAACAAGCCCGAGAACCCTGCCTTCTACGTGACCGCCAACCTGAAGGTTCTCGCCTGGAAGATCGTCAACCAGAGCGTAGACCTCTAATCCGAAGAAACAACCCCAAGTCCCGGCTGGCAGCTCCGGCTGCTGCCGTGACCGACAAGAATCGCCGTCGGTGTCCTGACCGACACCGACGGTGCCAAAACGAAATAACTGACCGGCCAAGGCCGACGCCCCTCCCGGGGGCCATCCGGACCCGCCCACTAAGCTGACATGAAGAAACTGCTTTTCCTGACATATATGGCAGCCATGCTGCTCTGCGGCTCGCTGCTATCTTCCTGCGACTCCGTCATCTACGACGAGCAAGGAGACTGCGACCCGCATCACAAGGTGCGCTTCGTCTTCGACCATAACCTCAAGTTTGCCGACGCCTTCTCCAACGAAGTGGGTGAGGTGACGCTCTACGCAGTCGACCCGCAGTCGGGCGAGATTGTCTGGAGCCGCCACGACGACAGCTACGCCGTGTCGGAGCCCGGCTACCTTATGGACATCGACATCGACCCCGGCCAGTACACCCTCATCGCATGGTGCGGCCCGGGCCATCGCACCCACTTCACCGTCAACGAATCGGGCGAGGCCCACCGCGACGCCCTGCGTTGCCGCCTCACCCACCGCGACGAAGGGCGTCCCGCCGACGACCCCCACCATGTCAGCGCAGCCCTCGACCATCTCTACCACGGCAAGCTGGAAGGGGAGACCTTCACCGACCAGCAGGGCGTGCACATCCACACTGTCAAGCTGGTCAAGAACACCAACGACTTGCACATCGTGCTACAGCACATCAGCGGAAAGCCCGTCAACCCCGACGACTTCGAGTACCACATCGTCGACTCCAACGGCCATATGGACTGGGACAACACCCTGCTCGAAGACGACGTGCTCAACTACCACCCCTGGTGGACCGGATCGGCCCTTGCCGGCGTCGAGCAGCCCGACGGCACAATCACCACCCCCGGCGAGGTCCGTGGCACCCGCGCCCAGACCATGGCTTCGGCTGCCATCGCCGACCTGCGCACGTCGCGCCTCGTCAAGGGCCAGGACGCCAAGGTGCGCGTCACCCGCGCCTCCGACGGCGGCGAGGTGCTCTCCCTCCCCCTCATCGACTACGCCCTGATGGTCAAGGGCCAGTACCGCCCCATGGACGACCAGGAATACCTCGACCGCCAGGACGACTACAGCATGATCTTCTTCCTCGACGACAACATGGAGTGGGTCCGTACCCACATCTACGTCAACTCCTGGAAGGTCGTCCTCCAGGAGACAGACCTTTAAAAAGACTCAATCCGACAAATTGACATGATGACATGATGACATCATGACATAGTGACAAATTGACATCATGACATTATGACACTCTGACCCCCTGACAAAACAAGACACGCAATGACCGACCTCATCAAGACATATCTCCGGCGCCTCGGCGCCGTGGCTTTGGCAGCGCTGAGCGTGCTGCTGGGCGGTTGTCGCGCCGACGAGCCTCTGCCCGGCGAGGACGGCTACGTGCCCGACGGGGTCAAGACGGCCGTCTTCTCCCTGAGCATACCCTCGCTCACCCCCGTGTCGCGCGGCGACGGGGCTACCGAAGCCTCGGAAGGGGAGAGCTACGAAAGCTTCATCGACGTCCTCGGCGACGACTACCGCTTCCTCTTCTTCGACACCGACGGCAAATACCTGGAGACCCTCCAGGTCGAATCGCTGACCATGGACTCGACCGATCCCGTGGACCTCGTGACCACCTACCGCGTCGAGGGTATCATCTCCGACGACCTGGCCCACCGCTCTGGCGTCAAGGTGCTCGCCCTGGCCAACTGGGGCGACTACGACCTGCCCCGCGTGGCCGGCGTCACCACCATCCAGGACATCTGCCGCCACCAGGGAGCCACCTTCGACTATGCGCTCCAGTCCGACGGCCAGGGGGTGTTCCCCTCCGTGGCGCGGCGCATACCGATGTTCGGCGTCACCGACCCCCAGACCTTCCGCTTCGACCCGACGACCCGCCGCGCCGAGATGGACCGCATCGACCTGCTGCGCGCATACGCCAAGATAGAGGTCATCTCGCAGTTCACCGGCTACTCGACCGTCTCCAAGTGCTCGCTTAAGGCTGTTACCCTCTCGCGGCACAACGCAGCCGGCTACAACGCCCCCTCCGGCATCGACTGCGCCTCCGACTACGTCAACTCCACCGCCATCGGCGGCTGGAACCCCGCCAAGCCCAACGCAGTGCACATCCTCGACGGGGTTAAGAGCGACACGCCGGTGCGCTTCGTGCCCCGCGCCACGGAGCAGGGCACCTATGTGCTCTACGTGCCCGAATACATCAATCTCACCCCCGACGGCCTGCCGGCCTCCGACCGCGCCGAGATGGAGCTGACCTTCGAGGTGCCCGAGCGCGACGGCTCGACGATGCGCACCGAGAAGGACCGTCTGGAGTTCAAATACTACTCCGACCTCGGCGGCCAGGTCAAGGAGGGGGAGCACTTCAACCTCTGCCGCAACGTCTGGTACCGCTACACGGTCACCAAGTCGCCCACGCGCCTCATCGTCGACATGCAGCCCTACGCCCCCGTGGAGCTGAACCCCGAGTTCGGACTGACCCGCGACCCGGACGGCAACATCCTGGTGCGCGACGCCAACGGCAAGCTCATCAACATCATCCCCTACGACAAGGACAAGATCAAAGCCAAGCTGGCCGAGATCTCCATCGGCGACATGAGCTACGTGGAGGTGCGCTTCAACGACGTGCTCAACTTCCGCGAGTTCCTTGACAAGGACGGCAAGCCCAACGGGCGCCGCCAGGACTTCCTGAAGACGGGCTGGAACATCTACGACAAGAACGGCAGCATGGAATACTGCTTCATCTACGACGACCCCGACGCCCCGGGCCCGCATACGGGCACCTGGATGTATTTCGACAGCACCGACAACCTGCTCGAGCGCTGGGAGCACACCAGGGAGAACGAAGACCGGTTCACATTCGACAAGAACTACGGCATCAAGACCGTCAAGTACGAGGCCAGCGCCCAGGACGCCGACATGGTCTACATCTCCTACCTCAACGGAGGCACCTGGGAAATCAAGCAGTCGATCCTCACCGTCTACGACGTGCTCAACGGCAAGACCGACAAGACGCACATCCTCAACGTGGTCATAGAGCCGGGCAAGGTTCACCTGGCCAAGGAGCACAAGACCATGATCTCCGACACCGAGGACGGCTCCCAGGGCCAGAAGGTCGAGGTCGTCGAGGTCACGCAGAAAGTTGGGGGCGTCGACGTGCTCCGCTACCGCTACTACTCCGACGGGGGCCACGCAGTCTTCAGCCACACCTCCGACGGCAAGTACGACTGGGACTACTACGACCCCGAGGGGTTCCGCTTCTCGGGCTTCGACCACGCCCACGACGGCTTCGGCGGCGTCGCCGTCTACTCGATCTACGACCGCTGGGGCAACCTCCTGTCCCGCTCGCTCGAAGCCTCCGAGACCAAGGACCACACCCAGGGGAAGCACAACCCCGACAAGATGATCGTCAAGAACGAGCCGGCGCCCGGTTCGGACGCAATCATCATCTCGATACGCGCGTCGAAAGACGGCACCACCAACGAGTACGACTTCTCGACCGAAAGCAACTGGATAGAAGCCTACAAGGTCTTTCCCAACGGCGACAAGGAAGTGATGATCGAGTAATTTCAACCGACAGACACAAATGAAGAAACTGCTATACATCATACTGGCCATCGCGGCCTGCGTGGCGGGCTCCTGCCGCGACGACCTCGACTATCTCGGCGGGCATATCTCCGACGAGACCACGGTCGTGCGTATGGCCCTCGACTTCACCCCCGCCTCGGAGGGGCTGACGCGCGCCACATACCAGGGGGACGCCATCCGCGACATCGACGACCTCTGCCTGGTGATCTTCGCCCTTGACGGCACCTTCCACTCCATCGTGGAGGTGGACCTGGGCAAGGCAAGCATGGAGGACGTGGAGCGCGGCAAGGAGGACACCTCCAACGGCCAGGCCCCCGCTGAGGTCAAGACCTCGCGCGTCTCCTCGGACCTCGACCTCCCGTTGGGCACATACTACATACACGCCGTCTCCAACCTGCGCCGCTACGACGCTGAGGGGAACGTCCTGCAGACCACCCGCCAATACCTGGAGGAGGTCTTCCCCACGGGCGACACCCATCCCAAGACGAGGGCGGAGTTCTGCGCCCTTACCCGCCAGTGGGACGACGCCTCCATACGCGCCAACAGCGAGCTGACGGGCTACGTCGTCAACGCCGACAAGTACGGCAAGTCCCCCTCGCCGGCCACCCTCTACGGCACGGACGCCTCCGGGAGCGTCAAGCTCCCCGGCGAGCCCGTGACCGTCACCAAGGGCCTGGTCACCCTGCACGGCTGGCTGCGCCGCATGGCCTCGAAAGTGACCGTCACCTTCGACGCCAGCGACATGTCGGACAACGTCTCCGTCTTCATCCACGACATACGCCTGCACGACATCGCGGGCTCCGCCCCCCTGCTGACCTACGGCAAGGCCGACGGGGCCGACGACCTGATCCACACCGACTCGCAGGTGCTCGCCTACTGCCCGCAGGGGGACCTGGACGCCGACATGTCGCGATGGAACGACCTCAAGGACGCCTGGCCCGAGCTGACGCGCGCCAACTGGTCGTTCCACGCCAAGGACTCCAAGGACGACACCTACGCCTTCCCCCACCTTGCCAAGATGACCCACTCCAACTCCGCCAACTCCCTCTACTTCTACGAGAACATGCAGGGCGACGGCGAGAGCAAGCTCCAGGACGCCGACTTCGACGGCGAGGTCGACTCCCCCGACAGCGGCCTGTCGCCCGACAACGACCATTACAAGGACAACATGCCCCACGGCACATACGTCGAGGTGCGCGGCTATTACGTCAACCGCATCAAGGGAGAGGAGAGCCGCGGCCCGATCATCTACCGCTTCATGCTCGGCAAGAACACCACCCACAACTACGACTGCGAGCGCAACTACCACTACAAGCTCACCCTCAAGCTCAAGGGGAGGGCCAACGAGGTGGACTGGCACATCGACTACCGCACCGACGACGAGGAGATCTACATCCCCAACCCATACTACATCTCCTACGGCTACAACCAGTCGATCGACCTCCCCATCAAGGTGAAGGGGCACATCAAGTCGGTGACGGCCACCATCGTCAAGAACAACTGGTTTCCCAACGAGCTCTGGAAGGACGACGACGTCAACAACCGCCCCGAGGAATGGAAGCGCGTCTCGACGCACCTCCTGGACAGCTACGTGGGCAACTTCCAGGATCCGGTGAAGGTCGGCGACTCCACCATCACCGTGCCCAAGGCCACGGCCCTCGGGTTCCTGACCCTGTACCAGCCCAAGGGTGACGCCATCGGCATGGGCGTCAAGCCCGCCGACCACGAGCTCAACCAGAAGTATCTTCCCTTCCTCATCCGATATTGGAAAGGGGAGTCCACGGCCGCCCTCGGCGGCGGCCTGCCCGAGGAGAGCCGCGGCTACCCCCTCTACACGCGCACCTTCGAGCTGGGCCCCGACTCCCTGCGAGTGGTCGACGACGGCGACAAGGGCACCTGGAGCTACACCCGCCAGAACGTCGGCGCCCAGGAGTACTCCCAGGTGATGGTGCCCCTCTACACCCGCGAGCGCAACCTCGCCAAGACCACTGCCTACACCGGCCAGAACCCCTTCATCGCCTACCAGCGCAGGGCCAAGGTGCGCTTCGACATCATCTATGAGGACGTCCACGGCGTGGAGCGGCACGCCGCCAAGGAGATCGACATAGTGCAGGTGGCCCGTGTGGCCAACCCCACGGCCGTCTGGCGCTCCTGGAACAACGCCTCGCCCTTCCACGTGGCCATGAACCTCATCGATGGCGACAACAACGACACCTACCACACCCTCGAGTCGCGCGGCGGCTGGAGCGCCGAGGTCACGGTCGGCGCCGACTGGATCCTGCTCAACGGCGGGCGCCAGAAGGTCTATGGAGCCAGCGGCTCCAAGATAGAGTTCGACCTCAGGCCGGCGGGCACGCTGAGCTCCCCCGAGGCCGACCCCCGCTTCGGCATCATCGAGATCAGGTATCACGACTACTCGTGCATACACCGCATCTTCGTGCGCCAGGGCTACAACCCCGTGCAGGTCAACGACGGCGACCCCTACTGGATGTCGTACAACCTGGTGACGGCCAACACCGTCGGCGAGTCACCCCTCGACGAGGGGTCCCTCTTCCGCTACGGCAGGCTGGACAAGCCCATAGCGTCGTCCAACAACTACAACGACAAGAACCCCTGGATCAACGTCGTGCCCGAGGACTTCCAGGACTTCAGCAAGACCCCGTTTGCGATAGCCGGCACCGACAACTCCCTGAAGTGGGACGAGATAGGGAGCTCGAAGGCCTCCGATTCCTTCATGGCCTCCAACGCCCTCTCCATCGCAAACGCCGACGGCACTACCACCAAGGCCCGCATCATGGTGCGCGAGGACGTGCAGAAGCTGCGCGACAACGCCAACAACGCCTTCGCCTACGGCATCATGTATGGCGACGGCGCGACGACGACCCTCTTCAACATCAACGAGGTCTACGGCTACCGTGGCTACCTGAGCCACCAGCAATACGGCATGCGAGGCTGCATCGTCTACAACATGTACACCGGCGCGCAGGTCTTCTTCCCGATCGGGGCCTCCGGCTACGGACGCCGCCAGGACACCGGACGCCACGACATAGCCAACCGCAGGGCGGTGCTCAAGTATGCCAACGCCGGCAAGTACTACACCCACGACACCCCCCTCTACGGCACGATGAAGCTCTTCAACACCCTCTTCAAGGGGTATGGGGCCATCTACTGGTTCCACAAGACCTCGGACGCCACCTTCAAGCCTAACCACGAAGACGAGGACAAGGAGTCGAGCGGACTGGACATCAACTACTTCACCTTCGACTTCAACCCCATCCAGCAGGTCAACATCAATAACAAGAATAGCACGGGCAAGTCCGACGCCTGCTTCATCCGCCCGGTAATAGATCCCTGACCCGGGTCCCTCGCCCCTGACCACCCCGCGCAGCAGCTCCAAGGGCGTTCCGGTAGGTCTTGAGGGGGTCTTCGGTATCACTCACATAAATTTTAGGCCGTTTCCGAAAGGAGCGGCCTAACTTTTTGAAAATCAAATACTTATCTCGGGGGGGGTAAACGGGAGGGTCGTGCTGTAAAAATGGGGCAAAAAAAGTGTGGCCGGGGAGGTGATTTTTCCGGAAAAAAAGTTGCAAATGAAGTCGCCAGACTTTAATTTTGCATTTGCTTTTTAAGTGGATGCAACAAAACTACATCTTACTAAACCGAATTTTATCTGACACGCAATAGACCAAGACTATGGATATGAAGCGCCACGCCCTGCTCCTGATCGGGGTGCTCATCGCCGCCTTCGGCCTCCGCGCCCAGTCGGTGGCCGTCAAGACCAACCTCGTGGGCGACGCCCTGCTGTCGCCCAACGCGGCCATCGAGGTGGGGCTCGCCCCGCGCTGGACCTTCGAGACCTCCGGGCAGTTCAACCTCTGGAAGGTCGACACCCACAAGTGGCGCCACTGGGTGGTGCAGCCCGAGCTGCGCTACTGGCTCTGCCGCCGATTCAGCGGCCACTTCTTCGGCCTTCATCTCTTGGGCGGCGAATACAACATGGCCCACCTCGGACTCGACATCAACTTCCTCGGCACCGACCTGCGCCCCCTGCTCGACCACCGTTACGAAGGGTGGGGCATAGGCGGGGGTCTGGCTTACGGATACGCCTGGGCGGTCCATCCCCACTGGAACGTGGAGGCGGAGATCGGCCTGGGATACATCTTCGCCAAATATCGCGAATATCCTTGCGCCAACTGCGGCACCGAGCTCGACCGGGGCTCGCACAACTACGTCGGCCCCACGAAGGCGGCCCTCAATCTGGTCTACGTGTTCTGAGAATCCCCGCATTTCCATCATCACGAAGGAGACTAACACCCACACCCTGAAATGAAGACACTCGCAATAGCACTCGCAACGGCCACACTGCTCGGCGCCCCCTCCTCGCTCCATGCGAAGAGCAACACCGAGACCCTTCACATCACCGACCTCAAGGTGCTGAAGGCCGACTCGGCGCTGACCGTCAACTTCCGCCTCGACCCGGCGTAGTGGCGCCTGAAGTCCAACCGCTACGTGACGCTCACGCCCGCCGTGGTCTCGGACAAGGACACCGTGCGCATGCCCTCGATGACCCTGGCCGGCAAGAACGCCTGGATGGGGGAGGTGCGCCGCTCAGGACGCCGTCCTGACCTCTATCGCGCCGGAAAGGGGGAGCCCTTCAGCTACTCCCACACCGTGGACTTCGAGAAATGGATGTCCAACAGCGAGATCGTCATGATCGCCGACACCCTCAACGAGTGCAAGTGCGAGCCGGCGGCAGGCACCCCGGTGCCCATCGCAGAGATTCGTCGCCACGAAGTGCCCGAGCCCGCCTCCTTCAACTACCAGCCCCCCAAGGAGAGCGGCGCCAAGATATTCGACCTCAGCGGCAGGGCCAACATCATTTTCCGCGTCAACCGCACCGATATCAACTGGGACTACGCCAACAACTACGCCGAGCTCGACTCCATCCTGGCCTCCATACGCGCCGTGCGCGAGAACCCCGACGCCACCGTGGAGAGCATCACCCTGACCGGCTACGCCTCCCCCGAAGGCTCGTATGCCAACAACGTCCGCCTCGCCCGGGGGCGCACCGAGGAGGTGCTCCGGTATGTCCGCCTGCACTCCGACTTCCCCTCCGGCGTCTTCCACACCAACAGCGTCCCCGAGGACTGGGCCGGGCTCAAGAAGTGGCTGGAGGAGAACCCCTCCTTCCACAACTCCGCCGAGATCATAGCCTTCATCGACCGCGACACCCCCATCGAGCAGCGCAACGACCAGCTTAGGAAGCTCTTCCCCGAGGAATACAAGTACCTGCTGGCCAACGTCTACCCGCAGCTGCGCCACACAGACTACGTCATCCGCTACCGCGTGCGCAAATACGAGACCGTCGCCGAGCTGAGAAAGGTCTACGCCGAAAGGCCCTACAACCTGTCGGAGAGCGAGTTCTACAAGCTCGCCAACTCCTACGGCCCCGGCACTCCGGAGTATGACGAGGTGCTGATGATGTGCGCCCACGTCTACCCGACCAACTCCGTGGCCAACCTCAATGCCGCCAACGCCGCCATGCAGCGGGGGCAGTACGTAGCCGCTCAGAGCTACCTGCGCATGGTGGCCGACGGCCCCGAGAAGGACTACGCCCAGGGGATGCTCTACACCCTGCGCGGCGAATACAAGCTCGCCCTCCCGCTGCTCGAGAAGGCACGCAAGGCGGGCGTCAAGGGGGCGGGGGAGAGCCTCGAACGCCTCGAACGCCTTATGCACCCCGAGCCCGATGTCAAGATCCTCTAACATGCGACCATTCCAACAACAATAGAAATCAAATATTAACAACTAATCACTAAGGTATGAAACACTACATCAAGTATTTCCTGGGTCTGGCGGCCCTCCCGATGATGGTCGCCTGCTCGCAGGACGATGTGCTTCCCGGAGGTGGTGACGACATCGTGGACAACACCGAAGGTGTCTACATGAGCCTCAACCTCTCCTTCGGCCAGGCCACCCGCTCCTACACCGACGGCCCCGGCACCTCCAACGACGGCGAGGAGCTCGGCACCATCGCCGAGAACAAGGTCTCCAAAGTGCTCCTCGTGCTCGCCCGCAAGAGCGACAACGGCCTGATCGCCTACTCGCAGATCCCGGGCGACAACCTAACCCCCATGACCTCCGGCGACCAGCAGCTCTACAAGGCCACCGGCAAGTTCACGAAGACCACCCTCAACGAGTACTACACCACGACCGCCGACCGCGACGTGAACGTCTTCGTGTTCTGCAACCCCACCAGCTCCTTCGAGCAGGTCATCAAGACAGCGGAGCTGGGCGACACCGGCTGGACCGATGCCCAGATCTCGCTCTCCGAGAACGGCACCACCAACCCCTGGACCATGAGCACGGACGAGAAAGCGGAAGGCAAGTTCTTCATGAGCAACTACCGCATCGCCACCCGTTCCCTGCCGGCCAAGCTTGACGACTGGAACGACTTCATGACCCTGGCCAAGCCCTTCGACCTCTCCGGCTTCAACAACGCCGGCCAGAGCTCCGAGGTGGACAACCACACAGGCCGCGGCGCCATCGAGGTGCACCGTCTCGCAGCCCGCTTCGACTTCATGGACGGCTCCACTGACAAGAGCGGCAACGGCGTGGGCGACTTCACCTACAACGTGGTGTTCGACCGCGACAACGAGCCCATCGTGCAGTGCCGCATCCAGGAGATGGCCCTGGTCAACATGTCCAACAAGGAGTATGTGCTCGAGCGCGTCTCCTCCAACGGCCTTAACCAGAACTTCTCGCTCTGCGGCCCCGAGATGCCTTGGTACAGCGACGCCATCGGCACAGTCATCGAAGGCTCCGGCAACTACGTCGTGTCTTCCTGGTCGCAGGAGAAGGCCACAGGCATCACCTCTGAATTTGGCAACTACTTCCTCTATCCCTTCTTCGGCTCCAACGGCAAGGTGTCGCCCAAGGGTGCCGGCTGGGACTGGATCCGCACCACCGACAACTTCGACGCCGAGGGCTACAAGAGATGGCGCTACCTGAGCGAGAACACGCTTCCCGAGCCCGCCAGCAAGCAGGCCAACGGCCAGTCGACAGGCGTGGTCTTCAAGGCCAAGATGATCCCCACCGAGGCCCTGAAGAACTCCACCGACAAGTGGGAGAAGATGCTCTACCAGACCCTAAGCGCTCCCGAGTACAAGGACACCTACAAGGACCACATCCTCTACTCCTACGCCGGCTCCCTCTACGTGGGCTGGGAGAACGTGCAGGCCGCCGCACTCGCAGCCGCAGGCTATGACGCCACCAAGGGGCAGGACCAGCACCTCGACACCCAAGCCTCCCTCTACCTCGCCTGCTACGGCAGGGGCGGCGTAGGCACTGTCAAGAATGACGCAGGCGAAGTGGTATTCACCGACGAGAAGCCGGCCGACACCAGCTCCTGCAACTACCTCTGGACCCTCTGGGACGCCACCGGCCGCCAGCTCAACAACGAGCTCACAGCCTTCAAGCTCGCCGCCACCACCACCGGCTTCACCCTCTACCAGTCCGATTCCGACAACAACGGCGACTGGGGCTACTGGTGCTACTACTACTACTGGAACCGCCACAACAACAACAACCAGGCCGGCGTAATGGGCCCCATGGAGTTTGCCGTGGTGCGCAACAACGTCTACAAGCTGGCCGTCACCAAGCTCAGCACCCTGGGCCACCCCCGTCTGCCTGAGAACGACCCCAGCGACCCGACCCCCGACACCCCCGACGAGTCTGCCGACATCTACATGACCGTCTCGGTCAAGGTGCTCCCCTGGGTGGTACGCATCAACAACATCGAATTCTAAGCCCCGCCCCGCCCGCCTGAGGCGAGACGAGGTTCCCGGCCAAGGAGAGGCCCCGGCCATCTCCAAGGCATGAAAAAGCCAACGGACGGTGTCCGCGACAGGACACCGTCCCTCCAACCGAAACTAAGATAAAACCGCAAGTGACCGTCATGGCTCTAAAGAAACATACAGCATACAGCCGCATAGCCCTCGTGGTGTGCCTCCTCTGGGGGATGCTCACCTCGTGCGACGCCATGCATGAAGACCTCCAGCCCTGTCCGCAAGGGGTGAGA
This sequence comes from uncultured Sangeribacter sp., assembly GCA_964531005.1. Classification (GTDB taxonomy): domain Bacteria; phylum Bacteroidota; class Bacteroidia; order Bacteroidales; family Muribaculaceae; genus Lepagella. The sequence continues at coordinate 8,226 of CAZHCM010000013.1, read as the reverse complement.
CTGAGGTTTGTGTATGACTACAACATGGAGTTTGCCAACGCCTTCCCCTCGCAGGTGGACTGCCTGGTGCTCTACGTCTTCGACGCCGAGGGGCGCCGCGTCGGCTCCTGGACCGCCGACCAGACGCAGACCTCCGACGAGGACTGGCGCATGACGCTCCCCCTGCCCGAAGGGCGCTACACCTGCCTGGCCTACGGCGGCATGACATGCGACAACTCTTCCTTCCGCTTCGACTTCTACAACGACTCCCCGTCGCTGACCGAGATGAACGTCTCCCTCAAGCCGGGCCTCGTGGACGTGGACCCTGGCCATAACCTGCACCCCCTCTTCTACGGCGACCTGGAGGTGGAGGTCCCCTCCGTGGCCGACAGCAAGGACTACGTCGACGCGACGGTCTACATGATGAAAGACACCAACAACATCCGCCTCGTGCTCTCCGGCACCGAGGGCTCGGCCTACGACGTCAGCCGCTCCGACTTCGACTTCCGCATCATCGACGACAACACCCGCCTCAACTACCTCAACCAGGTGGTGCCCACGGGCGACGTCACCTACTGGCCCTGGGCCTCGGGCGACGTGGAGGTGGGCCTCAACGTCGGCGGCGAGCCCTTCACGGCCGCCTATGCGGAGTTCAGCACCTCGCGCCTGATGGCACGCTCCGGCGCGCGCCTGCTCGTAACCCGGCGCAGCGACGGCGGCACCGTCATCGACGCCCCGCTGGTCAACCTCCTCGAGCTCATGCGCAGCGAGGCATACGCCTGGATGTCGCCCCAGGAATACCTCGACCGCGAGAGCCGCTGGAACCTCACCTTCTTCATCACCCAGGACGGACGCTGGCTGACGACCACCATCGTCATCAACGACTGGGTCATCCGCATCAACAACATCGACGATCTTAACTGATTCCCCCACACCACCCCATGCCGACGACCGCGATAAAATACCTCAGCCTCCTGACAGCCCTGCTGGCGCTCCTCCTGACCGGATGCGCCTCCGAGGGGGAGCCGGTCGTGGACGACGGGGAGGAGGTGCCCATGGAGATACAGATCGCCGTGGCCCTCGCCGGCTCGACAGGGCAGCAGGGGGGCGCCGACCGCGAGACACGCGCCGTAGAGCCGCCCCTCTTCGAGCTCCCCGACTACCCGCAGGAGACGCTCAAGACCCTGCGCGTCATCATCGTCGACGAGAAGACCGGGCGCGTGACGCACAACCGCAGCGTGGGCTTCGCCAACGGACTCCCGCTCGAAGACGACCTCCGCTTCTCCGCCGTGGCCTCGCGCCATTACTCCGTCTACCTCATCGGCAACGAGGCCGCCACATACTTCAACTACACCGCCCCCTCCCTGGCCCCCGGGGCCCTGTACAGGGCGGGCACCCTGGAGAACATCATCCTCACCCGCGACCCCGGATACCCGCTGATCGACAACACCCGCGCCTCGGGCAAGATGTACATCCCCATGGCCGAGAAGTATTCGATCAAGACCCGCGCCGCCGCCGGCACGCCGGCCGACGACGAGAGGTTTGAGTTCGCCCTCACAAGGGCCGCCACAAAGTTCGCCTTCACCGTCAACTGCAGCGAGGACTTCACCGAAGGGCGCGGACGCCGCCTGACGACCATCGGCATCTCCGACATAGCCGACAAGGAATATCTCTTCCCGCGCAACGCCCAGTACGAGCCGGGGAAGTACAACCCCTCGACCAACCTCTACGAAGGGCGCGAGATCGTGAAGTTCGACATCCCGGAGCGCACCCAGACGTCGCAATACGTCTACCGCCTGCCGTCACCGGTGGAATTCCCGGTTACGGACTACAGCTACGCCCCCGAGATCTACCTGCCCGAGAGCCTGCGCCCCGCCGACGGCTTCACCTGCACGCTCTCCTTCGACGACGGCGAGTCGTGGCTCATACCCGTCACGCTCCCCAACCTCCCCTATGGCCTGCCGCGCAACACGTTTGTGAAGATCAACATCACCATGACCGACGGCAACTTCGCCATCCTCGACTTCAAGGTAATGCCCTGGGAGACGCAGACCGTCGATTTCGAATACTCCGACCATGTCGGCCTGGCCTCCGGCGGCGCACTGCGCTTCTACGGCGGCAAGTACGACAACCTCGACATGGCCACGGCGCGCCTCGTCATGCGCTATCCCAACATGGTCTACGCCACCTTCAACATAGCCTCCCCCGTGGGCGCACGCTGGGACGCGTACCTGATGACCACCAAGGGCACCCAGGACGCCTTCCGCTTCATGCAGGTGTCGGAGACGGCCACGGAGAGCTATGTGACGCACATCAGCGGCATGGTGGGCACGCCGGCCTACATCACCTTCGGCCCTTACGCCGGGGCCGGCAAGGAGATCAACATGGCCGAGCTCGTGGTCACCGTCACACTGCCCGACGGCCACACCATGCCCGCCAACATCCTCCAGGGGGGCGGCTTCGGCACCAACGAGCGCCTCACCATAATCCAGAACCCCCAGTAAGGGGGCGACATGACCCACACCGACGAAATGAAACGACATAAAGCCGACATATTCCTTCCCAAGGGGCTGCCCCGGTTGCTGGCAGGGTGGCTCGGATGCCTCCTGCTCGTTGTGGCGGGATGCCTCGCCTGCGGTTGCAGCGACGACCTCCCCGTGCCCGAGGAGCCGGCAGGCCAGGCCGTGATGCCCGGATACATCAACGTCACCGTCAGCATGGCCAAGGCCTCAGAGACGGTCGGCGCCACGCGCGCCACCGAGCCGGGCGCCGACCCCTACAACGAGAACCGCATCGACAGCCTCACAGTGTTCCTCTGGCCCAACGGCGCCGACTGGACCGAGTCGATGGCCCCGATGGTGCGCGAGAAATTCTCCGACCTTAACGCCGTGGGGCAGGCCACCGTGCGCATACCCCTGACCGCCGAGCTGCAGGCCCATCTCTTCAACCAGGACATGAGCAACACCTGCCGCATCTTTGCCGTGGCCAACTGCAACGCCGACGCCGCCGAGACCGTGGCCGAGGTGCGCAAGATGGTCGTCGACTCCAAGTTCGCCACCCAGCAGGTGCAGCCCAACTTCGTCATGGACGGCACGTCGACCGTTGAGCTCTTCGGCAATTCGGCCGTCGGCATCGTCGAGATGCAGCGAGTGGCCGCCAAGGTCGACCTCCATCTCAAGGGGGCCACACCGGTCGAGGAGAAGGTGGGGGAGGAGACCGTGGTCTGGACCCCGATGCTCGACAATACGAGCGTGCGCCTGCAGAGGGGCGTCTCCAAAAGCCAGGTCAACCCCGACGCACGCGCCGGCGTGCCCGACGACGACTATTTCGACACTCCCCACACCGACGTCTACACCTATGGCTTCCGCCAGGCCGCGACCCCCGACGACGAGCATCCCGGCCCCGGCTCCAGCGAGGAGTATAGCCAGGATATACCCTTCTACACATATCCCAACGTCTGGGGCAAGACCACGCCCGACACCCGCCAGACGATGATGATTCTGACCCTGCCGTGGGTCAACGGGGCGGGGGAGTACCGCACCTGCTACTACCAGGTGCCCTGCGTGCCCCTCGACAAGGACGAGCTGGTGCGCAACGTCTCCTATCACGTCAACCTCACCGTGGGCATCCTGGGCAGCACCGTGCCCGAAGACCCCACGCCGCTCGAAGACCTCAGCTACACCGCCGCCCCATGGGGCGAGGTGGACGTCGACGCCCAGATCGAGGACGTGCGTTACCTGGTGCTCGACCAGCACGAGTTCGTGATGAACAACGTGGAGAGCCTCAACATCTCCTACACCACTTCGCACCCCACCGTCGTGACCGACATCTACATGACCTTCAGCCGCTTCAACATGTCGGACGAGGGCAACGAGTTCAAGGTCACGGTCAGCCGCACGGCCAACTCCCTGAGCTACTCCAAGACGGGCAAGACGGTGTATTCCGTCACGTGGGGCACCGGCGGCAGCGACAACAAGCAGCAGATCATGACCCTGACGCATCCGCTGAAGGTCTACCAGCCTTACACCTCGGCCGGCAAGAAGGTCGATCTCACCAACGGCGACGGCCCGACCTGCGGCCCAGGCCAGCGCGACCGGGTAGTGAGTCAAGCCAAGATTAACCAGATACTTAGCACCATCGCCTACTTCAAGCAGACCAGCGAGGACGAGTATTCCATCTGCGACTTCTACATCACCATCCAGCACGAAGACAAGTACCTGGCGGGGGAGAACACCTTCAAGGAGACCCTGCACGTCACGCAGTATCCGGGCATGTACATCACCGCCCTGCCCGGGGTGAAGGACCGCTACGTCGACACCGGCTCCAGCATCTATGCCAGCATCCAGATGGCCAACGTGCTCATCAACGGCATCTGCGAGAACAGCAACCTCTGGACCAGCGTCATCGGCCTCAACTCAGCCACCTACCTGAACTGGAACCCCAACATGTACCAGATCACCATCACGCGCCTCAACACCAACGAATACACCATCGCCGACCCGCGCCGCGTGAAGATCAACAACAATCTGAACAACACCTCCATGTCGGCGGCCAACATCAACAAGGAGTATCCCGACGCCTGGGCCTCCTTCGCCACCGCACAGGTGATAGACAAGGTCGAGAGCAAGCGCACCCTGAAGTACTATCACCCGACCGACGAGCGCGAGGAGACGAAGATGATGGTGGCCCCGAAGTTCAGGATCTGCTCCTCGATGGGGGGCACGGGCGCCATCCTCGACCGCAACGAGGCGCGCCGCCGAGGAGCGGCCTACCAGGAGATGGGGTTCTGCGCAGGGCGTTGGCGCCTGCCGACGTGGGGCGAGATATCGTTTATCATCGGCCTGTCGGAGACCTACAAGATCCCGCGCCTCTTCGGCGATTTCGGCTCCACCTGGTATTACTGGTGCGCGCAGGGCGCGGCCCGCATCCCGCCCAAGGGGAACACCACCATCAAGCCCGGGGTCGTGGGGGAGAACGTGGTGGCCAACACCGACAACTGGCGCGCCCGATACGTGTATGACGAATGGTTCTGGGGCGAGGGGCAGCTCAAGGCCTCCGGCAAGCCCAACGACAACAAGCCCGTCTACACCTTCACCTGGGGCGACCTCGACTATTCGATCGACTATGGCCGCTGATCCGGCCATGACAAAACTTGACTTTCCGACATGAAGACCTACCTCCACATCATATGCCTCCTGCTCTTGGGGCTGGCATGCGCCTGCTCCGACGACGCCCCCGTCTCCGTGGGCGACGGCGTGACGCTCGACGGCGACATGCTGACCATCGACGCCTCGGTCGACATCCCCGACGCCGTGACTGTCGACACCCGCGCGCTCGGCACAGTGGCCGACCTCGGCCAGCTTCATCTCTACCTCATCGAGTTTGCCGACGCCGGCGACCCGGCCATCAACCCCCTCACCAACGTCTACGAGGCGCGCGAGGAGACGCTGAGCGGCGACGAGGTAAAGTTCAAGGTCACCATCAAGAACACCTCCGAGGGGCGAATCCTGCATCTCGTGGCCCTTCCCAAGGGGATAAAGCCCGATGTGGTCTACGGCCCCGAGGCTGCTGTCATGACCTCAATCACCACGGGCGAGGGCACCGACGCCTACTGGCGCCGCCTGACCTACCCGAACGGCTATTCGCGCGCCACGGCCACCGGGGAGATAGTCCCTGTCGAGAACCTCAAGAGCTCCCTGACGCGCGTGCCGCTGGTGCGCAACTTCGCCCGCATCGACGTGCGCACCACGTTGCCGGCCTCGGAGTTCCAGGTCCTCGGCTTCAAGGTCATGACCACCCCCGTGCAGGGGTGCGTGGCCCCGTGGAACGCCTCGACGCACAGCTTCCCGGAGTTTCTCGACGCCGACGGCAAGCCGCGCCCCTACGAGGAGCTGATGCAGGAGTACGGCGGATTCATACCGGGCGACACCTTCTTCGAGAACCAGATCGCCGGCGGCGACTTCACCGTGCCCGACGACCTCTCGCCAAAGTACATCTACGAAACCCCCGTCTCGCGCGACCACACGATGTGCATCATCGTCAAGGCCAACTGGCGCGGACAGGGAGTCTGCTACTACAAGCTCGACCTGGGCAAGCGGCAGGACTCCGGTGTGTTCGTGAAATACCCCGTGCTGCGCAACTACCAGTATCGCCTGACAATCACCCGGGCCGCAGCCAAGGGGGCAGCCTCGACGCAGGCTGCGGCCAACGGCTCGACATCCAACAACCTATCCTTCGACTTCGACACCGAAAACCTCATCAAGATTTCGGACGGCACGGAGGTCGTGGAGGTCAGCCACGCCACCATCCTCATCACCGACGACAAGGCGCAGACCCTCACCTTCCAGTACCGCTACACCTCGGCCTCCAACGCCAACCAGATCCTCAACACCGGCGTCAACGTCCTCGACCTCGTGCCCGGAGAGGTGATCTCTAAGGTGTCGGAGCCGACCGTCACCAAGGACGGCTGGGTGCAGTACCAGCTGACTTTGCGCCCGGCCCAGGCGGAGGCCAAGATGCAGCGGTTCATCGTCGTCAAGCCCTCCAACGGCGTGGGGCGCACCATCACCCTCATCTCGCACTCACCGTGGACGTACAACAATCTTGTCATCGTGCCCGGAGAGCACGTCAACTGGAGCGACAAGATGACAAAGGGGAAGGTGCTCAACACGGTCGGGGCAAGGTGCACTCTATTCTTCGACCTTCCCGACGACCTTCCGTCGAGCATCTTCCCGATGAGGTTCACCCTTGAGGCCAAGGGCCAGAACCTTGAAAACTACTTCGTGGGCAACATGGAGGTGGTCACCGACGACTCGCATTGGCCTCACACGATCTCGGGCATCAAGCAGCCGGTGCAGGTCATCAAGTTTGTCAAGGAGGTGACGTGGCCCAACTACAACGCCGAGTACAACCCCGCCACCGACAAGCAGAACTCAAAAAACGCGGTGCTGATGATGGACTCCACCACGAAGAAGATGGTGCATCGCGTGACGTGCCGCATGGAGGTGACACGCGCGCTGACGCTGACCGGCGGCACCGCCACCAACATCATCTACATGGAAGAGCCCAACTACAGCCCCCGGGAATTCGAATTCCAGATGGTCAAATCTTTATAAATTCCCTCCGGTTCCCCGTTCCGTTTCCGCAAGGCCCGCTTGCGGGCCAATTCTACATTCTAAATTAGATCGGCCACCTGCTCGGGCGTAAGCCCGCACTCGCGAGCCACGGCCCGCGGGTCGTAGCGGTTGAGGAACTCCTTCGGCAGGCCCAGGTTGACCACCTTCGCCGGTGCCTCGCCCAGGTACGAGGCCACCTTCTGCCCGTAGCCGCCGTCAAGGATGCCGTCTTCGGCCGTCACCACGAGGCGGTAGTCGCGCAGAGTGTCGAGCGTCGCCGTGTCGAGGCGCGAGAGGTTGCGCGGGTTGATCAGCGTCGCCTTCACGCCACGGGCCTCCAGGATGTCGGCAGCCTTTTCCATGACATGGAACATCGCGCCGGCCCCTATCAGGGCCACGTCGCTCCCCTGGCGCACCACCTGGTAGGGGGCGTCCTTATAGTCTTCCAGCACCTCGATGGCCGGGTTGCTGCGGGCCGTCGAGCCCGGCGTGCGTATCACGGCGGGGATGTCGGCGCGCCGCGCCGACCAGTCGAGCATCGCCTCAAACTCCTCGCGGCAAGTCGGGGCCAGGAAGAGGAGGCCCGGGATGTTGGAGAGCATGGCCATGTCCCAGAAGCCCAGGTGGGTCTCGTCGTTCATGCCGTAGAGGGAGCCGTAGAAGACCACGAAGGTCGCCGGCTGGCGGTTAAGGGCAATGTCCTGGCTGAACTGGTCGTAGGCCCTTTGCAGGAAACTGCTCACTAAGCCCACCACGGGGCGCGCACCACCCTTGGCCAGGCCGCTGGCCAGGTCTACGGCCGCCTGCTCGGCGATGCCGACGTCGACAAACTGCCTTCCGGCCTCGCGGCGCCGATCCGGCGTGAAGCCGAGCACGCCGGGCGTGCCGGCGGTGATGGCCACCGTGCGCGGATCCTCCTTCATGTATCGCAGCATCGTGCGGGCGAAGATGTCGCTGTAGTCGGCGCGCTCCTCCTCCTTCGTCTCACCCTGCAGGAGGGCGCCCGTCTCAAGGTTGAAGGGCATGTTCCAGTGGAAGGTCTCCTTGTCGCGCTCGGCCACGGGCAGCCCCATACCCTTCATGGTGTTGATGTGCACCACCACGGGATGGTCGACGTTCTTGACCGAGCGGA
>CAZHCM010000012.1:0-28555 GCA_964531005.1 uncultured Sangeribacter sp. | reverse complement strand
CCTCACGCGCGAGCGTGTGCGCCAGATCAAGGAGAAGGCCATCCGCCGTCTCAAAGGGCAGAAAAGCAAGCTGCTCAAGAGTTACCTGGGAGAATGAGACTTACGATTCCCTCACGCAAGAAAAGCCCCGTCGCGCGTCTGTCGGCCTCGCTCGCCAGACTCGCCATAGGGCTTTTTCTCTTTTCCCCCCTTTTCGCTCCCGAAGCGCGTGCGCAGAAGGCGGACGCAAGCGAGGAAGGGCCCCGTCATCTGATGATCACCACCGAACTGGGCAGCTCCATCGACCTTGGCAGCCACGACATGTCCACCTTCGACATCGACATCGCAGGCGCATATACCAACGATTTCATCCGTGCCGCCGGCATCGGTGTGGGAGTGCACCGCTCCTTCGGCTCCAACAACACATTCATTCCCGTCTACGCCCTCTTCCAGAGCTCCTTCACTCGCAAACCCTCCCTGCTCTTCGCCAGCATCAAGGTCGGCTACAGCTTCTCGGCCGTGGGCGACGCGGCGATGTTTGGCGACACAAGCGCCATCGTGGGCCTCGGCGTCAACCTCGCCATGAAGCGCTCCTTCCGCTCCCACATCATCCTCGGCTTCGGCTATCGCCACTACAACCGCAAACACCAGACAGCCATAAGCCTCGACACCCAGAACGTCCCCCTGGCCAACCTGGCCTTCGGCGTCTCCTTCTAATTTAGGATTTAGAATATAGAATGGGCTACGCAGTGCTCGCCTGCGTAGCCCATTCTATATTCTAAATCCTAAATTATTTCCTTAGCTTCCGAATGATCACAAGGCTCCAGCCTAAGAGGACAAGGAGGATGAAGCAGCTCACACCCAGTATCCACTCGAGTGTGCGGTCCTGCGGCGGATCAAGGTTGAGCGGCTTGCCCTGGGCCTTGTGCGTGTCGATGCGAAGGCGACGCTCAGCCTTGATCAGTGAGTCCTTCATGGCCAGCTTGCGGCGGAGCACCCGCGCCTCGTCGGCCTTCGCGCCCTTGGCTGCATAGGCGTTGGCGTAATATTTGAAAGCCTCCATCGCCGCGTCGCTACGGTGCGTCTTCTTGGCCATGTCAAGAGCCTTGCGGCCATACACAAGCGCCGAGTCAGGCTCGTTGGTCTCCACGAAATAGTGGGTCATGTCCACATAGAGATCGGCCAATTGGCCATGGCTGTCAGTTGCGCCAAGCAGTTTCTGGGCCTCCTTGAACCTCCCTAACGCCATGTCGTACTCACCCATCTTGGTCAGGATGACACCCTGCTGCAGACGCAGGTTGGCCCATCTACGGCCATAGTTTTCGGGATCGATATACGACAACGCCTCCTCGGAAAGCCTCAGGGCCTCCGCCAAACTGTCCTTCATATAGGCAAGCTGGGCAAGGTTGGTGTAGTTGAGCACGATCTCCTTGGTCTTTTCCCTGCGGGTGTTGATCTCCAGTGCCGCACGGAAGGAGCTCTCAGCGTTGCTGTTGTACTCGCTCTCGGCATAGAGGATGCCCAAGTTGTTGTAGAGCATGGCGCGAAAACCGTCGTAGACGGTGTCGCCGGCCAGTTCGAGACCCGTACGGTAATAGTCGAGCGCGACACCCGGCATCCCTAATTCCGAGAACGTGGCTCCCAGGCGCACGTACAGGTCGAGGAGCTCCTTGATATCGTTGACCGTCGGTGAGGGATCAGTGCGTATGATGTTGGCCACGTCCCCCATGACGGCGGCAGCCTCCGCGTTTTGGGAGTTCCTATAAAGATAGGCGGTGTATTCATCTACTGTCTTGTAGACCTCCACTGCGTCTTCAGGGGTATGGATGCGGATGGAGTCGAGGTGGGTGCGGATCTTGAAACACTCGGGTATCGTGTCAAACCAAAGGCGATCGATCAGGTACTGGCGCACATTCTCAGGTGCCGAGCGTTGCTTGGACTCTTCACAACCCGCAGTCAGCAATGTCATCCCTATCGCTGCCACGCAGGCGAGGCTCTTGAGGGTGCGACGAATGTTGAGCTTCATTTCGATTTTTGTCTTTAAGTTTACCCTCCACTCTCGGCCTTCGGACCTCGCGGGAGGGGGTCGGTCAGTTAGTCAATGTGCAAATTTAACAAAAATGTTACAATTATATAACATCCCTGTAACAAAAAATTTTAACGCCCTCCCCTCTTTTTTGTGAAAATCTTTATGAAGGTTCGTGCAGATTTGCTAATTTTGCACTCGCTTTCACAAAAATAGCAACTCAGAACTAAACACTAACAACCATTAGGAAAAATGAGGTCTCTAATCTTCGCCTTGTCGCTCTCCTCAGCCTCCTTGGGGGCTTTCGGAGCCTGGACCCATTCGCCGGGTGAGGGAACACTCCTTTTCCCCTCCTCCCTCCACTCCTATACCGCCGAGACTCGCGCCTGCCAGGACGGCTCGGTGTGGTCGCTCGTCTATGCCACCGACCTATCGGAGGCGGAAGGCGAGTTGGACACGGAGCATATCAGGTATCAGTATCGTCTCCAGCATTTCGATGCGCTCCGCAACCCCACCTTCGGTCCCGACGGCATACTTGTGTCGCAATTTGCCAACCGTTCCTATACGGTGGTCAACCAATATATCGCGCCTGACGGAGAGGGCAACGTGGTGGTCGCCGTCAGCGACTGCCGCTATTCCGACGACGACCGGCTGAGCTACACCGCCTACAAGGTGTCCCCCGACGGCTCCATGCTCTGGGGCGAGGACGGGGTGCCACTCACCAATCCCGACACTCCGGCCCAGCTGCTGGCGTCGATGAACATCCTGCCTCTCGGCGACGGCTCGACGGCATTCGCCTGGACAGAGTTTGACGACTCCGACAATCCCCACATATATCTCCAGCGTCTCGACGCCGACGGCAATCCCCTCTGGGACCTGGACGCCGTCTCCATGACCGAAAACCTCACGGTGCATCCCTATCTTCTCCCCTCCAGCGACGGGCGCACCATGCTCGTCTACGCCAAGGGCAGCTCTATGGTGCTCTATGCCCGCAGCATCGGCTCCGACGGTAAGGCGGCTTGGGACGCCGACACGCGCATCTATCGCGGCGGCTGGGGCGCCGTGCCTCCCCACTCCCTGATCTCCGTCGCCTCCGACGGCGAGGGTGGAGCCTTGGTGACATGGACCGACGACCGTCAGCTCCGCAACATCGAGACGCCTTACATGAGCGTCGTGAAGGCTGACGGCACCCTCGCCTTCGCTGGCGCATCCCCCGAAGGCGACGTCAAACTCTCGGACCAGGACTGGCGCTCGTTCAACATTTCCGCCGTGCCTGCCTCCGATGGCTCCGGCTACTACGCTTTCTGGCGCAACACCGACGTCGACCAGAAGAACCAGGGTCTGATGGTGCAGAAAGTATCCCCCGACGGCACCCTCCTTTGGGGCGAAACGGCCGCCGAGCTCCTGCCTATGGAGATGATCCAGCGCGGATACCTGTCGCTCCAACCCGTCTCCGGCGGCGGTGCCTGCGCCTTCTTTGAAAACTACTATGCCTACAATGACCAGCAGGGATTCGCTCTGAGATTTGACGACGATGCGCGCCCGGTGTGGAAGGACGAGATGCTCCCTGTCACAGCGCAGTCGGAGCGCTGCGTCATGCTTCAGTCGCAGCCCTACGGCACTTCGGATGACAGCTGGCTTCTGACCTGGGCCACCGGAAATGACCACTCCTCCTATGACTCATACTTCCTGGAGGTCTTCAATGCCGATGCCTCCTTCGGCCCCACTTCCGGTCAGGCAGGCACCCTCTCCATCCTTGGCTATAAGGTCGCCGAGGAGCTTCAGGACTACGCCCCGCTCGCCGAAGACGAGCGGCACCTCATTTTCTCCGGTGCGTCGACCGAGACCACGGATGCCTACACCGCCTCCGACAAGATGGCCCTTACTCCGGAGGGTATTGTCTCCGGCGAAGGCGTCTCCGAAGGCTGGGAAATCGGCTTCACCACTCCATTTGCCGGGACGGAATACGACCGTTTTGCCATCCTGATGGGTGGCGCCTTGTGGCTTGGCAATGGCGAGGTGGATTTCAATGCCGCCTGTGGCGCGCAGTTCCTGACTTTTGCAGGCGACTGGACAATGTTTGGCCTCAGCGACAACTTCGGCGCCGGATACGGCCCGGAGACTGAAATCTACTATGGCAACCGTGGCGAAGGCGACAATAGCGAATTGGTGGTCGAATTCCATAAATTCAAGTTCAAGCCTACGATGTGGGACGACCCCTTCCAGGTGGATTTCCAGCTGGTGATCGACGCTAAGGGGAACTCAAGCATCGTCTTCTCCGGCTTCGAGTCGCTTGGCGACGGCAACCTCCGACTCAACCTCGGCGCACGCCGTGGCGAGTCGCACGTTTCGGCCTCGGGCACACCGGGCCACCTCACTGCTTCGATCTCCTCGGTCGACCAGGTATCCTGGACGGCCGCCGAAACCCCCGACGGCACTACGGTTCGTTTCAATGCTCCCGCCCCGTGCGTGACCCCGACCCTCCAGCCCGACGGCCTTACTCTCTCGTCCACATCCACTTCCCTGAGCGGAACATTCGAGGGGTGCGAAGGCGCCGACACATATCTTGTGGTGGCCTCCCCTGCCCAAACTTCGGGCTCCGCACCCGTAGACGGTCGCATCTATGTGAAGGGGGATCCCATGGGAGAAGCCTTCGTGGTGAGCTTCGGCCCCGCAGAGTCTTTCTCTCTCGACAATCTCCCTGGTGACACGGAATTCACAATCACCGTCTATTCCGCCTCTTCCTACGGCCCGGAGGGTCCCCTCTATAACTGCCAGACACCGCTCGTCGGCACCGTAAAGACATATCCGGCTCCCGTGGCCTCCGCCTCCGTACTCGGCTCAACCCTCGATTCGATCACTCTGAGCGTGGGCGCAGTGGCCGAAGGCAATGAGGTGGTGGTGCTCTACACCCCCTGGTGCGACCGCGACAATTCCGGCGACCACGGTCTTTTCGCAGTCCCGGGACCCGATGCCTCCGTGGGCGACCTGCTCCCCATACCTGAAGGATATGAGAATCCCTATCCCCTCGCCGGCCTGGCCGAACCCACCGACGGCGGCGTGGTGGGCTATGTAGGCGACGCTTCCTCACCCGTCATCCTCGAAGGGCTGGAGCCCTCCACAGGATACTACATCTCGGTGCTCAGCCGAGACCGTGAGGGACGCTACACTACCCTCCCCCTCTATACTGGGACCTCCACTGAGCTCTGTGCTCCCTATGATGGCGACTCCGACAATTTCCCCCGCTTTGGCCTGCCATTCGGCTGGGAGGGGAGCGACAACGGCGACCGCACCGTCGCCTTCGTCGATGCGTTGATGTGGGACGGGCGCACCAACCAGCTCCAGCAGGGCACCCAGTTCGTGCAGCAGCGTGCGCAGATTTCCCGAGGCGACGCCTACGAAGGCAAGGAAGCCTGGATGGTGACGCCCCCTGTTGTGGTCGGCGCAGGCAAGACGCATGTCGACTTCTCTTACAACATGTCGTATGGCGTGTCGCGAATGCTCACGGAGCCCTACAACGAATGGGAGGACGACGACGTGCTCGAACTGGGCGTAACCTCCGACAACGGAGCTTCCTGGACCCCTCTCGCCACCTACTCCGCAGGGTCGCATCCTGAATTGGCTGAGAACACTTCATACGCCTCGATCTCTGCCGACTTCGCTTCGACCGAAGAGCAGACGGTGCGCTTCCGTCTCTATTGGCATACTTATATGGTGCCCCCCTTCGGCGGCAACATGTATGTGGACCGCATGACCATCGACGGCGACTATTCCGGCATCGACGCTCTTGAAGATGCAAACGGAGTCACTATCCGCACCGAAGGCTCGTTCCTGCGCATAGAGGGCGCCGAGGGGCTCACTGTCCGCGTGCACACGCTCACCGGCCTGCCCGTTGCCACTCTCTCCGCCTCGGCGTCCGAAGCCATTCTCCTCCCCTCGGGAGTCTACACGGTTCAGGCGGGGACTGCCACAAAGCTCGTCATGATTCCCTGATCCGGAGTCTCTTTCCGCCATCCCATCCCTGACTCGCTCAGGATAGGACCAAATCAACCGGCCCGCAAATCCTCGGAGGATTTGCGGGCCGGTTGATTTCGTTTCAGGTCGAGGATTCGACCCTATGTCGGTCTGAGGCTTCCCTTACTTCTTGATGCCGTCACGTTCCAGGAGCGCGTCGATGGTCGGCTCCTGGCCGCGGAACTGCACATAGAGCACCATGGGATCGACCGTGCCGCCGCTCTGAAGCAGCTTGCGGAACTTCTCGGCTGTCTTCTTGTCGAAGATGCCGGCCTTCTTGAAGGCTGCGAAGGCGTCGGCGTCAAGCACCTCGGCCCACTTGTAGCCATAGTAGCCCGCTGCATAGCCGCCGGAGAAGATGTGGGCGAAGGAGGGTGAGATCAGGCTCCCTTCGACAGGCTCGAAGATCTGCACCTGGTCGAGTGCGTCCTTCTCGAAGTCCTGGATGGAGGCCGATGCGCGCAGGGGCTCCTCCAGGGTGTGGTAGGCCATGTCGAGCACGCCGAAGTTGAGCTGGCGCATGCAGGAATAGGCAGCCCCGAACTGCGATGCCTTGATGAAGCGGTCCACAAGCTCCTGAGGCATCTTCTTGCCTGTCTTGTAGTGCTTGGCGAAGGTGTCCAGGAATTTCTTCTGGGTCAGGTAGTTCTCATTGAACTGCGAGGGCAGCTCCACGAAATCGTGATACACGTTGGTGCCCGACAGGGAGGTGTAGGTCGCCTCCGAGCTCATGCCGTGCATGGCGTGGCCGAACTCGTGCAGGAACGTCTCGACCTCGTAAGGGGTGAGGAGCACCGGCTCGTTGCCTACGGGCTTGGAGAAGTTCATCACGATCGAGACGAGGGGAATCTCCCGGTTGCCATTCTCGTCCTTGTATTCCGTGCGGAACTCCGTCATCCACGCGCCCGGTGCCTTGCCGGGGCGATAATAGAAGTCGGTGTAGAGCACGCCAAGGATCTTGCCGTCGGGCCCGAAGACGTCATAGGCCACTGCATCGGGATGGTATGTGGAGATGGCGTCGTTCTTCTTGAAGGTGTAGCCATAGAGCTTCGTGGCCAGCCCGAAGACGCCGTCGATGGTGTTGTTGAGCTCGAAATAGGGCTTCATGTCCTCGTCGTTGAAGGCGTAGCGGTCGTTCTTCAGCTTGTCGCTCCAATAGCTGTAGTCCCAGGGCATGAGCTTGAAGTCGGGGCCTTCCGTCTTGCGCGCGAACTCCTCGATCTCCTTGAGCTCCTTCTTCATCGGCTCCTTATAGGCGTCGCGGAGCTGGTTGAGGAGGTTGTAGACACCCTCGGGATCCTTAGCCATGGTGTGAGCGAGCTGGTACTGGGCGAAGTTGTCGTTGCCCAGCAGCTGCGCGATCTCGAGACGCACGTTTGCGATGTCTTTCAGCACCTGGAGGTTGTCGAACTCCCCGCCCTGGTTGCGCCCCGTGTACATGCGATAGAGCTTCTCGCGCAGATCACGGTTGTCGGCATATTTCAGGAAGGGGCTGTAGGAGGGCATGAACATCGTGAAGAGATACATGTTCTCGTCATCGGCCTTACCCTCGGCCTCCAGAGCCTCCTTGGCCTCGGCGCGTGCAGCAGCCTTGATCGATGCGGGGAGCCCGGCGGTCTCGGCCTCGGTCACCCACAGGCGGTTGGCCGGGTTCTTCATGTCGTTGGTGACATTCTGTGCAAACTTCACGTTGAGGTCCGAGAGCTCGGCGTTGAGCTTGCGGTAGCGGTCGCGGTCCTTGCCTTTGAGCATGGCCCCGTTGCGGGCATAGCCCAGGTATGTCTCGCTGAGCAGGCGCTGCTGCTCGGGGATGAGGTCGGTGAGCTCGTCGCGACGGTCATACACCTGCTTGATGCGGTCGAAGAGCCGCTCGTTCAGGATCAGGTCGGCGTTGAGGTCGGACATGAGCGGGGTGACGCGCGTGACGATGTTCATCAGCACCGTGTCGCCGTTGGCGTGTTCTACGTTGGAGAGCGCCAGCTCGGCGAGTCCCAGCTCGCGGCCGGAGCGTTCCAGGGCCTCGATGGTGTTCTCGAAAGTCGGCACACTGCGCTGGTTGACGATCATGTCTATCTCCTTGCGCTGCATCTTGATCCCCTCCACGATGGCCTCCTCGTAGTCGGCCGGGGTGATCTTGTCGAAGGGTACGGTCTCGCGCGGGGTGTTCCAGGGCTGCAGGAGGGGGTTGGTGCGCACGTCGGCGTCACCCTCTGCGGCGAAGGTCATCAGCGAGAGCGTGGTGAGTGTGGTCATAATCAGTTTCTTCATATTCGGGTTTGGTTGGGTTTTGCGTGGTACCTTGATTTCAGATTCCTAAGAAATGACCGGGCGATAGGGTTGCCATCGCCCGGTCATTGTCTTCAATCATTCATGTCTTTGGGTTCAGACTGGAGATCACTCCACAGCCACGCCCTCCATCACGACCTGATAACGGTTCTTGTCGTCATAGACGTTGCGCAGGAAGTCGTTGAACTTTTCGAGGGTCAGGTTCTCCAGAGCCTGGCGGTAGCCGTGATACTCGTCGAAGCCCAGCTCCTTCATCTGGAGGTAGTCAACCCAGGAGCCATTCTTGCGAAGGTTGATGTCGTACTGGTTGAGCAGAGCCTCGCGGACGTTGTTGAACATCTCGGGCTTCGCGCCGTTCTGCAACACGTTCCTGATCTCCTTGTCGGCACGGTCAAGAATCTTGTCCTTCTGCTCGGAGTTGGTCTGGATAAGCGATACCAGCTCCCACTTGCCCAAGAGGGGGCTCATGAATGCGGCGGCACCGGGGCTGTAGCTTCCTCCCTCCTCCTCACGCAGCGTCGCCGTGTAGACCTGCTGGATGATGGAGCCCATCAGCGACACCATGATGTCGTTCTCGACAGTGTAGGGAAGGTTGGAGCCGCTGTATCCGCCCCATGCCATAACG
The DNA here is from genome assembly GCA_964531005.1 of uncultured Sangeribacter sp. Classification (GTDB taxonomy): domain Bacteria; phylum Bacteroidota; class Bacteroidia; order Bacteroidales; family Muribaculaceae; genus Lepagella. The sequence continues at coordinate 19,625 of CAZHCM010000012.1, read as the reverse complement.
CTGGGGGTCTCCATGGGTTTCTGGAACTCTACCATCTCCACGCCCTCTACGATGTTGATCGGGGTCTTGACGACGCTCTTTCCGGGCTTGCCCTTGGAGGGAAGCGAGGCGATATACTTCTCGAGGAGGGGCTTCAGGGTGGCGATGTCCACCTTGCCGACAATCACGAAGGTGTAGTCGGCAGCGTTTGCCATCGACTTCTTGGCCATGTCGAACATCACGTCATACTGTGCGGCGTCGAGTGTGGCCACGTCCATTGGGTTCATCAGCGGGTTGTTGCCGTAGCGCACCTGGTCGCGCTTGCGCATGAAGGCGCTCTCGGGGTTCGACTCCTGGTTGGCAAGCATCGGGCGTGCCTGCTCGATGGAGATGTCGTAGGTCACCTTGTCGGGGTGCAGCTCGCAGAAGTAGGCATATACCAGCTCCATCAGGGTCGGCAGGTCCTTGACGGTGCTCGAGCCGTTGAGGGTGTGTGTGGTCGAGCCGACGGTGTACGTCAGGTAGGCGTGGTTGCCGGCCAGATACTTGCGCAGTGTGTTCTGGTCGAAGTTGCCCAGCTTGGCGGTCTCGACCACATTGTCCATCAGCAGCACGTTGGCGGCCTGGTCGGCTTTGTACTCCTGCTTGCCACCCTTGCGGAAGGCCTTGAGTACGATCTGGTCGTCGGAGTAGTCGGTGGGCAGGACGATCACCTTCACGCCGTTGGAGAGGGTGAAGTCGGTAGTGCCCCATTCCTCGTTGAATTTCTCGGACTTGATCTTGCCGGGCTTGCGCATCTTGGAGATGAAGGGCTCGGTGATGGCCTCCTCGACCACAGGCTCGTAGTCGGCCGCGATGATCTGCTCCACCATGGGCACCACCTCCTCGCGGGTGGGCAGCGTGTAGCCTTCCTGCTTGGGCTGGAAGATGTCAAACACCTGGTTGTTGGGTGTCAGAATGCCTGCGATCATCTGGTTGAAGTACTCCAGGGGAATGCTGTTGAGCACCTGCTGGGCAAGTTCGTATTCGACTTCGATGCCGGGGGCCGGCACATTGTCGATGAAGAGACGGCAGAGCTCGGTTCCGATCTGGGAGTTGGTGAGCTTTTTGCGGTTGTTGTAGATGCGCTCGTAGTTGGAGAGCACGTTGGTGCGGGCGCGGTCAAACTCCGTGGAGTTGAAGCCACCCTTCAGCGCCTGGGCGATGATCTTCATGGCTGCGCCCATGCACTCGGCTGTGTTGTTGCCCTTCGGGACGACCGTCACATACAGTGCCTCCTTCTGATGGGCCACGATGAAGTTGTCGAAGAAGACTCCGGCATACGCGTAGGGGCAGTCGGGGTTCTGGCTGTACTCGGTCAGGCGGTCGTTGAGCACAGTCTGGATCATTGCCTCCACGAGGGAGTCGTTGATGTAAGCCTCGACCGTGTTGCGGTATTCGAAGGGGGTGCGGTCCATCTTGAAGATGAGGCGGCCGACTGCCTGCTTGAACTCGGGATCCTCGAAGGTCACGAAGATGGGCTCCTCGTTGTCGCTGATCTCAGGATATGTGCGCGGCGTGGGGTTCTCGGGCATGACGTTCTGGGAGAAAAGGTTGATCACCTTCTGCTCCATCTCGTCGACGTTGAAGTCGCCCACGATGATGATGCCCTGCTGGTCGGGGCGGTACCACTCCTTATAATAGGAGCGGAGCACGTCCGGCTCGAAGTTCATCACCACGTCCATCAGGCCGATGGGCATCCGCTGGTACTGGTATTCCTGGTATGCGTTCTTGAGCAGCACCTCGTAGTGGCGGTTGCCGGCGTCGCGGCGGCCGCGCCATTCCTCCTGGATGACGCCGCGCTCGGCGTTGATCTCGTCGGTCTCGAGCAGGATGCCGTTTGACCAGTCGCAGATTGCGAGCAGCACGCTGTCCATGAGCGCCGTGTCGGAGGTGGGCACGTTGTCGATGTTGTAGACAGTCTCGTCAAAGTCGGTGTAGGCGTTGATGTCCTCGCCGAAACGGATGCCCTTGCTCTGAAGGTAGTCGAGCATGGCTTTGCCCGGATAGTGGGTTGTGCCATTGAAGGCCATGTGCTCCAGGAAGTGGGCCAGGCCGAGCTGTTCCGGCTTCTCAAGGGTAGACCCGACCTTCTGCGCGATGTAGAAGTTGGCGCGCCCCTGCGGCTCCTCGTTGTGCATCACGTAATACGTGAGGCCGTTGGGCAGCACACCCGACTTGCATCCCGGCATGATCGGCAGCGGAGTGAACTGCTGGGCCACCATGCTGACAAAGCCCATTACGAGCATCAGCACACTGAAAATCGTCTTTTTCATGTGTTTGGATGGGTGTTAAGTGATTGGTTTTGGTATTTGGATTTATTCTCTCTTTCGTCGTGCGGATTGGATGCCCCAAAGTTAGTGTATTTTTGGGATTCTCGCAAATTTTTTATCGAAAAACGATAAAAAATCTCCCTTTTACCCTATATCGGCTCTGTCTTTCCCCTCCGTTTACCCCTCGGGATGGTGTGCCTGGGGGGCGATGCCGTTCATCAGGGCGTAAACGGAAAGCCCCGAGGCCGAGCGTATGCCCAGCTTCGAGGTGATGTTCTTGCGGTGTGTGATGACAGTGTTGATCGATATGCAGAGGGTGTCGGCAATCTCCTTGTTGGTCTTGCCTGCGGCCACTTCCCTGAGCACTTCGGCCTCCCGCGCCGACAGCTCCTCGTGCGATTCGGGGGTCCTGAGCCGTGCGGCCAGCGAGTCGAGCACCCCCGCCATCTCCTCCTCCCCCATCGTGGTGAGCAGGGTCTGGGTGGGCACGTCGGCTCCAGGGGCGGCGTCGGCCAGGATGACCAGCTTCTGCCGCCTGGGCATGAAGAATTGGGGCGCAAGGGCCACTGCATCCGCAGAGGCAATGATGATCTCCGGCGGATGGCGGGAGTCGAGCAGCTCCGCCACACTGCCATACACGTCGCAGTCTTCCCAGCCGAGGCTGGCGCAGACCCAGCGTATGCCCAGTGTCTGTAGGGGCTGAAGGCCGATTATACCGGTGCGCATAGGACGAATGTCGGGGCTTTGGCTATTATGACCGCCATCCCGCCTTAACGTTTGCGCTCAGGTCGCACCGTGATGACAGTGCGCTGTGTGATGACATAGTCCATCGGCACGTCGTGCGGCTCCACGGGGAGCTCGTCGAGGAGCTGGAACTCGTATCCCACCCCGATCTTGGTGGCACGGGTCTCGCGGAGCAGGCGGTCGTAGAAACCTTTGCCTCGACCCAGGCGATTTCCCCTGCGGTCGTATGCCACAGCGGGCACCACTATCAGCTCCATCGTCTCCGGATCGGCCAGGTCGTCGCCCGAGGGCTCCTCTATCTGGAAGCTCCCCAGTTCGAGGCGTGTCTTGTCGTATGGCAGGATGTCGAGATGCACACCGTTGACACGTGGCAGATAGAACTGCTTGCGTCCCTGCCACTTGTCGAGGAAGCGACGCGTGGAAAGCTCGTCGGGGAGCGAGTGATACATCAATATGTGGTCGGCGAGCATGAAGGCCGCCGTGCGCTCAAGCTGCTCGAAGACCTCGTCGGCCGCCGTGGCCCGCTCAAGGTCGGAGAGCATCGTGCGCAGATTCTTGATCTTTCTTCTTATCTCTCTTTTTTCCATACTGTTTCAACAATTACTTCCCCTTTTTGGTTGGCTTCTCAGGGGTGAGAATGACCGTCATCTTTTCCTGGTCGCTCAGGGTCTCGATGGCCTGCCGCACCGCCGGGTCTGTGCGGTTGAGCACTTCGAGGAACGACCCGAAGCCCAGGATGTCGCGGGCTACGTATGCCTTTATCTGGCGCAGAAGCACGTCGCGGCTCTGGTTGATGTAATACCAGCGGGCTGGCACGCCATTGAGGGTCGCGTAGCCCACGAAGTTTTGCAGAAGGGTGTTGTCGCGCGGTATGATGGTCATCAGCTTGTCGACGTTGTCGACCCCTTTGGTGAGGGGACGGTATTTCTCCGCCACCCCGAAGGCGTATTTCTGGATCAGACCCAGGTTGGAGACCTGGGCATACCAAGAGGTGTAGCCTGCCGTGTCCTCCGGCACGAAGATGTCGGGCATGATGCCGCCGCCTCCATAGACTTTGCGGCCGTTGCGGGTGCTGTATTCCTTGCTCTTGTCGAAGTGGATGCTGTCTGCGTGATAGAACTCTCCCCTCGCATACCTCTCCGAGAGGTCGGCTTCGTACTTGCCGTCCGCACCCCGGGTGTATTCCTTCTGGATGCTTCTTCCGGAGGGGGTGTAGTAGCGGGCCACGGTCAGACGGATGGCGGAGCTGTCGGGCAACGTGAGCTGGTTCTGCACCAGACCCTTGCCGAAAGTGCGTCGTCCGATGACCACGCCGCGATCGTTGTCCTGTATCGCTCCGGCGAATATCTCCGAGGCCGAGGCCGAGAACTCGTCGGTCAGCACTGTCAGCGGCGCAGTCTTGAAGCTGCCCGTGCCGTCGCTGGCGGCCGCCCCTTCGTGCTCGGGGCTGCGTCCGCGGGTTGACACTATCATGCTGCCGGCGTCCAGGAACTCGTTGGCCATCAGTATGGCCTGCTCCATGAAACCGCCCTGGTTGCCACGGAGGTCGACCACGAAACTCTTGGCTCCCGATTCGCTCAGGGCCGACAGGGCCTGGTAAAACTCTTCGTAAGTGTTGCGGGCAAACTTGTTGACGCGCAGATACCCTATGCCGTCGGCCAGCATGTAGGCGGCGTCCACCGAAGACACCGGCACCTCCCCTCTCACGACCTCGTATTTCAGGGGCTGAGCGCTGCCGGAGCGCTTGACGCGCAGGGTCACGGTGCTTCCCTCGGCTCCGCGCAGGTGGTCGTACACCATCTGCGTGGTGGCGTTCTGCCCGGTCATGTCCACCGTGTCGGCGTTCAATATCTTGTCGCCCGGAAGGAGGCCTACCTTTTCGGCCGGCCCGTCGGGGATGACCTCTGCCACGACCACCGTGTCGTTGAGGATCTGAAATGATATGCCGACGCCGAAGAAGGCGCCGTCCAGGTCGCTGTTGACGGCCTCAAGCTCGCTGCGGGGGATGTAGACGGAATGCGGGTCCAGGCCTGCAAGCAGGTCGGGGAACATCGTCTCTATGAGCGAGTCCACATCCACCTCGTCGACATATTCCGACTGTATCAGGCTGAGCACCGTCTTCAGCTTCTCCTCAGCGTCGGAATGTCGCGTGCGGTTGAGACGTGTGCCCATGAAGATGCCTCCCACGATGCCGGCGGCCAAGGCCAGCGGCAGCAGCGAGAGGCCGAGATTGCGCTTGACTGCACCTTTGTTTTCACTCATCGGCATCAGGATTTGGCACATGGACGGTCTCGACCCCTGCCTTGCGCAGGAGTTCGAGGCCGTCTTGAATGCGGTAAAGATCGGTGTACACCACACGCCTTATGCCCGCCTGGATGATCAACTTGCTGCACTCCATGCAAGGGCTGGTCGTGACGTATAGCGTGGCCCCTTCGGAGGAGTTGTTGCTTCGCGCCACCTTGGTGATGGCGTTGGCCTCGGCGTGGAGCACATACGGATACGTGACACCCTCCGGATCCTCGCATACGTTCGGGAATCCGGCCGGCGTGCCGTTATAGCCGTCGGAGATTATCATCTTGTCCTTGACTATCAGGGCGCCTACCTTGCGCCGCCCGCAATAGGAGTTCTCGCTCCATATGGCGGCCATCCGCAGGTAGCGCCGGTCGAGGACCAGCTTCTTCTTGTCATCAGGGGACATAGACTGTGATGTTTGGGTTTGCTTTAATCAAAGCTCGGCTGTCTCCACCAGGAAGCGCTCGGCGTCGAGGGCTGCGCGGCAGCCTGTGCCGGCGGCGCAGATGGCCTGGCGGTAGCGGGGATCGGCGCAGTCGCCTGCGGCGAACACTCCCGGCACGTTGGTGTGGGTCGTGGCGCCCTCCACCTTTATATATCCTTCGTCGTCGAGATCGATCTGGCCGCGGAAAATCTCCGTGTTGGGATGGTGGCCGATGGCCAGGAAGAAGCCGTCGATTGCGATGTCGAAGTTCTCCTCGTCGGGCTCCCCTTTATGGCGCACGATGTGGGCGCCCTCTACGCCGTCCTCGCCGAAGAGGCCGACGGTGTTGCACTTGTAGAGGATCTCGATGTTCTCGGTGTTCTCCACGCGGCGACGCATCACGTCGGAGGCGCGCAGATAGTCCTTGCGCACGATCATGTAGACCTTCTTGGCCAGCGAAGCCAGGTAGATGGCCTCCTCGCAGGCGGTGTCGCCGCCGCCGACCACGGCCACTGTCTTCTTGCGATAGAAGAAGCCGTCGCAGGTGGCGCATGCGCTCACGCCCATGCCCATGTACTTCTCCTCGTCGGCCAGGCCGAGATACTTGGCGGAGGCCCCGGTGCTGATGATGACCGACTCGGCCTCGATGATGTTGCCGTGCCCGTCCTCGCAGATGAAGGGACGCTTGCTGAAGTCGACCTTGGTGATATAGTCCGACTTAATCTCGGCGCCGAAGCGAAGGGCCTGCTTGCGGAAGTCCTCCATCATCTCGGGGCCCTGGATACCCTCGGGATAGCCGGGGAAGTTCTCGATCTCGGTGGTCTGCGTGAGCTGGCCGCCGGGCTGGTTGCCTTCGTAGATGATGGGGTTGAGCGCGGCGCGCGAGGCATAGATGCCTGCTGTGTAGCCGGCAGGACCGGATCCGATGATCAGTACTTTAGTGTGCTCCATGATATTTGTTTCCTTTCGTAATTTTATGGTTGTTGGTATGGTTCTTTCTTCTATTTCTATCGCAGGTCGATAAGCTCCGCCTTCGGATACTTCTTGGAGGGGTAAGTGAAGTCGGATTTCTGGAAGCGCGAATCTGTCCGCAGGGAGGATATGGCTACCACCGTCGAGGCTCCCGAGCGGGGGTTGACGGTTATGGTCTTGGGGATGTATGTGCGCTTGTCGAGCTGCACGACGACGCTCTTTAGCCCAGTCTTGGCGTTCTTGGGCGTGAGCACCACGCCGTAGCACCCCGCCGCCGGCGTCTTCGAGTAGGAGGCGGTGAAGTCTTTCTCGTATCCGGCCACCATCATGATGGGATTGACCTCCCGAAGCTCCGCCGCCGTGGGGTTGACCAGCGTGGTCTCCACCGTGGAGGGGTTGTAAGTCCAGAGATTGCGTCCGTCATACCAGGCGCTGTAGCCGTTGGTCACGATGGCAAACCCTGCGGCCGAAGACTTGAGACTCCCCTTGACGGTGCGTCCTCCGGAAGTGAGGGAGAAATCGGCGGAGACACCCGTAGCACGGTCGAGAAGGGCCGAGGCGCGCCGCATCACCTGCGCGGCTGTCTCCGCTCCCGAGGCCCGGAGGGGCACGAGGAGCAGCGCGAGCATAGCCAGGCAGGTCAGCAGTCTTTGTATTTTCTTATCCATATACATATATAACGTCAGATTCCCCGCAGTGTTGCACGTCTCCCGTCTTAGAGCAGCGTCTCGAGTGTAACGGCGTCCACGAGCACGGCGCGGGGCTTGCCCCCCTGCGCAGGCCCGACTATGCCCGCGGCCTCGAGCTGGTCCATGATCTTGCCGGCGCGGTTGTATCCTATGCCGTAGCGGCGCTGCAGCGATGATGTGGAGGCGGTGTTGGACATCACCACCACCCGGGCGCACTCCTCGAAGAGGGCGTCGCGCTCGCCGAGCATCCCACCTCCGCCGGCCCCTTCACCCTCCTCGCCCGTGGCCACAGGCTCGGGCAGGATGTAGGCTCCGGAGCCGTAGGGCTGCCGGGATATGTATTCGCATATCTCCTCCACCTCCGGGGTGTCGATGAAGGCGCACTGCACGCGCACCATCTCGGAGTTGTTGCTGACCAGCATGTCGCCGCGCCCGATGAGCTGCTGGGCGCCGGTGGTGTCGAGGATGGTCTTGCTGTCCACGCCGGAGCTGACCTTGAAGGCTATGCGCACGGGGAAATTGGCCTTGATGATGCCGGTGATGACGTTGGTCGAAGGACGCTGCGTGGCGATGATGACGTGCATCCCCACGGCGCGCGCCTTCTGGGCCAGACGGGCGATGGGCATCTCCACCTCTTTGCCGGAAGTCATGATGAGGTCCGAAAACTCGTCGACTATCACCACGATGTATGGCAGGAACTTGTGCCCCTCCATGGGGTTGAGGCGGTTTTCCTTTATCTTCTGGTTGTATTCCTCGATGTTGCGCACCTGGGCCATCTTCAGGAGCTGGTAGCGGTCGTCCATCTCCACGCAGAGGGAGCTGAGCGTGGCCACGACCTTGCTCATGTCGGTGATGATGGGCTCTTCGGCGTCGGGTATCTTGGCCAGGTAGTGCTTCTCTATCTTGGCGTAGAGGCTGAACTCCACCATCTTCGGGTCTATCATCACGAATTTCAGCTCGTCGGGACGCTTGCGGTAGAGCAGAGAGGTGATCAGTGCGTTCAGGCCTACAGACTTACCCTGGCCGGTGGCGCCGGCCACGAGCAGGTGGGGCATCTTGGCCAGGTCGGCGATGTAGACGTCGTTGGAGATGGTGCACCCGAGGGCCACCGGGAGCTTGTATTTCGATTCCTGGTAGCGTTTCGACTGGATGACGGTGCGCATCGACACGGTCTGCGGCTCCTTGTTGGCCACCTCGATTCCGACGGTGCCCTTGCCCGGTATGGGCGCTATGATGCGCACTCCGATGGCCGAAAGGCTAAGGGCTATGTCGTCTACGAGGTTGCGTATCTTGGCTATCTTCACCCCCTTGTCGGGACGTATCTCATAGAGGGTCACGGTCGGGCCCACTGTCGCCTCGATGCTGACGATGGGGATGCCGAAGTCGTGGAGGGTCTTGCGGATCCGCTCCTTGTTTTCGAGCTGCTCCTCGGTGTCCACGCTTATCTTCTCCACGCCGGGGCGCAGGATGTCGAAGGAAGGGAATTTATAGAGGTGCTTCTGGCTCCCCTGCACGGGAGCGGACGCCTGGGCCACCGACCCGACGTTGACCACCATGGGCTCCTCTTTCGGCTCCTCTTCCTCCAGGTCGCCCGGGTCCTCCGGAGCTGAGGCGGCAGGTTGCGTCCCCTCTTGCGCCGACGGCTGCGGCTCGGCGGGGAGGCCTCCGGCCACTTGCGCGGGTTCGGGGGAGGCGGGGTTGGCCGGAATCGGGGCCGGGGAAGGTGCAGGTGCGGGTGCAGGTTTCTCCTCCTCCTCTTCCTCCAGGTCGGGTATCTCGTCGTAGAGGGCGGCCTCGTTGACCCCGAAGGTCACGATCTCGTCCTCCGGCTCCTCTTCGACTTCGGCGTCGGGGCCTTCGCCGCTCAGGGCGGCGTCTACGGCCTCCTGGCGCGCCATCTCCTCTATCTCCTCCTTGAGACGGCGCGCCTCCTCTTCGGCAGCTCGGCGCTCGGCGCGTCGCTTGTCGCGCGCCCTCTTGAGGCGCAGCAGCCAGTTGATGATGTCGCGCAGGCAGATGACCACGAAGATGCCCAGCATCATAACGCATAGCACCAGGCCCCCCGTCACTCCGAAGAAGGAGATGACGAAGTCGTTGACGTATCGGCCATGCCACCCGCCCCAGTTGATCGGGGTGTCGAAGCCATAGCTGGCCAGCCCCACCATCAGCGATACGGTGATGAAGGCCACCAGGCATTTGATGGTGAAGTTGACTGTCTTGAAGCGTGGGCGCCCCGTGAGCTCCTTGATCGACATGGCCAGGAGCCAGAACACGAGGATGCCCGCACCGAGTCCGTAGCCTCGGTTGATGATGGTCTCTGAAAGCCTCGCGCCTGCCTCACCCGCAGGGTTGGCCACCCCGAGTGCGTAGCCCACGTCAGTGCCGACGATGGCCGACTGGTCCTTGATGCACGTCACGAGATAGGAGGCGAAGGCTATGCCCAAGTACACGCCGAGGCACCCCAGCACTATTCCGGTGATGAGGCGCACGGTCTGGGAGTTGGCCCAGGCTTTGACCGAGCCCGGGATGGAGGCGATGTCGACCGAAGGCATCTGCGGCTTCGGGGTCTCCCTGGCCGTTCTCTTCGCCTTCTCTTTCTTGGGGGCGCCTCCCTTGCCCCGGCTCCCTTTCCGGGGTTTGGGACCCGCAGGCCCCATGGCTTCCTCCGTCACAGGCTCAAGGGGTTTCCTGGGCTCGTCGGAGGGTATTTCGGGGGTATATGTTTCGAATCTGTTCATTTTTACTGTAGAAGCCCTTTGCGAGTTACAAAGTTAGCAAAAGTTTGCGAGACTTCTACAATATTCCCCTGTTAATAGATGTGTGTTTTCCTACTTTTTTCCCAATCAGCGGCTCGCGACGGTGCCCTGGCTCCCCTCTCCGGTCCATACGCGGCGCGTCGGGGTCCCCTCCTGTGTGTTGACCTTCTGGTCGCGGGTTCCCGGGGATATGATGACGGGCATCCCCTTCTCCACGTATTCCACCAGGGCCATGATGTCGTCGTTCTTCAGGCGCATGCAGCCGTGGGAGCGGCGTCCGCCGATCGACCAGGGTGCGCAGGTGCCGTGGATGCCGATGGGCCATCTCTGGGGCACGGTGTGGATGCGGATGAAGCGCGGGCCGTACTGCCCCTTCACCTGGGAGGTGTTGCCTTCGTCGTCGGTGTAGAGCCATTCGGTGCTGTTGTAGACCCCCTCGACGCGGAAGAACCCTTCAGGAGTGCGCGAGTCGCCGCGCTTGTGCTTGTTGCCAAGCCCCTTGCCGGCGGCCATGCCGAAGGAGCGCTCCACGACGCCGCAGCTATCGTAGACGAAGACGCGCATCTTGGCCTTGTCGGCCACGATGAAGCGGCGCGAATGGCTGTTGAGAAGCGATTCGGCATATTCGGGCGCGGTCTCTGCCATGCGGGGCAGGATGCCCCGATGATAGCGGGCGGAGTCCGGGGAGGCGTCCATATAGTCAAGTATCTCCTGCGGCGAGGCGAAGGAGAGGTGTTCGGGCTTGGCAGGGGTCTTCTCGATCTGCTCGATGACAGGGGCGAGCGGGGTGTGCTCTATGCTGGTGACAGGCTCGGCATAGGCCGAAGTGGAGTCGGCGCGATAGGTCAGGGCACCGACGCCGATGGCGCCCACGAGGGCTATGGCGCCCACCTTGACGGAGGTCGAAAGGATGTTCTTCACCGTTCGGAGATAACGCTCGGGAATGTGTGGAATGTGCTTCATAGTGATAGTCTTAAGGGTGGAATGTGTTTCATAGTCGCCATCCTCTCGCGGGGATAGCTACTATCCTAACACCTGAGAGGTGCTTTTTTTTCGATTCACCATGCCATTTTTCCAAAAAAAAATCGTAACTTCGCATTCTTGATGAAAACCTCGCATATCATATCCATCCTTTTCTTAGGGGCGCTGTGGCTCTGGCTGTGCTGGATGCTCGTCACCGCCGGTGGCTGGACGCCGAAGACCGTATTCGTCATCGTGGCGTCAGGCATCATCGTGTTTGTGCCTCTATACAAGAGGTATGTGAGACCCAACCAGGACAAAAGGAAATGACAGAGACCATGGAAAAGAGTTCGGTGCCTCCCCTACTGGCACGCATAGACTCTCCGGCTGACCTGCGCCGGCTCGCACCTGACCAGCTTCCGGAGGTGTGTGCCCAGTTGCGGCAGATGATCATATCGCGCCTGTCGACCAATCCCGGCCACTTCGCCTCCAGCATGGGGGCCGTCGAGATCATCGTGGCGCTCCATTATGTGTTCAATACACCCCGCGACCGCATCGTCTGGGACGTGGGCCACCAGGCATATGCCCACAAGCTCCTCACCGGACGCCGCGAGGCCTTCGACCGCCAGCGAATGCTGGGCGGCATCAGCGGTTTCCCCACCCCCTCCGAAAGCGAGTACGACACCTTCGTCACCGGCCATGCAGGCAACTCCATCTCGGCCGCCCTGGGCATGGCCGTGGCCGACAAGTGCACCCCGGGCGAGGAGGACCGCAAGACCGTGGCCGTCATCGGCGACGCCTCCATCGGCAACGGCCTGGCCTTCGAAGGGCTCAACAATGTAGCCAACAATCCCAACAATCTGCTCATCATCCTCAACGACAACGACATGAGCATCGACGACAACGTCGGTGCCCTGCATCGCTATCTCTCGGAGCTGTACACCTCGGCCGGCTACAACCGCTGGCGCCACCGTATGGCCGACTACATGCAGCGCAAGGGGATCCTGACCGACCAAAAGAAGTGGCGCCTGCTGCGCCTCAACAATTCGGTCAAGTCCTTCATCTCCGGCGACCAGAACATCTTCGAGGGGCTCAACATCCGCTATTTCGGCCCCTTCGACGGCCACGACGTGCAGAAGATCGTCCGGGTGCTCAATGACATCAAGGACATGACGGGCCCGCGCATCCTCCACCTGCGCACCGTCAAGGGGAAGGGGTTCGGGGAGGCGGAGCGCAACCCGAGCGCATGGCACGCTCCGGGCCTTTTCAACCCCGAGACCGGCGAGCGGGCCAAGAAGGCCAAGGAGGGGGACCCGCTCCCCTGGCAGGAGGTGTTCGGCCGCACGCTCGTGCAGTTGGCCGCCAAGGACGACCGCGTCATGGGCATCACGGCCGCCATGCCTTCGGGCACGTCGATGTCTCACATGCTCAAGGCCTTCCCGAAAAGGTCGTTTGACGTGGGCATCTCCGAGGGACACGCCGTCACCTTCTCCGGAGGCCTTGCCGCCGCCGGCAAACGCCCCTTCGTGGCCATATACTCCTCTTTCCTGCAGCGTGCATACGACAACATCGTCAACGACGTCTGCATCCAGGGCCTCCCGGTCACTTTCTGCATCGACCGCGCCGGAGTGGTGGGCGAGGATGGTGTGACACACCACGGCCTGCTCGACCTGGCCTATCTGCGCTGCATCCCGGGAATGTCGGTGGCCGCTCCGGCCGACGAGGCCACTCTGCGCTCGCTGATGTACACCTCTCTCTCGGAGTCGGGTCCGATGGCTATCCGCTATCCTCGCGGCAAAGGGGTCAACCCCGACTGGGAGACCCCCTTCGAGCGTCTGGAAAAGGGTCGCGGACGCCTTATGTCGAGCCGACCCGGCGCCCGCATCGCCATCCTGACCGTGGGCCCCAACGGCGACACGGCGGAGGCCGCCGTCCGCCTGGAGAAGGCCGGCGTGCCGGTGGACCACTATGACATGATCTGGGTCAAACCCCTCGACCGGGAGATACTCGACAAGGTGGCTTCCGGCTATGACGCAGTGGTCACGGTCGAGGACGGCACTGTCGAGGGAGGCTTCGGCACCGCCGTGGCCGAAGCCTTGTCGGAGCGTGGGTTCAAGGGCTCGCTCATTCGCATGGGCGCACCCGACAAGTGGGTGACCCACGGCAAGGTCGGCGAACTGAAGGCCCTCTGCGGATACGATGCCGACGGCATCGAGCGCCAGGTCAGGAAGCTGGCCGAAGTTGAATTAAAAGGAAAGTAATGAAGATAATAATAGCCGGTGCCGGCGAAGTGGGCACACATCTCGCCAAACTCCTGAGCAACGAGGACCAGGACATCATCCTCCTCGACAGCGACCAGGAGCGTCTGGACATCATCGATGCCAACTACAATCTGATGACTTGCAACGGCTCCACGTCTTCATTTGAATCATTGAGAAGCGTGGGGGTCGGCAACGCCGACCTCTACATAGCCGTCACCCCCTACGAGACGCGCAACATCACCTCGTGCGCCATCGCCAAGCACCTGGGGGCCCGCAAGACAGTGGCCCGAATCGACAACTCGGAGTTTCTGAAGAAGGAAAACGGCCTTATCCTAAAGGAACTGGGCGTGGATTTCCTGATCTATCCCGAAAACCTCGCGGCCACGGAGATCAATTCGGCCCTGTCGCACAACTGGGCCCGATACTGGGGCGAGCTCCACAACGGCGAGCTTCTGCTCATCGGCGTGAAGATACACGGGGCCTCCCCTCTGGTCAACTGCAAGCTGAAGGACCTCCCTGTGCGCGCCCATGATTTCCACGTGGCCGCCATCAAGCGCAAGCACGAGACCATCATCCCCAACGGCAACGACGAGATCCTCGACGACGACATCGTGTATTTCATCACCATGCCCCCGTTCGTCACCGAAGTGCGCGACCTCTGCGGCAAGAAGAGCCGCACCATCAAGAAGGTGCTCATCATGGGCGGGAGCCGCATCGCCGTCCGCTTCATCCGCCAGTACAGCGAGAAGTACCATATCAAGATCATCGACATGAACCGCGCCCGGTGTGAGGAGATGGCCACCAATCTCCCGGAGTGCGAGGTGGTCTGCGGCGACGGGCGCGACATCGAGGTGCTACGCGAGAACAACATCTACCAGTACGACGCTTTCATGGCCCTGACCGACTCCTCGGAGACCAACATCCTCTCCTGCCTGACGGCCAAGGAGTTCGGGGTGCCGAAGACGATTGCCGACGTCGAAAACCTCCAGTTCCTCTCCTCGGCCGAAAACCTCAACATCGGCACGACAATCAACAAGAAACTCCTCGCTTCGAGCCGCATCTTCAAGATCCTGCTCGACGCCGACGAGCATAATTCCAAGTTCCTGGCCCTGGCCGACGCCGAGGTGGCCGAGATACCGGTGCGCAAGGGGGCCAAGATCACCAAGGCTCCGGTCAAGGACCTGCACCTCCCCTACGGCATGACCCTGGCAGCACTCGTGCGCGGCGACCGCTGCGAACTTATCTCCGGCATGTCGAAGATCGAGCCGGGCGACTTCGTGGTGGTGTTCTGCCTGACCGGCACCATCCATAAAATCGAGAAGTGGTTCTCATGAGCGCTATATTCTCCCAAAAGTCGTACATCAACCTCCCGATGCTCCTGCGCGTCATCGGGTGGCTGCTCATGGTGCTGGCCGCCTTCATGGTCATCCCGATGGTGACAGGCATCATCCTTGAGGGCACCGGATGGCGAGCCTTCCTCATTTCCATCGGCCTGACGCTGGCCGCAGCCTTCGGCATGATGAGCATCAAGCCGCGCAGCCGCGAGATGGGCAAGCGGGAGGCCATCGTGCTGGTCTCGCTGACCTGGGAGGTGCTCGCCCTCTTCGGGATGCTCCCCTTCCTTATCTCGGGCACGCACCATAGCGTTACGGACGCCTTCTTCGAGACCATGAGCGGATTCACCACCACCGGCATGTCGGCCCTCGACACCCTCCAGGGCCTCCCCCCGTCCATCCTCATCTGGCGGTGCATCACGCAGTGGGTCGGCGGCATGGGTATCATACTCTTCACACTCGCCGTGCTCCCGATGCTCAACTATCAGGGGGGCATGCAGATGTTCAACGCCGAAGTCACAGGCATCACCCACGACAAGCTCCGGCCCCGCGTCAGCAACACCGCCAAGAGCCTATGGATCATATATCTGGTGCTCACCCTCCTTCTCATGGGTTTCCTGTACCTGGCGGGGGTGCGCACTTTCGAGGCCGTGTGCTACGGCCTCTCCATCATGTCGACGGGGGGCTTCGCCGTGGCCGACGAGACCGTGCTCGACCTCGGCAACATCGCCGTCAAGGTCATCCTCATAGTCTTCATGACCCTGGGCAGCATCAACTTCGCCCTCATCTATCAGAGCGTCACGGGACAGGCCCGCAAGGCCGTCACCAACGAGATACTGCGGTGGTTTCTCTTCGCCGTTCTCATCGGCTACGCCCTCTTCTGCCTCAACGTCTGGCTCATGGGCCAGGGCGACGACTGGCAGGACTACACACTGGCCCCCCTCTTCCAGTCGGTGTCGATACTAAGCTCGACAGGCATCACAGAGCCTGACTTCAGCAACTGGGGTCCCCTCTCGGAACTGGTGCTGACGATGATGATGTTCGTGGGCGGATGCGCGGGAAGCACCTCGGGAGGCGCCAAGATCGACCGCGTGCTGGTGCTCTTCAAGTTTGTCAAGAACGAGTTCTACAAGCTCATGCACCCCAGCGCCGTGACCACCGTCGTGGTCAACGGCAAGGGCACCTCCTACATGATGGTGCAGAAGGTGCTGGCCTTCCTCTTCGTCTACGTCTTCGTCATCATCGGGTCGGGCACCCTCCTGGTCATCATGGGGCTGCCCCTGAAGACAGCCTTCTTCTACAGCCTCTCGGCCATCTCCAACGCCGGCATCGGCACCGAGATCAACGGCATCGACTGGACCTTCTCCACCCTCCCCTGCGTGGCCAAGTGGCTCCTGACCTTCGTCATGCTCGTAGGGCGTCTGGAGCTCTTCACCATCCTGCTGCTCTTCACCCGCTCCTTCTGGAAGAAATAGCCCCCAAGCAGCCGTTAAGCGGTAGCTTTTTGCTTCCCGCCCGGAGGCTCCGCCTCCGGGCGGGAAGCCTCTACCCTCGGATTTAAAGCCTCCGCCTCCGGTTCTCCCGATAGCCAAAACCAAAATCCCCCAAAGGCGTTATAAAAAGAAAACACACATTTCCACCAAGCATGGCTAAAGTAACCAAAGAAATGGCGCTCCGCTATCACGAAGAAGGGCGCCCCGGCAAAATCGAGATAACCCCCACCAAACCCTACGCCTCGCAGCTCGACCTCTCCCTCGCCTACTCCCCGGGAGTGGCATACCCCTGCACCGAAATCGAGCACAACCCTGCCGACGCATATAAATACACCAACAAAGGCAACCTCGTGGCCGTCATCTCCAACGGCACCGCCGTCCTCGGCCTTGGCGACATAGGCGCCCTCGCCGGCAAGCCCGTAATGGAAGGCAAGGCTCTCCTCTTCAAGATTTTCGCCGGCCTCGACGCCTACGACATAGAGGTCAACGAGACCGACCCCGACAAGTTTATCGAGATCGTCAAGGCCCTCACCCCCACCTTCGGCGGCATCAACCTTGAAGACATCAAGGCCCCGGAGTGCTTCGAGATCGAACGCCGCCTCAAGGAGGAGTGCGACATCCCCGTCATGCACGACGACCAGCACGGCACGGCAATCATTTCGGGCGCAGGTCTCCTCAATGCCCTCGAGATCCAGGGCAAGAAAATCGAGGACATCCGCCTCGTGGTCAACGGCGCCGGTGCTGCCGCCATCAGCTGCACCTCCCTCTACCAGCGTCTGGGCGTGCGCCGCGAAAACATCGTGATGTGCGACAGCAAGGGCGTAATCCGCTCCGACCGCGAAAACCTCAACGAGTCGAAGCGCCGCTTCGCCACTGACCGCGATCTCCACACCCTCGCCGAGGCGATGGTAGGTGCCGACGTCTTCCTGGGCCTCAGCGTGGCCGACGTCGTGACCCCGGAGATGGTCAAGAGCATGGCTCCTAAGCCCATCGTCTTCGCCCTCGCCAACCCCAATCCCGAGATCGCCTACGAGAAGGCTGTCGCCGCCGTGCCCGACATAATCGTGGCCACAGGGCGTAGCGACTATCCTAACCAGATCAACAACGTCATCGGATTCCCCTACATCTTCCGAGGCGCCCTTGACTGCGGCGCCACAGAGATTAACGAGGAGATGAAGGTCTCGGCCGTCTACGCCATTGCCGAGCTGGCTCATCGCCCCGTGCCTTCGGTCGTAGACGAGGCATACGGCCTTAGCGACCTCCACTTCGGCCGCGACTACATCCTGCCGAAGGCCATCGACCCGCGCCTGCTGATGACCGTGGCCCCGGCCGTGGCCAAGGGCGCCGAGGAGAGCGGTGTGGCCAAACGCCCGATAAAGGACTGGGACGCATACCGCGCCCGTCTGCAGGCCCTCATGGGCGACGACGGCCAGATGATGCGCCATATCACCGAACTCGCCTCCAAGGACAAGCGTCGCGTGGTCTTCGGCGAAGGCAACACCGACAACATGCTCCAAGCCGCGGCCCGCATGTATCACGACGGCATCTGCATCCCCATCCTCCTTGGCAATGCCGAGATGATCTCGCGCCGCGCGGAGCGACTCGGACTCGACATTTCCGGCATACAGATCGTCAACCCCCGCCACGACGACGAGATGGATCGCCGCTACCGCTACGCCACCCTCCTTGTCAAGAAGAAGGAGCGCGAAGGCGTCACCCTGCCGGAGGCTATCGAGAAGATGTTCTCCCGCTCCAACTTCGGCATGATGATGGTGGAGACGGGCGATGCCGACGCCTTCATCGCCGGATCCTACTCGCCGGCCAACAAGATGGTGGAGCGTGCCGCCGACATCGTGGGATACCGCGAGGGGTTCCACCACTTCGCCACGATGCATATCCTCAACACCCGCATGGGCACCTTCTTCCTCGCCGACACCGCGGTCAACCCCGTGGCCGACAAGGATATCCTGGTGGAGATCGCCCGCCTGGCCAACGATGCAGTGAAGTTCTTCGCCCACGATCCGGTCATCGCGATGCTCAGCTACAGCAACTTCGGCTCCAGCCACACCGACGAGGGGCCGCGCCGTGTGGCTGAGGCTGTCAAGACACTCCACGAGCAGTATCCCGACATCGCCGTGGACGGCGAGATGCAGGCCGACTACGCTCTCAACACCGCCCTGCGCGACAAGACCTTCCCCTTCAACACCATCAAGGGACGCCAGGTCAACACGCTCGTCTTCCCCAACCTCGCTTCGGCCAACATCACCTACAAGATGCTCCTCGGCCTGGGCGTGGGCCACATCACCGGCCCCATCCAGATCGGCCTGAAGAAGCCCATCTACTTCACCGGCGTCAATTCCGACGTGCGCGACATCATCGACGTGGCCACGATCGCGGCCCTCGAATCCTCGATTCGCAACCGTTGACGCATTAGTTCTCGGAAAGTCACGCCGTGACTTTCGGCGGCCCTCGAATCCTCGATTCGCAACCGTTGAATATTTTTTGCATCATTGGCGCATGTGGCGTATATGGCATAAAAATACATCGCGTAACTTATTGAAACCGATGCCTAATCACCTGAAATTGGGCAACTTCAAAAAATGAATAATTGGTGAAAGTTTTCCGAAACTTTCACCAATTATTTGTATATCAATTAGTTAGATTTTATAAAAAGTAGAAAAGTTGTCCAAAAAGAAAATTTTATGCTAAATTGAGGCCTCCCCCTTGGCAGTTCCAAACTTTTGCCTTATCTTTGCACCATCAATACGAAACCGAGAGTTCCATCTCCACTAATTGACTTTGATATATGATTCAGACAGTAGAGAAGCGTGACGGCAGAATCGTGGTCTACAACGAAGACAAGATCAAGAACGCCATCCGCAAGGCAATGCTTGCGACCGTCCTCGGGGAGGACAATGCGCTCATCCAGAAAATCACATCCCGTATCGGGCAGTCAGGCTCCTCGCGCATGACCGTCGAGGAGATACAGGATCGTGTGGAGATGGAGCTAATGAAGTCCTCTCGCAAGGACGTGGCGCGCCGCTACATCGCATACCGCGACCAGCGTTCCATCGCCCGCCGCGCCAAGACCCGCGACATCTTCCTCGAGATCATAGAGGCCAAGAACAACGACATCACCCGCGAGAACGCCAACATGAACGCCGACTCCCCGGCGGGCATGATGATGAAGTTTGCCAGCGAGACCACCAAGCCTTTCGTCGACGACTATCTCCTGAGCCAGGAGGCTCGCGCAGCCGTGCGCGACAACCTCATCCACATCCACGACAAGGACTACTACCCCACCAAGTCGCTCACCTGCGTGCAGCATCCCCTCGACCATATCCTCTCGCGAGGCTTCTCCGCAGGCCACGCCGAGAGCCGCGCACCGCGCCGCATCGAGACCGCCGCT
>CAZHCM010000011.1:0-30263 GCA_964531005.1 uncultured Sangeribacter sp. | reverse complement strand
AGTGGTGGCCGATGATCTGCTCGATGGCCAGGAACGCCGCGTCCACCGGGCCGTCGCCCACGCAGATGTCGCCGATGGGCTTGCCGTCCTTCTCCAGCATCAGGTGGGCCGAGGCGGCGATGATGTTGCCGATCGGCTCCCCCAGATCGCTCCCCACGGCATCCATGTACACTTCCGGATCGGCCAGGCGCAGGTCGCGGAAGAAGATGCCGTTGAGGTTGTAGTCGTAGTTTTGGCCGGTGTGGGCCAGGATGGTGTCGAAATACTCGCGGCAACGGTTGATGATTGCCGACAGGCGTATTATCTCCGGGCGCGTGCCGACCACGATCAGCAGTTTCAGACGCCCATCGTCCTTAAATTTGACAGGGTTTTGGTCCATGTCCATTTTTGTCTGGTTGGGGGTTGATAAGTAGGAGGACGCTATTGCACGAAATTGCCTTCGCCGCGGAGCTCGTTCTGGATATACTCCAGCGCTTCGATTTTCTTCTTTGTCTCTTCGACGGTCAGCTGGCGGGTGTTGCTCGAACTGAACTCTATGAGCGGATTACGGGTCTCGTCGCCCTCCTTGAAGAACTTGTCGTAGTTCAAACCACGATTGTCAGCCAGCACGCGGTAGAAGTCGCCGAGGTCCTCGGCCTTGGCGCATTCCTCGTTGGTGAGCAGGGTCTCATACATCTTCTCGCCGTGGCGGATGCCGATGATCTTGATGTCCTCCTTGCGCCCTCCGAAGAGTTCGCATACCGCCTCGGCCTGTGTGGCGATGGTGCAGGCCGGGGCCTTCTGCACCAGGATGTCGCCGTTCTCTCCATGCTCGAAGGCGAAGAGCACGAGGTCGACGGCCTCTTCCAGGCTCATGATGAAGCGGGTCATGGTGGGTTCGGTGATGGTGATGGGGTTGCCGCTGCGGATCTGTTCGATCCAGAGGGGGATGACCGATCCGCGCGAGCACATCACGTTGCCGTAGCGTGTGCAGCAGATCTTCGTCTTGCCCGAATTGCGGCTCTTGGCGACTGCCACCTTCTCCTCGATGGCCTTGGTGAGACCCATGGCGTTGATGGGATATGCGGCCTTGTCGGTCGAGAGGCAGATTACGGATTCGACGCCTGCCTCGATGGCGGCGGTCAGTATGTTGTCGGTGCCTATGACATTGGTCTTGACGGCCTCCATGGGGAAGAACTCGCAGGAGGGCACCTGCTTCAGGGCTGCGGCATGGAAGATATAGTCCACGCCGGGCATGACGCTACGGCACGACTGGAGGTCGCGCACGTCGCCGATATAGAACTTTATCTTGTGAGCCACTTCCGGATACCGAGACTGGTATTCGTGGCGCATGTCGTCCTGCTTCTTCTCGTCGCGGCTGAAAATGCGGATCTCCTTGATGTCCGTATCCAGAAACCTCTTCAGCACAGCGTTGCCGAACGACCCGGTACCCCCGGTGATCAGCAACGTCTTATCCTTAAAAATCGACATTTCAATTACCTTTCTTTATGTCTCTTTGGTGGGCAGTCCCCTTTGGCTATTTCTTTGCCTGAACTTCTTCCCTTCCTGAAGTTGCTTCCTTACGCGAGGTTAGGAAGTCGGAGATGCGGGGGCAGGCCTGGCCGTCGCCGTAGGGGTTGACGGCTTTGCTCATGCGGTCGTAGGCGGCGGGATCGTCGAGGAGGGTGGATACTTCCGTGAGGATCTTGTCGTAGTCGGTGCCTACGAGCCGGACGGTGCCCGCCTCGAGGGCCTCGGGACGCTCGGTGGTGTCGCGCATCACCAGGACCGGCTTGCCGAGCCCAGGGGCCTCCTCCTGAATGCCGCCGCTGTCGGTAAGCACGATATCGGCCTTCTCCATCAGGTAGACAAACGACATGTATTCCAGCGGCTCGATGAAGTGCATGTTGCCGAGATTGCTCAGGTCCTCGCCAAACACCTCGCGGATAGGCTTGCGCACGTTTGGGTTGAGGTGCATCGGATAGACAAAATCCACGTCAGGATACTTCTCCGTCAGCGCCTTGATGGCCTTGCACATGGATATGAAGCCTTCGCCGAAGTTCTCGCGGCGGTGTCCGGTGATGAGCACCAGCTTGCGGGCGCCCCTCAGACAGGCCACATCGTAGCCGGCCTCCCGGAGGGCAGACTCCAGCTTTTTGCCCAGTTCGGCGTCCTCCTTCATCTTGTCGACGACCCAGTAGAGGGCGTCGATGACCGTGTTGCCTGTGACGATGATATTCTTGGCGTCCACCCCCTCGTGAAGGAGATTCTCACGGCTGAGGGGTGTGGGGGCAAAATGATACGTTGCGATGCGGGAGGTGATCTGGCGGTTCATCTCCTCGGGCCAGGGCGAATAGATGTTGTGGGTGCGCAGCCCCGCCTCCACGTGTCCCACGGGGATCTGCTTGTAGAAGGCCGCGAGGGCGGCGGCAGTGGAAGTGGTAGTGTCGCCATGCACGAGCACGATATCCGGCTTCGCCTCCTCCAGCACGTCGCGCATACCGGTGAGCACCCGAGCCGTGACGTCATAGAGGTCCTGCCCCTGCTTCATGATGTCGAGGTCATGGTCAGGGGTGATGTCGAAGATCTCCAGCACCTGGTCGAGCATCTGTCGATGCTGGCCGGTGACACACACTATGGTCTCAAACGTCTCCGGCCGCTTCTGCAGTTCCTTGACGAGCGGCCCCATCTTGATGGCCTCCGGGCGCGTCCCGAAGACGAGCATCACTTTCTTCCTTTGCTGGGTCACCTTCTTATGTGTAATTGCAGGATCTATCACTTGCAAGTGGTGAGAGCATTCATATAATATCGTCATAGGAAAGGCCTGTCAGTCTTTCGATTTCCTCCACTTCCATCCCGGACTCAAGCATTGCCTTGGCAATCCTTACAGATGCTTCGTGCTCACCTCGCTTCAAGCCACGCTCCTCCCCGAGTTTTAAGCCACGCTCCTCTCCAAGCTTCAAGCCACGTTCCTCCCCGAGTTTTAAGCCACGCTCCTCTCCACGCGCTTCGGCAACCGTGGCAGCATATCGTAGGCTCAATTCATCGTCTTGCAGTTTTGCCAGGGATGCGCTGTAGGCCACAACATCCTCCTCAGCCATCCTATCGCTCTCCGCAGCCTCAAACATCTCAGGGTATTGTCCCTCCATGTCAGGATTTTCTCTTGAAGTCTGAGATGGAGAATTTGGAGCCCAATGTGTCGAGGAATTCTTCTGTATAGAATCCCATCAGGCCGCCTTGAGAGGTAAAGGTCAGTTCGCCAAAGAATATCTTGCCGTCGATGTTATAGAGGTCGACGCGCAGTTCGGGAAATCCCTTCGAGAGCCGCTCGGCTATCTCTATCATCTTGTTGAGGTTCTTGGGCCGGGGCTTCACCTCTCCCCTCAGATAGTCAGAGGTGAACACGGAAAACTCAGGATGCGAGTTCCAGTCCAGGTCGTAGGTCATCACGTGGGCGCTGTTTCCGTCCTTGCTACGGTCGCTGCAGACCCAGATGTAATGCGCCTTGCCATTGAAGCACCATATCTTGTAGTCGACCAACGTGGAGCCCCCCTTGGGAGCCGGGAGCAACTGCTCGGCAATGACGCAGGGACGCATACCCTTGTACTGGGGCTCGGCATGAAGCAAGCCAATATTCTTGCGTGACAGCCAGTCCTTGACCAGGGCTTTGAGCTCCTCCTTCTTCTCGGGGGTGAGTTCGCTCTTGCGCACTATCTTGTTGGTGCCCTTGCCGTCGCCGTTGTTTGCCTTGATGATGAAGTCGTCCGGTATCGTGTCGAAATCCACCTCATCGGCTGAATACCATGTGGCATAGAGCTCCACCAGGGTGTCACCCAGCCCGATCTCTTTGACATAGTCCCTTACCAGACGCTTGTCGGCCAGGCGCGTCCATTCCGAGGTGTCGGCATATAGCTTTGCCCAGAGGATCTTCTCATTGATGTTCTTGGGATCCTTGAGGTTGAGCTTTTTCTTGAAGAGCGCATAATACCTCAGCTGCAGCAGTGTCTTGGGGCTGTACTTGCCCATCAGCTCGCATGCCTTGATCAGGGGCCAGTAGAGAATGCGGCCCGATTTCGAAAGTGTGGGATGAAACATTTAGTTTATATAATTAAATATCAATTGATTATTTGGCCACACACTCACTATGATTACGATAGTTCGTTATAAGAAAGGCCTGTCAGTCTTTCGACTTCTTCCAATTCAATCCCGGACGCCAGCATTGCCTTCGCTATCCTTACCGATGCCTCGTACTCCCCACGCTTCAAGCCACGTTCTTCCCCAAGCTTCAAGCCTCGCTCTTCGGCAAGCGTAGCGGCATACTGTAGACTCAATTCGTCGTCACGTAGTTTTGCCAGGGATGCACTATAAGCTACCACATCCTCCTGAGCCATCGTATCGCTCTCTGCAGCCTCAAACATTTCAGGGTATTGTCCCTCCCTGTAGGGAATTGAATCCTTCTTCATATCCTGCATGTGTTTTATTAGAAACAATCGACGCTCCAGATCGTCATGGCATGACTCCCATTTTTTGGCAACAGAAGGAAGACTCAGGAAGAATATCCTATACTTTCTCGTGAGCACCTCATGCGTGTTTTGATCCATTAGAAGGAAATCATGTACGAGCCTTTTAGAAATGCCCGGAAGCGAGAAGTTGGTTATGGCTATGGTTATGACGGGTGCCATATCAAACTTCCATCCTGTCTTACCCTGCTCACTGACGATGCGGGAGGTATAATACACTATTCTTTCATCAAAGGGAGGCAGGTATGCGTTCTGCATCTCAACCAGGAAATGATGAGTCACCGAGTCCGACTCCTCCAGACGAATTCGATTGTAGTCGGACAGTAGCTTGCTATCCCCTCCCTTGACATCGGATGTGCAGTATACGTCGTAGATAATCCTTCTTCCATCCTCTCTTTCGGGGAGCTTCTCCTTGTTAAGATATTTTACATCATACACCTTGACCTCCCCTTCGAGGAGTGAATTCAAGAGATTAATCAACGCCGCTTTAAACCTTGGTGTCCCGAACATACGCTTAAACCCGAAGTCCGTCCGCACATTAATGAATGGGGTGTCTATCCTCTCCTCTTGCATGATAATATGAAAGTAAAGTTTTTACACTTGTGGGCAACAAACAAGGTATCTATGTATATTGTGCCATTAATAGAACAGGCATTGCTGATTCCTTGATGTTGTAAATAGTATCTGATCAAATTATTCCGAGCTCTTTTATATTTCGTTCAGAAAGCACATTGTCTACGTCATACTCTTTTGCCTTCTTTCTACAATTCATAGACATTCCCTCAAGATCCGTCTTACCATCGATACAATCCTGGATGGCATTTATCAAAGCCTTCACATCTTGTGGTGGGTATAAAATACCTGTCTTTCCATCATCTATGTAATCGCAATTCAAGTTCCAATCGCTGGCCAATAATGGAAGACCGCTTATATATGCATCCATCACTATACCAGGACACCCCTCACCAGGCCAAAAAGTAGGAAACAATAGTGCGTCATAGTCGGTCAAGACGGAATAATTTTCAGGTCGCCGTAAATCTAGGAACCCCTTATAGTCCACATTATCTATACTTATACATCTATTGATGAAATCTTTTTTATACCCCTCATCAATGGGTCCAAAGAAGTCTACACTGAACTTGTCCTTATATCCCAGTTTATTAAGGCATTCGACCGCTTCCAGGATTAAGTTACATCCCTTTTGGGGAATAATTCGAGATAGGAATATAAACTTCAAGTTCGTTCCACGCTTATTATTTAGTGGAACATCAAGATAATGTTTAAAGTTTGGTAAGACACTTACATTATTCAAACCCACTTCATTCATTTGATTTTTCATTCTCTCACCCTCAACAATAATCTTATCAAGAGAGCTAAAAATCTTTGGATTAATCTCCCCATTAAGCATCTTTTTTCCCAATGATCCACCAATAACCCAATAAATTACGTTGGCTTTTGGCGCCAATAATTTTATAAACCTTATCAGCTTTAGAGCACTTCCCGAGTTTAAGGACAGTATGTACTTACTTTTGGGATTCGTAATAATAGTATAGAGAAGCGTGAGAAGAACTTTAGGATCTCTCTTCCAATACTCAGTGTCAATTGTGTATACGGACTTCCCCAATGAATAAAACTTCTTGAGGATATGATAGTTTTTGACCGACGCCCCATTAGTTGGAGTTGTTCCTCCACCGAAAGGCCCTATGAAAATAGTCTTTTGAGTAGTCATATCAACTTTCTAAGTTAAAAATATCTTCTTATTGTATCAGGGATTCATAGTCTGTCAAGAATCTCTTTGGAGAACAAAGGCTTTCAATTCTAATTCTATTCTCTTTACCTTCTTCCTGTCGTTGCCTTTCATCCAAAGCCAAAGCATCTTGAAGCACATCCGCAATAGCCTTGGCATCCCCTGGTTCGAACCGTCTTGCCGTGTCTTGCAGTATGTCAGGGTTGTCGCATACGTCGGAGGCCACGCACACCAGTCCGGAAGACATCGCCTCGCACAGCACGTTTGGGAATCCCTCGTAGGTCGATGGCAGACAGAACATCGTCGCCTCCCGATAAAGCCTTGGCAACTCCTTGCTGCTCCCGTGAAAGGTCACCATATCACCTATGCCGTTGATGCGCACCCGCTCCAGGACGTCCTGGTAGTAGTCTTCATACTCGGGGCGGCCATACCAATCGAAGTGGGCCTTGACGCCGCGGTCCTTGAGTATCCTGATTGCGTCCATGTAGACGGGCAGGTTTTTCTGAGGCGCGATACGGGCCGTGGTGATTACGCTTGGTACATCCCTCTCGGCAGGCTTTGATGCCGGATGAAATTTCGAGGTGTCGATCATGTTGGTGATGACACGCACCTTGGGTGTGAGCCAGTGGGCATGGCGCTCGATGAAATGGGCTTGCGACCAGCTATTGGGCACCACATGATTGGCCAGCGAATAGATGCGAAACTTCATCTTCTCCCTCCGGCTCAGCACCTGCGTGGTGTTGCGTTCGCTTACAGCCAGATTGAAGCGTACGAAGAGCTTGGCCAGACACGCCGCCATGCATGTGCCGTCCATGTAGGCGACAGTCAGGTCCGGCCGCCACGCCTTTACAAGCCTGGCGATGGCTATAGGCCGCTTCATGCGCGACTGGCCTTCGGGACACACCTCCGTCTTTATGCCGGCCTCCTCGAGGTCTGACTTGTAGAAGTTGTCGCCCCCATAGAACTTCACGAGCCGCACATCGTGTCCGACACGTCGCAGCTCTATGGCCAGGTAGGAGAGCTGGCGCTCGGCGCCCCCCTGGCTCATCTCGTCTATAAGCAAAAGTATCTTTGCCATGTAATGTAGCTCTCGATATCTAAGTTCAGTCTGGATTGGAGTCTTTCTTGCGGATCAATTTTGCGGGGACACCGGCATAGATGGCATCGGACTCACAATCTTTGGTCACGACAGCATTTGGCGCGATAAAGACATGGCTTCCTATAGTTAAGGGACCAAAAGCTTTTGCACCCGGACCAAAAGCCACATAATCCCCCAAAATGATTTTCTGGTTACCTTCGCCAAAATGGCCAGCTACCATCACCCCGGCATTGAACCCACAGTAATTCCCGGCCTGTAATCTTCGTAATCGTACACCTCCTCCACCAGAGATATGCATGATTCTCATTCCATACCCAATGGAATTGATATCGGCTTCGATTCCTAGCTTTAAGCCAAGTCGCTTTACCCTAAAATGATGGTAGAGGGCCAGCAGACGGTTGCCGGTGTTCGTATAGTACTCCCACTTTCTCCAATGTATCATCCAGTGGTAGATATGGGCCGACTCCGTGCCAGCCCACATCCTTACATGAAGCATCAAACGGTTGACTCCCTGCATGCCGTTGCGCTTGGCATCCTCCTGCAGATAGAATCGAAGATCCTCTTTTGTCTTGATCATATGTTGCCTACTGTTTTTATTCCTCGACAGGTTCGTTCATGTCCTCCTCGTCCGGGATATTGCGTTCCGAGGGATGTCCTGTGCCATAGTCGCGTCTTCTGCTGGTGATGAGTTTCCAGCGTTTCATGCGCCATTGCCATTCCTGATATTGCCTGATATTGCCCATCTGCATCCCGAGGAGCATCATGGAGATACCTGCCGACATGCTGGCATAGCCCATGGAGTAGAAGGTCTTGATGAGCCAGAAGAGCAGGATGATCATCATGCTCAGCCTGACATATTTGTTCGGATGGTTCCTGAAGACATACCTGAAAGCGGTGACGAACATCATCAAGTATATCCCCACGCCCAAAAGGCCGTTGTCGATAAGTAGTTCCAGCCAGTCGTTGTGGGCATAGTTGCCCGCGACCGTCACACTCTGGGCCGAGCCCTTGCCGACGAATATGGCGACCGGGTCTTTTGAGCCTACCCATTCCCCCCATAGTTTAGAGTATAGGTCGTCTCGGCCGCTCGTATTGCCCTGCTCGGTCTGCTCAAGGCGTTTCTGAAGGTATTTGTTGCTGTCAAGCTGCTTTTTGGCATACCAGCCTCCTGCGGCGAGGATGGCCACGATGCCCAGTATCATCCAGCCAGTGAACTTGAAGTTTCTGTAATACCACCACACTCCGTACACCAGCAGGATGGCGAAACACAGTATCGCACCGCGTTTGGCGCCGGCCATCACAAATGCAAAGGCAATGGCTACGAACACCAGTGCAATCTTGCGGTAGCGCCCCATTAGCATTGCGGCAAAAGGCAGCACGTAGATGAAGGCATAGCCGCTGTTGTTGGTCTCATTGGCCGCAGCCACGCCGATCTTCGCCATCTTTGTCTTGAAAAAGGCCATGATCGCCCATAGAAGCACCAATCCAGTGAGGATGAGCCATTGCTGCACAGGTATCCTTTGCCTTCTGCCGATATAGTATCCTATGAAAGGCGTCAGGCAGAACACGGAAGCCACCTTATATTGCTGGAAGGTGTCGAAATACCTGTGGAACACTTCGGCATAGACCTGTTTGGGCGACAAGACGAAGGTGACGCTGAGCATGATCCAGAACGCCAGCACCCAATATAGTAAGCGAGGGAAATGGCGCTCCGCCATAAACGTCAGCACCACGCTCACGCCTCCCGTAGCCAGGATGACCAACAGAAGCAGCTGTGAGAGCGCTCCGCCGCTTGCGTATGCAAGCCCCTGGGCGGAGTAGAGTATGTACAGTCCCATCATGGCGTACCACAACCATGAGGTACACCTTTTCAGTTCAGGACGAGGAATCGGATTCATAGGTTTGGAATTTCGTCAATCCTTACTGTTTCGCGGCCATGCGTTCGCGACGCTCTATGCGGGTGGCGGCCAGCCAGCTCCACACCCCCATCACGCCACGTGCGAATGTCACGGTCAAGGCCACTCCGATATATGACCAGAAATGAATGGCGGGGATGGCGAAACACAGGCCGGCTATCGAGGAGTAGAGGGTGATCTGGCGCATGAGGCGCTCATGCCCCTTCAGGATGAGGTAATTGGTGCCGTAGATGTTGTTCAGTGCCAGGAACACCAATGACACGGCAAGGATCTGGATGGTCGTCACCGTGCCGTCGAAACTGCTGGGGAAAAATCGATACACGAGCCACGGCGCGACCGCAAACAGACCTCCTCCGATCAGAATGGCGAAGGTGAGGTTCATCTTGCGATAGGCCGTGTGCTTGTCCATGCGCCGCGACAGGAAGGGATAGAAGGTGCGCGAGACTATGCCGAAAAAGCTGCCTGCGGCAAGGTTGAACCTGTTGGCAGCCCCATATACGCCGTTGGCTGCATTGCCGTGCATGAAACCCAGTATCAGGCTGGAGGCGCTATTGTAGAGATTGGGCACAAGTTGGTTGAGAAACAAATCGAAATTTCCCTTCAGGCTACCTTTTATCTCCACGACGGGGACCGCACGGATCTTGATGCCCCAGCTGTGGATGACCCACATGGCGCCGATGCCCGACAGGATGTAGGCCAGGGCCGTTAGCAGGGGCTGCAGCAGATAGTCGCCGGGGGTGCGGATGAAGGCGAAGATGGCAAATGTGAAGATGAGCTTGATGCTGACGTTGAAAATGGTGATGTACTTCATCTTTTCCAGCGCCTGGAACATCCACTCCGGGAACATCGCATGGCCAATGACCAACAGATAGCTGATCCACAACACCCATCGCATCTCGTATAGCTTGGGGACGACCAGTATCGCAATGCTCAGCAATATGAACGCGACTATGACCAGGAAGAACCTGGACAGCATCACCTTCGAATAGATATGCGCCACCTTCTCCTTGTCGTCCCTGCATCGGGCGATGTCGCGCACTGCCGAGAAGACGAAGCCATAGTCGACCAAAGTCTGGAAGTATGCCATCAATGCCGTGGCGAAAGAGATTTCGCCGAAATAGTCCACGCCAATCACATTGGCAAGATATGGCACAGTGAGGAGCGGGAAGACAAAACCCGCCACCTGAAGCAAGGAGAGCCATATGAAATTGCCCACCAGGCGGCTCACATCGCTCCCCTTTTTAAACTTCCCTGTCAAATCCTTGATTTTCACCTTATAGCAAGTTTTTTCTCAGACGTCCTTGGGCAGAGTGATCAAGTCGCCGAGACGGAAGTCCCATTCATCGGGCGAGAACGCTCCCATGCCCGAGGCGGGATAGAATGTCATCTCTCCGAAATAGACTTTTCCGTTGATTTCGTACAAGTCCACACGCAGGAAGGGAAGGCCCTCGCTCAGAGCGAACGCCGTGCGATACATCTCCTCAAGCCTTGTCGGCTTCCGGATCGGTGTCGGGGAGTTGCCGCAGGCCGGGTTGAGACCCACAAACTCCTGATGGTTCCACTCCATGTCGAAGAAGTCGATGGTCTCTCCCGTGTGACGGTTGGCTATCACCTGGCAGTAGCGGGGCACGCCGTCGAAACAATAGAACTTGTAGTCAGTCAGCTCGGCGTCATCCTCGTTTTGCATATATGGCTCGGCCAGGATGCGGCGGCGCACGTTCTTGTAGGGCCACTCCCGCTGATACATGTATATGTCAGCCTTCATGGCCCTGTCGAGGCGCTTCCTGGCCTCGGCGAAGTCAAACGTCGACTTGTCCTTGCAGACTATCACGCCGTTGCTGCCTCCGCCATGGGTGGTCTTGAGCACGAATTGGTCCGGCAGGTCGTCGGGGGCGATCTCCTCGGGTGAGTTCCAGACTTTCAGCGTGGGTATGAGCAGATGTTTGCCGAGTCGCGTCTCCACATATTTCTTGGCGGCTATCTTGTCAACCAAAGCCGTAAACTCCGGTTTGCGGTACCACAGCTTCAGATACTGGATCTTCTCGGTAAACCTGCGGGGGTCGGCCAGGTCCAGCCTGCGGCCCGTCTCCAGACGATATTTCAACCTCACCAACTGCTCGTCGCCCATAAACCTGGCCACATGTCGCCACAGGGTCCCGGCAATGCGGCGCGGGTTGCGGAGATATTCCAAAAGGTTGTCCATCTGGTGCAGCGTATTATTTCTCCTCGTTGCGAGCTAAGGACAGGTCGATCTTGTCGCCAAAATAGATGTCGTACTCGGGAAGCCGGTTGGGATCCATGCCGGCATCGGGATAGAATGTCAGCTCTCCGAAATAGATCTTGCCGTCGATGTTATAGAGGTCCACACGCACGAAGGGGAATCCTTTCGATAGCTCGCCGGCCAGCTCGAACATCTTCTCCAGGTTCTTGGGCCTGGGAAGGGTGAAGCCTTCGGGAGCCTCGCGCCCAGCCTTGTTGTAGCGCAGGAGGTTCCAGTCCTTGTCGAAGAAATAGAAGCGTGTCTTCCCCTCGCTCTGGCGGTCGAGGCACATCAGCACGCAGTCCACCTCGCCGTTGAAGCAATAGAACTTGTAGTCGACTATGTCGTCGGCCAGATAGGTCTCTGCAAAGATGCGTCGCTCCACATTCTTGTAAGGCCATTCCCGCTGCTTGAGATAGAGCGAGCTCCTCATGGATTCCTTCATCTTCCGGCGCACATCCTCCAGGTCAAGCTTTGTCTTGTCGCGGCATATCACAACGCCGTTGTTGCCGCCGCTGTGGTTGGTCTTGATGACGAACTTGTCGGGGAGGGCGGCGATATCCTCGGCCGTGATCTCGTCGGCTGAGCGCCAGACCTTGAGCGTGGGGATGATGTGCTCCTCGCCTATCTTTGGAGCCAGCACTTCCTTGACCTTGATCTTGTCGACCAGGTCGGTCAGAAGCGGATAGCGGTTGTTGAGCTTGAGCCACTGCAACTTCTCGTTCATCGTCCGGGGATGGTCAAGATCCAACGGACGCTTCATAATGAGGCTCCACCTCATCTTCAAGTATGTCTTGTCGGGGAAGATAGGGGCGGTCCAGAGCTGTGCCTTGTTGAGTATTCTGTCTATCAGGGTCATTTTTTTCCTGGGTCTCAATTAGAATCCTGCCACGTAGCCATCCAAGTAGCCGAAGCCTTCCGTGAGCTTGCCATCGCGCAGGATTGTAGCGCGATCCAACACTACGGAGCGATCCGACTCATGGTCGAGCAAATCGGTCAGCACATACTTGATGAGCTGCTCGCCGAAGTACTGGCTCGTCACCCTCGGGAGGGCGTTGGGACAGGTATCAACGGCCATCACCGTGATGTTGCTGTCGGCCGAGAAGGGGGCCTCCTCCACTTCGGTGACGGGATTGTAGTCATAATACGGCGCGTCATGGGTGGAGGAGCGGAGGGTGGACTTGATGCTGCCCTGGATGTCGCAGGTGACGTCTCCGATCATGCGCAGACGGCAGTCGGGCGAGCGCAGTGCCTCCTTGGTCAGGTAGACAGGCTGCCCCACCGTCCAGTAATGGCACGACAGGAGAATGTCAGCAGCGGTGGCGTATTTTGAGAAAGTCTCGTGGTATGCCTCTGGCCGGGCGCAGAAATCATGGAAGTCAAAAGCCTTCCCGGGGTCATTGGGGGCCACCATCTCCTCGACCGGAAGCACGCAGTACAGGATCTCACCTTCTGCCTCCTCGGTCATGAAGTCGGCCGGCGAGACTTCGCGTGCGCCAATCTCACGGAGCACATGCTGCGCCCCCTGCGAGACTCGCCCGCTGCCTGTGACCACAATCTTCACCCCTCCGATTTTGGCCTGGCGGAGATTTCCTATAAGCTCCTCCATGCTGAAGTGCAGATGGGGGCGGGGCAAGTCGTATGACCCCTTCTTCAGGCCCCAGCCGCGCAGGGTGTAATACACCCCGACCACACCGGCATACCATCCAAAGGCCACGAGGCGGATGCCATCGTCGCCAACGAGGTATTCATAGTCGGAAAAAGTGATGCGCTGGTCGATCAGACGCTTGAAAAGGGGGATGTTGTAAGCCTGCTTCTTGGCTATATGGCCAAAAAACATGTAGTGGCGCTCGGGCTGGAGCGTGTCGATCTCAGCCTCCTTGATGCCAAGGATGAGATCGCAGTCGTCCACGTTGTCGGCCACCTCCACTCCCGCAGCACGATACTCGTCGTCGCTGTAGGCTCGCACATCGCTCGCCTGGGCCTTGAACGTCACATGCGGATATCGGGCCGCGAGCTCCTTCACCTGGTCCGGAGTAAGGGCCACCCTGTTGTCGACAGGGGTCTTGGTCTCCTTAAGAAGTCCTATCTTCATAGCGTCTTAATTGTTGGGAGTGATTACTTCTTCTTGTCTTCCTGAGTATAATAACCGTCGCCATAGCCGTAGCCATAGCCATACTGCGCTCCGTAGCGTTTCCCCTTGGTGTCGGCGCCGTTGAGCACTACGCCAAGGTTGTGGAAGCGTTTGGTGGCCACGATCTGCTCCAGGCGGGGGAGCATCACGCGCTCCAGCAGACCGGCGCGCACCACCAGGATCGTGCGATCCACCACCTGGTTGATGATCTGGGCGTCGGCCACGATGTCGAGCGGCGGGCAGTCGATCAGGATATAGTCGTAGTCGTGGCGCAGCTCGCGGATGAGGCTCACGAAGCGCTCTGTCTCGAGAAGCTCCGTGGGGTTCGGGGGGAGCTTGCCGACGGGCAGGATGTCGAGGCCGTTGGTGACGCTGCCTTTCTGCAGCACCGACTGGATGTCGTCGGTCGCGCCGATAAGGTAGTCGCTGAGGCCTCTCTTGGGGTTGTTGACGTAGATCGACGTTGAGGCGCGGCGAAGGTCGCCGTCGATTACGAGAACGCGTTTGCCGCGCAGGGCCAGGCCGATGGCGAGGTTCATGGTCACGAACGTCTTGCCCGAGCCGGGGTTGAAGGAAGTGATCATGATCACGCAGCACCCCTTGTCTTTCGAGGCCATGAAGCCGACGTTGGTGCGCAGCACGCGGAAAGCCTCGTTGAGCATGTCGCGCTTGCCTGACTCTACGACGATCTTGGCGTCCTGCACGTCCCCCTTCTTGCGGCGCTTCTTGGCGCCGGGGAGCTGTGGAATCTCACCGAGGAAGGGCACGTTGATTCCCTCCAGGTCCTTGCGGCCACGCACGCGGGTGTTGTTGAGCTCCTGCAGGTAGGTTATGCCGAAGGGTATGGCCAGGCCGAAGACGATGGCTATGAAGAGTACGCGGCCGGTCTTGGGAGAGGTGGGATCGGGCACGCCGTTGGGCTTGGTGATGACCTGGGTGTTGTAGGCTGTGAAGGCCTGCGACAGCTCGTTCTCCTCACGCTTCTGGAGCAGGTAGAGATAGAGCGACTCCTTGACCTTCTGCTGGCGCTCCACGCTGAGCAGATACTTGGCCTGGGTGGGGTTGGCGGCTATCTCGGCCGTGGCGCGGTTCTTGCTGTTCTGGAGGTTGCGTATCTGGGTGTTGAGGCTGACGATCTGGTTGTCGATTGTCGAGACGATGGCGGAGCGCTGGGCGGCCAACTGGGCGTCGAGGTCGATCACCAGGGGGTTGGTCTCCGAGGAGTTGGCGGCCAGGCGGTTGCGCTCCAGCAGGCGGTTGTTGTAGGCGGTCACCTGGGCCTCAATGTTCTCGCCCTTAACCCCGGAGTTGGCGGGCAGGACGCTGTTGCGGTTGGTCTCGTTGGTGAGGTATGCACGCAGGTAGCGGGCCATCTGGAGCTGGTTGTTGAGTTCCAAAATCTGGCTGGATGCCTCCTGGCTCTCGGCCATGCTCATGCTGGCGGCCTGCTGCACGTTGGGTATGAGGTGTGCGCTCTGGTAGGAGGAGATGTCCTGGTCCACATTGCCCAGCTCATGCTCGATGACCCCGAGACGGTCGGAGATGAACTTGGATGTGGCCACCGAGATCTGGTTGCGGTTTTCGATCCAGTTCTCGTTGTAGACGCTGATGACGCCGTTGATGAGGTCTTCTGCGCGCTGCACTGACTGGTCCGTGGCCTCGATGGTGATGGTGTTGCCCAGCTCGTTCTTACGGGTGACTGTCAGCTCGTTGCCGAAGCGGCGCACGGCAGAGTTGAGGCTCGCCTTTACTATCGAGAGCTCCATGTCCTCGTTATCAGGACGCCAGTAAGGGGTCTTGGAGAGGATTATGGGGCCGGCGGAAGTGTTGACGGGCTTTCCAAGGGCCACTGGGCCTTTGGTCAGGATCTCGCCGTCCTCCTTGTTGAATTTCAGGTTGGAGAGCGTGTAGGTGCCCTTGGGGGAGATCTTGGCATCCACCTTGAGGCTGGCGTTTTCAAGCAGCGAGGGGAAGGTGGCCTTGACCATCAGCGCCGGGCCGTAGACGATCTCCTTGCGAAACTGTCCGGGCGCATAATAGGAGACGTTGAGGTCCAGACGCTTCACCACCTCTGTCATCACGTCGGGCGACGAGAGCTTGTTCATCTCGTCTTCGATGATGGAGTTGGAGGTGAAGAGCCCCATGTCGGAAAACTCCTGGCTCACGGCGTTGGTGCCTTGTGAGTCGTCGCGTATCACCACTTCGGCGGTGCGGGTATAGACTGGCTGCTTGCGCAGCAGGTAGATACCGGCCAGCGCCAAGCAGACGACCACGGAAAGGACTATCCACGGCCAACGACTCAACGTTAGATTGAACACATCCTTGAATTTGATCTGGCTGGATGGGGACGCCGTGTCGCTTGTCTGAAAATCTAAATCTTCCATGTATAGTAGTTGGAGTGTTATTGTTGTAAGGATGGAAACGGATATGACTCCTATTCCTGCATATTAGATCAAGTATGTGATTAATAGACAGTTATAGCTATAAGTCAACGAAGTACGGGAGGCTAAGCCTCCGGTCTGCAAGTGTTTCGTGGCCCTGTGAAATGTTTGGTTAGACCTTTTGCTTCCGGCCCGGAGCCGACCTTTGGAGCCGGCGCACAAGCCAGTTGCAACCGCAAAGTTAGCAATTTTTCGGGTATCTGCAAAAAATATTTTGAGTTTTTGGTGCCGGGAGGGGCGGAGAGGCTCGCTGGGTGGGGTTAAGAGTTCGCTGTCGAAGTCGTCCATGGGGCTGGGAGAATTGGAAGGGCGGACTCGGGGTGCGGTTACCCATGGAGTACGTATGACGACTCAGTCGCCAGTTCAAAAAAAAAAGAAAGCAAAAATCCTGTACTTTGCAAATTGGGGATGGTAAAGAAATGGATGTGGAATTTGGGTACTTCGGATAATAGTGATAACTTTGCAATGTAATTGGATGGGGCTTCGTCACGCTGCGACGGGATCGGGCCATCTCTATTACAATGTAAGTTTTCAATGTTAGACCTTTTTGATATGATAGATAGAATCAAACGTGCAATCCTCTCTTCCAGGCCTTTCAAGGCATATGAGGAACGGAAGCTGCGGAAGACTGAAATCTCGCGTTTTTTGAGCCAGGCCCGGAAGTTCATGGAGACGTATAGCATACCCTCCAATGAGAGGGCCAGCCTTTTGGCCCGCTATGAAAAGGACCTGCGCAAATACATGTTCTCGTTCGATGAGTGGTACAGGCAATATGATCTTTCGGATGCGTCGGAGGATGAAAAGCGGTCGTTCATCTCACGTTCGCGCGCCCAGAAACATTACCGCAGCATCATCACCCCACAGCGACGCGCCCTCTTCCATGACAAGCGGCTCTTCCTGTCCCATTTCCGCCCCTTCATAAAGCACCGATTCCTGGAAGTCGGCCCTACTACTCCACAACATACTGTATTACAGATGATTAATTCCTCATGGGGGGGGGGTAATCGTCAAGCCCGTGGACGGTTCTTTGGGGCAAGGAATCTTTAAAGTCGCTGCTGCCGACCTCGAGAATCCTGAAAAGAGAGACGAAATCATAGCCCGCATATACGCGGGCAAGTCCTTGGTGGAGGAAGCCATCCAGGGATGCGATGAATTGCAAGCCTATCATCCCCAGTCGCTCAACACGCTGCGTGTCGTGACCGTCTCCGACGGCAAGTCACCGCGAGTCTTCGGCTCCTTCTTCTGCATGGGGCGCGGTGAATCAGTGGTGGACAACGCACACGCCGGAGGCGTCTTTGCGCACATCGACATCGAAAAGGGTGTCATCGACACCGATGCCTTCAACACGGACGGAGAGACGTTTTCCCATCATCCAGACACCGGCCTCCCAATCAAGGGGGCGAGAATTCCCAAATGGGACCTGATCACCAAGACCTGCATGGAGGCTCACCGGCAGTGCGACAATTTCATCGTTGGATGGGACGTCACCGTCAACGCCTCCGGTGAGGTCGACTTCATCGAAGGGAACCATGCCCCCGACATGGATGTCATGCAGGGAACGACCAAACGAGGGATTCGACGTGAATTCGAAGAGGCTTTCCGAGCCTTTACATCTTAGGGCACCCGCACATAATTAGATCTAAGGTCAAAGGTCGGACTGGCGCAAATCGGGTCAGTCGAGGAGCTGAATGTAGTCGGGAGAGACTTCGATGGAAGCCACCAGCAGGTCTGGGATGTCGACCACGAGGCGGCGTTTTGCGGAGCCTCGCATGGTCAGAAGCCGCCCTTCGACACCGTCGAAGGGACCGCCGACGATGCGGATGTGCCGCTTCATCATGGCGCCCGTGACGTCGCCGGGACGATAGAAAGTCACGTCTTCGCCGCAGCTGGCCACGCACATGAAAGCCTCCATCTCCTCTTTGCGGATGGTCATGGGCATCCCCTTACCGCCTCGTACGAAACGGTATTGAAGAGTGGCGGTCTGGGCCACCACCTTGTCAAGGGCCTCGCGGGTGGCCTTGACAAAGACCATGTCGGGTATGACGGGGTGCTGGATGCGCGTCTTGTGGCCCCCTTTGGTGACACACTCCCAACGCATGGGTGTGAACACGTCAAACCCCATCTCGCCCAAGGCCTGCCAAGCACGCACCTTGGCGTTGGGGCGCTTGAGGTCGCGGAGCACGTACCACTCTGCTTCTTCACTCCCAGAGGCGAGGGGCAACCCCTCAGGCTTTGAAGGGGTTGGATTGTCTGTGCTAATGACTGGTGATATGGCGAGATTCATGGGAGTTTTTTGATGTCTTTATCTTTTCTTTCCTTTACCAAAGAGTTCGGAATGGGAGCCAAGTCTGATCAGATCTATCTCGTTGGTTTCATGGTCTATCCAAATCAACAGGAAATCTCCCTGCACATGGCACTCCATGCATCCGTTGTACTCTCCGGAAAGCATGTGCGGCTTGTACTCTTGAGGAATTTCCAGTTCTTGCTCCAAGAGTTGGAGCACGGTCAGAAGAGCCGCCGCTTTCTTAGGGTTGTTACGAATGCGTTTTAGATCCTTCTTGTACTGAGAGGACGGCTTCAGTTTCTTCATAGACCCATGGACTTGAACATGGCTTCTACGGAGGAGGTATCCACCGGGGGCACATCACGAAGGCGCCCGCTTCGGGCTTCCTCGATGGCTGCCTTGGTGATTTCGTTAGGTTCACGGTAAGCCACGTCAAGCAACAGGCACTCGACGAAGTTGTTGAGGCTACGATGCTCCCGTCTCGCCATTTCCTTCAGCCTTTCAACGAGGTCGACGGGCAATCTGAACATGGTGACTTTCTTGGGTATTGCTGCTTCCATTGTGATAGCTTTTTGTTTGCAAATGTACAACAATTTTTTTACCCGTGCAAATTCTTAGTAACGGCGCACGCCGGAGGAGCAGGAACCTGTCAGTCGAGGATCGAGGAGAGGGTGTCGGCGTCGAGTCGGGTGTAGATGCGGTGGCCGTCCGGGGTCATGGCGGGGTCGGGGAGCGCGAAGAGTTCGCCTACGAGGTGCTCCATCTCGTCGGCGCTCAGGCGGCGCCCGCCGACTATGGCCGATGCGCGGGCCATCAGCAGGGCGGCGCGCTCGAGCACGGCCTCGGCGGGAGCGCCGTCGGAGCCGTAGCTTCCGCTGTCCTCGCAGACGGAATCGAGCATCCTGAGCACCACGTCGGCCACCCCTCCGGTGCCGGCAAGCATGGCGGGGACGGCGTCTATGCGCCATCGGTCGTCCTCCTCGTATTCGAGTTGAAAACCAAGCCGGGCCAGCTCGGCGCTGACCGCCGTCAGGGCTGCCTGGCGCGAGGCGTCGAGTTGCACGGTCTCGGCGAACATCACCCGCTGAGCCACCCCTTCGGCGCGCCGCACGGTGCGCAGGCAGTTCTCGTATAGCACCTTGACGTGGGCGCGGTGCTGGTCGATGACGACGATTCCCTCCCGCGTGACGGTCACTATGTACTTGGCGGCGTATTGCAGGCACATCGGGCCGGGCATCGCCGTCTCCTCCGGAGTCAGGGGGAGCGTCTCCTGCAAGGGGACGTCCGCCGAGGGGGCCGACAGCTCGCTTTCGGCCTGGCGCATGAAGTCGTGGTAGAGCGATTCCCAGCCGCGGGTGGAGGGTTTGCGCTCGGGGCGATGCCCTACCCCCCGGACACCGCCGAAGGGGGCTGCTCCCCCGCCCTGCCGGATCTCGCCGGGGACAGCCATGTCGGTGAAGGGGTTGTAGTCGCCCGAGGCGCCAAGGCCCGGGGCGTCGGGGCGCTCACCTTCGTGGAGCGGCGCCACGGGCACCACCTCTGTCTCGAAGTCGATGGAGGGGACGGCGGCGTACTTGCCCAGGGCGGCCTTGACCGCCGCAACGAGGATTGGCCAGATCTGCTGCTCGAACTCAAACTTGATCTCATTCTTTGTCGGATGGATGTTGACGTCTATTGTGTCGGGCTCGACCTGGAATTTCAGGAAGTAGCATGGCTGAGTGTCGGCCGCTATCAGGCCGTCGAAACATGAGACGATGGCCTTGTGGAAGTAGGGATGGCGCATGTTGCGCCCGTTTACGATCAGGAACTGCAGGGGGTTGCGCCTGCGCGCGAACTCCGGCCGGGATATGAAGCCCTCTATCTTGATGAGCGACGTGTCGACCTTGACGGGCACGAGCTGCATGTTGAGGTTGTTCTTCCAGATGTCGTGGATGCGCTGCTTGAGCGTGGCGGCGCGCAGGTCGATCTGGCGCGTGCCGGTGTCGATGCTCATGCGCACGTCGTTGTTGACCAGGGCCAGGCGCTCGAACTCGCGCATCAGATTGGATAGCTCGACGCTGTCGCTCTTGAGAAACTTGCGACGGGCCGGGACGTTGAAGAAGAGGTCGCGCACTGCGATGTTGGTGCCCGTCTCGCAGACGGCCGGCTCCTGGGCCTCCACCCGCGAGCCGCGGATGGTGAGGCGCGTGCCGAGGCGGTCGTCCTTGGTGCGGGTGGTGATCTCCACCTCCGAGACGGCGCATATCGAGGGGAGCGCCTCCCCACGGAACCCCATCGTCTGGAGCGTGAAGAGGTCGGCGGCGGCCTTGATCTTGGATGTGGCGTGACGCTCGAAGGCCATACGGGCGTCATTCTCGCTCATGCCCCGGCCGTTGTCGACGACCTGCAGGAGCGTGCGCCCGGCGTCCTTGACATAGATGTGCACCTCCGTGGCTCCTGCGTCGATGGAGTTTTCGACCAGCTCCTTGAGCACCGAGGCAGGCCGCTGTATCACCTCTCCGGCCGCAATCTGGTTGGCCACGGAGTCGGGAAGAAGTCTTATGATGTCCGCCATATCGCTATTGTTGTTTGAAATATTCCTCCAGCTCGTCCGAAATCTCGCCGAAGTCGTCGCCCCATCGAAGGGTGCCCTCCTCATCCTCCTCGCGGCGCGGGCGTATAGGGCCGAGCCACTGGAAGCCGCGCAGGTATTTCTGGTCGTTCTTGACCAGGAAGAGGGGCGTGACGCTTCCGCTGACCGAGGGCCATAGCTTCAGGCGTTCGATGTCGCCCTGGCGCATGTGGATGTCGAGGGAGTCGCCCGTGGCGTTGACGAGTCGGTTGTAGGTCGAGTCCTCCTCCTGGGGCAGGAAGATGGTCTCCACGTTCTGGTATGCCTCCAGCCGCTCCAATGTCCGGTCGGCGAGATGGGCTATGATGTTGCGTCCGGTGAGCTGGTTGTAGAAATCCTCCTCCACCAGCTCCGACATCATCCCCCCCTTCGGCAGGTAGGCGCGGTCGGCGGTGGTGTCGTTGAGATGCACCGTTATCACGGGGCCGGTGACCTGCCTCTCGCCGCTCCATATCACGGGGCGCCCGCAGAGCCACACCAGCGAGTCGGACTCGCGGTAGACCATCGAGTCGACCGCCACCCCCTGCACCTGGGCGTTGAAGAACCGCGCCCTCGGGTAGGCCTTGGCATAATGGTATTCCCTGCTGACAATCGTGCTGTCCGTAGGCAGCACGTGGATTTCCTCTTCCTCAGAGAGGCTGTCCTCAGGCGCCGGGTCCGGGTATTTGTAGGTCACTTCGGTCAGCGTGTAGACGTTGGAATAGATGGTGTCGGCGCGCAGGAAGAGGGGCTCCTCGCGGCTGTAGTCGGTCAGCAGGGGGTAGATGGTGGCGTATGCCTCGCGGGTCGAGTCGTTGTACCACCCCTCGTATCCGGTCAGTATCACCTTGCGGGCCGTGTCATTGATCTCCATCAGGCCCCGGCGCGCCGGGTCGGCAAACCCGAAGACGCGGCTCACCCTCAGCCGCTTGTCGTAGACGATGGAGTCGCCCGTAAGCGTCGTGACGCGCCCGAGCGAGTCGCGGTGGAAGACGGTGGAGCGCGACGTGAGGTTGACGTGGTCGGTCATGGTGTTGTAGTCGCCCGAGGAGGTGACGATCGAGTCCGTGCGCCCGAAGATGCGAGTCGGGGTCTCGATGCGGGCGATGTGTGTCTCGGTGTTGTAGCGCAGACGCTCGGAGAGGAGGCGGTAGTCGTCGCGGCGGTTGACGAGCTCGACGTCATATTCGAAGAAGGCGTCGTGTGTGCGGGGCGAATACTCGCCGTAGACGCTGACCAGGGTGTTGACGTCGTCTTTCAGGCGGCCGCCGCTGGAGTAGTTGCCCACCTCCTGGGCCACGTCATACCAGAGCGTGTCGGTCTCCAGCTCCCCGCGCGTGTCGCGCAATATCACCTTCTGCTGCGAGGGGCCGCGGAAGAGTCGGGCCAGGCGCTGCGAGCCGTCGTAGTAGAGCTTGTCGGCAAAGACGAAGAGGGTGTCCCCCTGCTCCATGCGCACATGCCCGAAGGCGTCGAGGGAGTTTCCCTCGGGATAGTAGTAGGCCGAGTCGCAGAACATCCACATCCCCCCCTGGCGGAAGCGGACGTCCCCCTTGACCATCTGCCGCTCCACGGTGTCGTTGCCGCGGCGGATCAGGGAGTCGGCCTGCTCCAGGAAGACCTTGTCGGGCCGGAAGCGGTTGGCAGACGGTATGGAGGGTGTGCGCGAGGCGGTCGGCTTTGGACGCGTGTAGGAGTTTGCCGGCATCTGCGTGGCCCCCTTCTTCTGCTCCTGGGCGCTCATGGCGAGGCCGGCCCCCCACAACGCTATCAGCGTCCCGAGGAGCCACGCCACCACGCGCGCCTGACGGCTCGCGGACTCAGTCCTTGATCCATCCCTCATATTTGAAGTCGCAGTTGTCCCATCCCTCCTCTATCTTGACGTATGTCTCCTTGATCTTCTTTTCGACCCACTCCTTGAGCATCTCCTCGCGGCGGTGGTTCTCATACATCTGCTTGAGCATGTTGTAGTCGTCGCCCATGGTGGCGCGGTGGCCCGGGATGCGCTCGGTCAGGCGCACGAGCACGGCCACGTCCTGGTTGCGCTTCGGATCCTTCATGATGAAGGCCTCCGAGATGTCGCCGGGCTGCATGCTCTCGATGCGGCGAGCCACCTCGGGGGGCAGGTCCTGCATCTCGAAGCGGCTGGAGCCGGTCTGCTGGTTGACCATCAGGCCGCGGTTGTTGCGCGAGTCCTTGTCCTGCGAGACGTAGCGCGCCGCCTCGTCGAAGGTGAAACGCCCCTCGACCAGCTCGTGGCGCAGGGAGTCCAGACGGTGCACGGCCAGGTCGAGGTCGGCGGTCGACACCTTCGGGCGCAGCAGGATATGGCGCACGTTGACCTGCTCGCCGCGCTTCTCGATGAGCTGGATGATGTGGTAGCCATACTCGGTCTCCACGATGCGCGACACGCGGTTGGGGTCGGTCAGGTTGAAGGCCACGTTGCTGAACTCCGGCACGAAGTCGGCCCTGCTGTGGAAGCCCAGCTCTCCACCCTGCATGTTGGAGCCGTCCTCGCTATATAGGATGGCGAGGCTGGAGAATGACGACTCGCCTCGGTTGACGCGGTCGGCATAGTCGCGAAGGCGCGCCTTGACATCCTCGATCTCCTGCTTGGGCACCGTGGGGTTGAGCTGGATGATCTGCGCCTCCACCTGCATCGGCACGTAGGGGATGCTGTCGGAGGGGAGCGTGTTGTAGTATTTCTTCACCTCGTTGGGGGTGGCCTTGACGTTCTTGGTGATGCTCTGCTGCACCTGCTCGGTGATGTAGTTGTTGCGCATCACCTCCAGGAGCTGCTCGCGCAGGGCGGCGAAGGGCTTGCGGAAGTACTGCTCCACCTTCTCGCGCGAGCCGAGGTTGGAGACGAAGAACTCCAGGCGCCGGTCGACGCTGCTCTGCACCTGCCCCTCGGGGGCCTCGATGGTGTCGAGGCGCGCCTGGTGGAGATAGAGCTTGTCGACGGCGATCTGCTCGGGGAGCGTGCAGTAGGGGTCGCCGGTGAGGGGAGTCCCCTCCTGGCGCATGGTCTGGTAGAGGTCTTCGACGTCTGAGCGGAAGATGGGCTGGTCGCCCACGATCCACACCACCTCGTCGACGGCGTTGCGCTTCGGCGAGGCCAAGGCGCAGAGCGTGGCGAGGCAGGCGGCGCCTATCATTATCTTTCGGAAAGCCTTCATGTCTGTTCGGATATAGCTTTGCTTTTGGTTTCTTGTTGCGGCATCGGTGGCCGATGCCGTGGTTTCTTTTCTTGCCTCTCGTCCATCTCACCCTCTGGGAATGAGGCGGAAAGGCAACGCCTCCTCGGCGCCGGGCAACACCCTGAGCCTCTTCTCGCGGGCGCTCTTGCGCGCCTGGCGGACGGTGAGGTCGATCAGGCGCGAGCGTGCCGTGGCCCTTTCGAGCCTGTCGGCTATCCCGGGGGCGGCATATTCGTAGGGGAGCCTCTCCCCCACCCCTATGCGCTCGCTCAGATGCACCAGGCAGGTCCATCCCCCGGCGGTGGTCTCCAGGTCGGCGGGCCACTGCTGCAGCGACTCCAGGTCGGCGCCCATGCCGGGCACCTGCTCGGCCAGGTCGCCGAGATCCACCCAGCGGTCGCCGAAGTAGTCGTATCCCCTGGCCTCGTCGAGGGTCTCCGACTCCAGGCGGTCGATCGACTCCTCGCTGCATTCGGCCACCCACCGGCGCGCCTGCTCCAGGCGCGGGGAGTTGGAGGGGAGCTTGATGATGACCCCCTTGGCCAGGGGGCGCCGGGCGGTCGTCTCCGCCGGATGGGAGGCGTACCAGCGGCGCACGCTGTCCTCGGGCACGCGGTCGTCGTGGGTGTCGGCCATGCGCCGCTTCCAGAGGTCGACGGTCAGGGCCCGGCGGTAGTCGTCGACCATGCGCTCTATGCGCTCTCGGTCGCTCTCGGGGAGCCCCTCGCGAGCGGCCTGCTGCAGCAGGCGGTCGGTGAGCCAGTTGCGGATGATGTCGTGACGGGCCTCCAGGCTGTCCTCCCCCCCCAGCCC
Organism: uncultured Sangeribacter sp.; assembly: GCA_964531005.1. GTDB lineage: Bacteria > Bacteroidota > Bacteroidia > Bacteroidales > Muribaculaceae > Lepagella. The sequence goes on along the minus strand of CAZHCM010000011.1, from coordinate 5,280 downwards.
CCTGGGCATCAGCAGGGCCACCTCCCCCTCGGTGAGCTGCTCGCCGTCGAGCTCCACGAGCACCCCGGCCACGCTGTCGGCCATCTCCCTCTCCCTGTCGCCGGCGTCGCGCCCTCCCCCGCAGGCACACAGCGCGGTCATGGCCAGAGCCATGACCGCGGCTGCGTATGTGCGGGGAGTGCTGCGCATCATTTCACTTTCTTGAGCACCTTGCGGTCTATCTCCACCGGATAGCGGGCCTTCAGCTCCTCCACCCAGCGGTTTTCAAGCTCGGTCTGGTAGTCGCTCGTCACCAGGCCGCGCACGTCGCCGACCTCCTCGGGCACCGTGAGCACCTTCGGGTCATACAGGAAGTAGGTGGTCATCGAGGCGGCCGAGGGGCGCACGGCGGGTGTGCCGAACATGATGTTGTCCACCATCGGGTTGGTCCCCTGCTCCACGAGCACTTTCTCGATGACTATGTCCTTGCCAAACTCCTTGCGCATCGCCGGCACGATCGTGTCGCCACCCATTGTCTCCAGGCGGCGTCGGGCGGCGTCGGCCACCTCCTCGCTGACGGCCTGCACCAGCAGCCCCTTGACGTGGGGCTTCTGCCAGGCGTAGTCGCCCTTGTGGGCGGCGAAGAAGCGGTCCAGGCCCTCGGTGTCGCGCGAGGCGCGGTCCCAGACCTTCTCGACGCTCACCTCATAGAGGAGGCTGCCGTCGCGGTATTCGCGCAGGAGGTTGCGGTATTCGGGCTCGTTGGCCTCCAGCCAGTCGTATTCGGCATCGAGCAGGCGGGTGTGGAGGAAGGCGTTGGCGAAGTCGTCGACCAGCGTCACGGCCTGCTCGGGATCGGGCTGCTGCATGATGCGGAGGTTCTGCATCATGTCGGAGGCAGTGTATTTGTTCTTGCCCACGCGGGCCACCACGACGTCCTTCAGGGCGCCTGTGGAGCATGCCTCATAGAAAGCGCTGTCGAGCCCCGAGGCCACCTGGGCGTGCAGGCGGTCCATGCCGGCCTTCACCAGCTCCCCCTTGTGCTTCTTGCCCAGGCGGCGCACCGTGTTGGCGCGCACGAGGGCCGAGCGGGGGTCCTGCACGTTCTGGATGCGCGACAGCGTCTCGCCCTTCATCTCCTCCAGGGTCTCGGGGGCCTTGGAGTCGAGCTTGTGGATGATGTGCCAGCCGTACTGCGAGCGCACGGGGCGCGAGATCTCCCCCTTAGGCAGGGCGAAGGCAGCCGAATCGAAGGGGGCCACCATCATGCCGGCCCCGAACCAGGGAAGCTGCCCCCCCTGGCGCGCGCTCCCTTTGTCGTCGCTCTGCGTCATGGCCACCTGCTCGAAGAGCGCGGGGTTGGCCGTCACGACGTTGTAGATGCTGTCGGCCCATGCCTCGGCAGCCGCCTCCTCGGCGGGGCTGGCCCCGGGCGCCACCATCTTCATGATGTGCGATACGAGGACGGTGCCGCGCGCCGGGCGGCTCTTGCCGGCCTTGATGATATGGTAGGCCATGGGGCTCTCCACCACTTCGGAGATCTCCCCCTCGGGCGTGGAGAAGGCCACGCGCTCGAAGTCGTAGGGGAGACGGCCGGCCGTCATGTAGCCCATGTAGCCGCCGTTGGCGGGGGCGGTGCGGTCTTGCGAGAAGGCGCGTGCCATCTCGGCGAAGTCGCGCCCCTCGGTCAGGATGATGGAGCGGATGGAGTCCAGCTTCTGGCGGCTGGCGTTGGCCTGGGCCGGGGTCTGCCCCTTGAGCAGCATGATGTGCGAGACCTCGACCTCCTTGCGCGAGCGGTCGTAGGCCTCCTGCACGAGATTGAGCAGGAATGCCGAGTCGGCCACGTAGGGGGCAGCCAGCTCGCGGCGGTACTTGGCCATCTCCCTCTTGAAGGAGGCGGTGGTGTCCTTGCCTTCGGCCAGGGCGTCGGCCACTTTGAGCTTATATACGGTGAAGAGCTCGGCGTATTCGTCGAGGGGCTGCGAAGCGAGCTGCTGCTGGGTGTTCTTGTGATACAGATACTCGAACTCGGACTTGGGCACTTCAATGCCTCCCACCCGCATCAGCACGGGGTCTTTGGCCGCCCAGGCCAGACAGGCGCAGGCCGACACGGCGGCCGCCGCCATCACTTTATTCTTCATGAGTGTCAGTTATGTTTTCTTCTTTTAACGTGGCCGCGGCCGAAAAATTATCTGCCCGCTCCGTCAGGGGCCTCCTCAATTGCCCATTTCGGAGAGAAACTTCACTCTCACCAGGCGTATCTCCTCCTCGGAATACTCCTCGCCGAGGTCCTGTATGGCCGCCTCCAGGTCGTCGACCTCGGTCTCGCGGAAGTAGTCCATCAGGTCTTCCTCGCGGTCTTCGTCGAGGATCTCCTCCAGGTAGTAGTTGATGTTGATCTTGGTCCCTGCGTCCACTATTGCCTCGAGCTCGTCGAGCAGCTCGCCGAACTCCAGGCCCTTCGACTCTGCCAGCTCGGCGAGGTCGATGCGGCGGTCGATCCCCTGGATCAGGTAGATCTTGGTCTTGCTCTTGCTGCCGACGGTGCGCACCAGGAAGTCCTCGGGACGCACGATGTCGTTGGCTTCCACGTGCTGGCGGATCACCTCCAGGAACTCGTCTCCGTACCTCTTGGCCTTGCCCGCCCCGACGCCGGGGATGTTGAGCAGCTCGGCCTGCGTGACGGGATAGGTCGTGGCCATGGCCTCCAGCGAGGGGTCCTGGAAGATGACGTAGGGGGGCAGCTCCTGGCGGCGCGCCACCTTGCGGCGCAGGTCCTGCAGGATGCTGAAGAGCTCCGGGTCGGCGGCCCCGCTGCCGGGGCGCTGCAGCTCGGGCTCGGGCTCGGTGTATTCGTTGTCTTCCGACACCTTGAAGGACAGGGGCGTCCGGAGATACTTCTTCCCCTTGGGCGTCACGTGCAGGATGCCGTAGTTCTCGATGTCGCGTTCCAAATAGCCCGCGATGACGGCCTGGCGCACCACAGCGCCCAGGAACCGGTCGTCGCAGTCCGGTGTCGACCCGAAGACGTCCAGGCGGTCATGGCCGTTGGCGCGGATCTCGTCCGTCTTGCGCCCGGCCACCACCTGGATCACGTATTCAGGCTTGAATTTCTCTTTCACCGCCATCACCGTTTCGATGAGCGCGGCAAGCTGGTCTTTTGCTTCCACTGTCTTTTTAGGATTTAAGCAATTGTCACATTGGCCGCAGTTGTCGCGGTCATATTCCTCCCCGAAGTAGTTCAGCAGTATCTTGCGCCGGCACACCGACGACTCGGCGTAGTTGGCGGTCTCGGCCAGAAGCTGGCGCCCGATCTCCTGCTCCACGGGGTTCTTGGTCTGTATGAGCTTCTCGAGCTTCAATAGGTCTTTATGGGAGTAGAAGGCTATGCACCTTCCCTCCCCTCCGTCGCGCCCGGCGCGCCCCGTCTCCTGGTAGTATCCCTCAAGGCTCTTGGGGATGTCGTAGTGGATGACGTAGCGCACGTCGGGCTTGTCTATGCCCATGCCGAAGGCTATGGTGGCCACGATGACCTTCACCTCCTCGTGGAGGAAGGCGTCCTGGTTGGCCGCACGCTTGACGCTGTCCATCCCGGCATGGTAGGGCAGACAGCTTATCTCGTTGAGCGTCAGCAGGTCGGCCAGCTCCTCCACCTTCTTGCGCGAGAGGCAGTAGACGATGCCCGACTTCGTGCGGTTCTGCTTGATGTAGCGAATCACGTCGGCGTCGACGTGGCTCGTCTTGGGGCGCACCTCGTAGTGGAGGTTGGGGCGGTTGAAACTGCTGCGGTACACCTCGGCGCGCGTCATCCCGAGGCATTTCTTGATGTCGTGCTGCACCTTGGGCGTGGCCGTGGCCGTAAGCGCTATGACGGGGCGCGAGCCTATGCGCCCCATCATCGTGCGCAGGCGGCGGTACTCGGGGCGGAAGTCGTGGCCCCACTCCGAGATGCAGTGGGCCTCGTCGACGGCATAGAAGCTGATCGTGGCCTTCTGCAGGAACTCCACCGTGTCGCGCTTCCCCAGCGACTCGGGGGCCACGTACAGCAGCTTCGTGCGCCCTGCGAGCACGTCCCCCTTGACCTTGTCGGCCGCAGCCTTGGTCAGCGACGAGTTGAGGAAATGGGCCACCCCCTCGTAGCCGCAGTGCATCCGGAGGGCGTCCACCTGGTTCTTCATCAGCGCGATCAGCGGCGAGATCACCACCGCCGTCCCCTCGGCCATCAGGGCCGGTAGCTGGTAGCACAGCGACTTGCCCCCGCCCGTTGGCATGAGCACGAAGACGTCGCGCCCCTCCAGGAGGGACTCGATGATCTGAAGCTGGTTGCCTTTGAAGTTTTCAAACCCGAAATACTTTTTCAGGGCTGCGGTGATTTCGTTTCTGTCGGCCATATAGGTGAGAAGAGCGGGATGTTGATGATTGTTGGTCATGCCCCGGCGCCTGTAGTTCGCCGGATGCTTACACAAAGTTAAGCATTTTTCTCGCAAATGCCAAATCTTTTCCATGCATAAAGCGGGGGAGGACGCCCCGATGTGGTGTCCTCCCCCGCTTTATGGGGATTTTTATGTCAATGCGATGTCGCTTTTTCAGGCCTCCTGCTTCTCGAGCGAGGCCCCGAACTTGGCGTCGCGGAGCTTGGATTTCACGTAGTCGCCCGTGACGGTGAACTCCGTCTCGCCCGTCGAGGGCACCTCGTACATCGCGTCGACCATCACCGTCTCCACGATGGAGCGCAGGCCGCGGGCCCCGAGCTTGTACTCGATGGCCTTGTCGACTATGGTGTCCAGGGCGTCGTCGGTGAAGTCGAGCTTGACGCCGTCGATGTCGAACATCTTCTTGTACTGTCTCACGATGGCGTTGCGCGGCTCGGTCAGGATGCGGCGCAGGGCGTCGCGGTCGAGCGGCTCCAGGCTCGTCAGCACCGGCAGGCGCCCGATGATCTCGGGTATGAGCCCGAACGACTTGAGGTCCTGCGGCATGACGTAGCGCATCAGGTTGTCGCGCTGCTCCTTCTTCGTGGCCGAGTCGTGGCCGTAGCCGACGACGTGGGTGTTGAGGCGCGAGGCTATCTTGCGCTCGATGCCGTCGAAGGCCCCGCCGCAGATGAAGAGGATGTTCTTCGTGTCGACGGGGATGAGCTTCTGCTCGGGGTGCTTGCGGCCGCCGTTGGGGGGCACGAGCACAGTCGAGCCCTCCAGGAGCTTGAGCAGCCCCTGCTGCACGCCCTCGCCGCTGACGTCGCGCGTGATGGAGGGGTTGTCGCTCTTGCGGGCTATCTTGTCGATCTCGTCGATGAAG
>CAZHCM010000010.1:0-31661 GCA_964531005.1 uncultured Sangeribacter sp. | reverse complement strand
GGATGTAGCGGTTGGAGGCGTTGATCTCGTCGACGAGCTTGGCGATGTTGACGCTGCCCTGTGCGCTCTGGGCGAGGCTCTGGTCGAGGGAGTTCTTCATGCCCTGGTAGCCGGCCTTGAGGTCGGCGTTGGCCTTCTTCTGCTCTTCGAGCAGGATGCCGACGGCCTTGGAGCTGGCCTGGCACTCGGTGAGGGCCGACTGGGTGTCGTAATAGTCTTTCTGGGTGTTGGCGAAGTCGGTGCGGAGGGCGTCGTAGTTGGCCTGCAGGGCCACGTACTCCTTCTTTGACACGCAGCTGGAGAGGGCCAGGAGGGCCGCCAGCGAGACGAGGATTGTACTTGCTTTCATAGGTCGGAGAAGCGTTTTGGTTTAGTCAGTTATGTTTTAGCGTTATGGGCGCCGTCCCTGTCCGCGAGGGGCGCGGGAGGCGCCGGTGAAAAAAAGACAAGCGGCTTAACCTTTCGATTAAGCCGCTTCCGATTCGGTGGGCGATTACGGATTCGAACCGCAGACCCTCTGTTTGTAAGACAGACGCTCTAAACCAGCTGAGCTAATCGCCCGATTGCGAGTGCAAAGTTATAACGAATTTTCCGTCTGTGCAAATTTTTTTTGCTATTTTTGTAGAAAAATTTTTCGCCGATTCCGCAATTTTTGATTAAGACATTATGAATCAGCGAAATAAAGATTTGAAAAAATTTATGGTCCAAGACATAGAGATAACTGATTTCGACTACCCTCTCCCCGACGAGCGCATCGCCCGGCATCCGCTGGCCGAGCGCGATGCCTGCCGCCTCATCGTCAGCGCGCCAGACGGCGCCCTGACGCACACTCGCTTCAACGCCCTCCCCTCCCTGCTGCCGGCAGGCTCGCTGATGGTCTGCAACGAGACCCGTGTCATCAACGCCCGCATGGAGTTTCATCGCGCCACGGGGGCCCGCATCGAGGTCTTCCTCCTCTCCCCCAGCGAGCCGGAAGACTATGTGCTGACCTTCCAGACGCGGGGACGCTGCGTCTGGCACTGCATGATCGGCAACCTTAAGAAATGGAAGCCGGGCGAGACTCTGGAGAGGGAGATCCTCATCCCTGCGGATGCGGGCCAGGGGGGAGAGGACGGCACGCACCCGGGTGCGCACCGGGGCGCAAGCCGTAGGCTCACGGTCCGGGCCCGGCGCCTGGGTGGCGAAGGGGGCACGCAGGAGGTGGAGTTCACTTGGGACGACCCTGAGGTGACCTTCGCCTCCGTGGTGGAGGCGGCGGGACACATCCCGATCCCCCCTTACCTGCAGCGCGAGTCGGAGGAGAGCGACAGCAAGGACTACCAGACCGTCTACAGCCGCGTGAGCGGCTCCGTGGCGGCCCCGACCGCCGGCTTGCACTTCACCCCCGCCCTCTTCGAGGCCCTGCGCAGGCGCGATGTGGAGGTGCGCAAGGTGACGCTGCATGTCGGCGCAGGTACCTTCCAGCCCGTCAAGAGCGACACCATCGGCGCCCATCCGATGCACACCGAGACCTTCAGCGTGGAGCGCGGGACGGTGGAGGCCGTGCGCGACGCAGTGGCTTCGGGTCGCGCCGTCACGGCCGTGGGCACCACCACGGTGCGCACTCTCGAGTCGCTCCCCGTGCTCGGCGCCATGATAGCGGCCGGCGACGAGTCTATGCACGTCGGCCAGTGGACGGCCTATGAAGAGAACGTGCGCGAGGTCGACACCCTGGGCGCGCTCGACACCCTCCTGGCCTGGATCGACGACCATGACGGCGCCCCCCTGACCGCCTCCACGGCCATAATGATAGCCCCCGGTTTCAGCTGGAGGATAGTGTCGACGATGGTGACCAATTTCCACCAGCCACAGTCGACGCTGCTGCTGCTTGTATCCTCCTTCCTCGACGGGGACGCCGACCCGAAGTCGGACACCCTCCAGTGGAAGAGGATCTACCGCGAGGCCCTGGCGGGGGATTACCGCTTCCTCTCCTATGGCGACGCCTGCCTGCTGAGTCGCCGCACCCGCCCCCTCCCCGAGCCCGCGACAGAGGATGAGGCGACAGAGGACGGCACGGCGGCCATCCACCTGCCCGGCTCCAAGAGCATATCGGCGCGCGCGCTGGTGTGCGACTTCCTGGGCGGGGGCACATGCGTGCTCCACAATCTCTCGACCTGCGACGACACCCGCGCCATGGAGCGCGTACTGGACGGTATCGGGGCCTCGCGCAGCGAGGAGGAGGCCGTGCGCCTCGACGTCGGGGAGGGGGGCACCACCCTGCGCTTCGCCCTGGCCGTCGCCGCCTCCCTGCCGGGCACCAACGTCATCCTTAGCGGCACGGCGCGCCTCATGGAGCGTCCGCTGCTCCCCCTGGTGGAGGCGTTGCGCGACGCCGGGGCGGAGATCATGGAGACCGAGACAGCCCGGGGGATACCCGGCTGGCACGTGCGGGGCACGACACTGCGCGGCGTCACGCACTCGGGCGTCACGGTGGAGTCGTCGCAGTTTGCCAGCGCCCTCCTGCTCTCCGCGCCCGTGCGCGATGGGGACACGACCCTGCGTATAGGGGCCGAAGCCCCCTCGCAGCCCTATATCGAGATGACGGCCCATGTCATGGGCGCCATGGGAGCGGATGTCTCCGGGAGCGTGGAGAAGGGCGCGATGGAGGTCGGCGGCACGGGGTATCGACTGCCGGCATCCTTCGCCGTGGAGCCGGACTGGAGCGCCGCCTCCTACTTCTATGAGGCTGACCGCGTGCTCAGGAGCCAGGGGCATGGCGTGCCGCGCTGGGCGTTCGTGCCCCCGCTTGCCGAGGAGTCATGGCAAGGCGACGCGCGGGTGCGCAAGATGACCGAAGACTTCGACGCCCTGAGCGAGCGCCTGGAGCGCAAGGTGCTGAAATGGATTGTGGGGGGCACATGGCATGAGGATTTCTCCGACGCCCCCGACCTCGTGCCGGCCATGGCCTGCATGGCCTGCGGCTGCGGTGTGAAGTTCGAGTTCAAGGGCGTGGGGATACTGCGCCTCAAGGAGAGCGACCGCCTTGCGGCCTTGGCCGACAACCTCGGACGCCTTGGTTTCCAAATCAAGGTGGAGGAGGACTCCATGTCGTGGAGCGGCCACCGCGAGCGCATCGAACCTGCTCACTCCGCTGAGAGGGAGTGCGTGGAGATCGACCCGCACGGCGACCACCGCATGGCCATGGCGCTGGCCCCTCTGGCGGCCTGCGGCGATCCCCTGAGCATACTCGACGCCGGATGTGTGGCCAAGTCCTTTCCAGGCTACTGGGAGGAGCTGGCCAAGATGGGATATGCAGTCGAGAAGGGTGAGGAGGGCACAGTGACCGTGAGTGTAAAGGAAGTGGAGGAGGAGCAAGGATGACGGAGCTGCTGCAATACGAGTTTTTCCGCAACGCCCTGATAGGGATCTGCATCATATCGCTGGTGTGTGCCGTGGTGGGCACCTACATCGTGACGCGGCGCATGGTCTTCATATCGGGGGGGATCACCCACGCCTGCTTCGGGGGCCTTGGCATGGGGTACTGGCTCGGCGTCACCCCGATGGGGATGGCGGCCCTCTTCGCCGTGGGAGGGGCCTTGGGAGTGGACTGGCTGTCGCGCCGCAGGGTGCGCAAGGACTCAGCCATAGCCGTCATATGGGCATTGGGCATGGCCTTGGGCGTGCTCTTCATCTTCATGACCTCGGGGTATGTGCCGGAGCTGAACACCTTCCTCTTCGGCAACGTCCTGACCATCACCCGCTCCGACCTGTGGGCCTTCACGGGGTTCGGGGTGGCCTTGGGGGTGTTCTATGCCCTGATGCACCGCGTGGTGCTGGCCGTGAGCTTCGACGAGGATTTCGCGCGCACGCGCCTTCTGCCGGTGCGGACGGTCAATTTCGCCATGACGGTCTTTGTGGCCGTGGCCATCGTCCTGGCCATACGCATGGTGGGCATCATGCTCCTGATGTCGCTCCTGGCCGTGCCGCAGATGACGGCTGAGGTCTTCGCGCGGCGCTACCGCACGCTGCTCATATGGTCTGGCGTGCTCTCGCTTGCGGGATGCGTCGGGGGCCTGGTGCTGGCCTACCACATCGGCGTGCCTGCCTCGGCTGCCATCGTGCTCCTCATGGTGGGGATGTACCTGTGCGCCTCCCTTGTGAGGCGCCTGATGCGCTGAGAGGGCGTCCCGGTTCTCTGCGGAAGGTGTCAGCCGGCGAAGTGGGCCGACACCCTCACCTGGCGCCTGGGACCCCGCACCACGTCGGTGTATATCTCGAAGATGGCGTTGAGGATAAAGCGGCACTCCTCCTCCCCCTGGCCCATGAGGCCCATGCGGCGCGTAAGTTCGTCATAGCGCGATGTGGCGTAGGCGGAGGTGATGAGATCGGTCACCTTCAATAGCTCCGTGTGGGCCATGCCGTAGCGGGCGTGGGCGAAGAGGGTGCGGTAGCTCCTGAGGGTGTGGCATAGGAAGGCCCGGGCCTCGTCTTCCGGCTCGTGCAGGCGCACGAACGTGATGAAGTCGTCACATCTGGGGTTGACGCCCGTCCCCACTTCGGGCAGGGCATCGGCCTCCGGCTCTCCAGCCGCTCCCCCGTCTCCCTGCCCCTGTGCGGGAGGGGTGCCGTGCGGGGTGCCGCCGTTGGCAAGGCGCACACGGTTGAGGAAATCGAATACGGATTCGTCGGATATGATGTCGCTATACGTTATGGGATGGGTGAGATAGAGCCCCTCCATCGACTTCACGCGGCTCAGGGCTACATAGAGCTGCCCGGGTGCGAAGATATGGCTGTGGAGGTCGAGGATGACCTTGTCATAGGTCTGTCCCTGCGACTTGTGGATGGTGAAGGCGTATCCGAGCTTCAGGGCGTATTGATCGGTCTCCTGTAGAAGGCGGCCGCTCTTGAGCTTATGTGATGCCTCGTCATATGTGCGCTCGAATCGGCGGTGCCGGCGTTCGCTGTCGAAACTCGGGAAGCGGAGTAGCTTGCCGTTCTTCTCCAGCTTGAGCAGGAATGAGCGGCCATCGTAGGTCACGATCTCGGCGAAGTCGCCGTTGAGGTATCCGGCGCGGCGGTTGCTGTTGCAGAGCATGACCCTGGCGCCGACCTTGAACATCAGGCGCCCCTCCATGCGCGAGGGCACGACGAGGGGGACTATGTCCTCGCTCACCGGGAGGTCCGAGTGGGTGAACGACACGTACCCCGAGCCGTCGGCGCGCATGGCCTTGTATGCGGCGTCGACGGTGCGCAGCGGCGAGGGGATGCGGTCGAGGCAGCGGGCGTTGACCTGGCTGACCTGCTCGTTGGAGGAGGCCAGATAGATGGCGTCGTCCGGCAGGGAGTCGGTCACACGGCTGTTGAGGGCGTCCAGCAGTGCCATTTTCCGTTCCGGGGAGAGGGGGGAGCGGAAGGCGTCGAGCAGGCGCACGTATCCGAGGTCGTTTTTCTGGCGGTATGACTTCGTCAGCTCGAAGAGGCGGATGGAGTCGGCGTGCTGCTGCACGACATGGCTATGGAAGAAGTGTATGCCGCCATATTCGCGCATCAGGAAGGCGTCTATGGCCGGATCCTCGGTCACGGGGGGAAGCTGGAAGAGATCGCCGACCACGACTGTCGGTATCCCGCCGAAAGGCTCGTCGTTGCCCAGGGCCATGGAGCATATGCGATGCATCATCTCGAAGGTGTCGCTGCGTATCATCGACACCTCGTCGAAGACCAGCATCCGGATCCCCTGGAGCAAAGGCGTGATGCCGGCGAGGCGGTCGAGGGTCAGGCCGCGGGGGTCCTGGACGCCTATGTCGAGGGAGTCGAAGGAGGAGTGGAAGAAGGAATGCAGCGTGCGGGCAGACTTGTAGAGGGAGGCGGCGAGGTTGGTGGGCGCCAGCACCTGGCACCCCTCGATCTGCTTCTCGATCTGCCTGATGAGGTATGTCTTTCCGCATCCCGCCTTGCCGTGGATGAAGGTGATGCCCGGAGGCAGGGCCTTCAGGTGGGCGAGGGCCTCCTCCTGGGTGGCCGCCACCGGCTCCACCCTGTATTCAGAATTCTCCATTTCTATATAATTTCCCCGTTCTTCAACAGTAGTAGGTAATGATATGGGTACCTGGTTGTGGCATTTGTTAAGTCACTCCAATAATTTGAAAATCACTCAGTATGAGGGTATTTTTGAACTGTCAGACCCTTATCTTTCGCACAAACTTCCGTCACTTTCCGGAGGAGTCAGTCACTATGGTTATCGTAGGTGGTCAGGATATGATTCAGACCATTTCGGGTGGTTTCCTGCAGTACGTCAATCTTGTCTTTAAATGAAGGTGCGATTGAATACACAGTGTTTATAGTTCTACCCTTTTTCACAAGCGGTCCTCCGGGACGTGTGAGACGCTCAATTATTCTGCGGAGCTGGGTGTCAGGAAGGTGGGAGCCGATCAGCTTTGTGATATCTGCTTTCTTGGCTTTTCCATACTTAGTTAAGAATGGAAGCAGGACTGCCAATACCTGTTGGTCATCCCAGTCTGTGATCTCAGAGTACTCGTAGAGATTATTGGTCAGCTCATAGTATCTGCGGGGGAGGATATAACGGATGGCGGATGTTCGGCCTCTCTTTTCCAGGTATCCCATTGAAGAGAGCTTTTTGGCGATTTCCTTATCTTTGGGAGCAACGCCATCCTTAATGTCACAGAAGGTGAGGATGTCAAACACGGATAATTTTTCATTTTCCGGTAATTCTTGTTGGATACTGTTGATGAAAATGGAAAATCCCGGGTCATTGACTTTCGCCGAAAGAATTGCCACCACTTGGTAATCGTCCGTTTTTGTGTAATCCGGTTGCCGCTTCCCTTCAGATAGTGTGAGACGAAATATCACATCCATTCCTTGTCCGGAGCGCTCGACTATACCTGTAAGAGCAAGGACGTCCGCTAGCAGCCTATTGCGCGGAGTGCTGGAGACGGTAAGGATGTTTTCGAGTGTGACCCCAAGTGGGAATCCACCCGGGCTCACCACTATCAGCTTGGTCGGATACTGCTTAATGACGATCTCGCTTTGCAACCGATAGTCACGGTGTACGAAAGCATTGTTAATGACTTCTCGGATCACTTCCTCATTGAAAAAAGGAATGTCAAACATGTAGGCACCCTCCTGGACCGGGACATTGCCATTCCTGTCATCTATGGCTTTCCAAAGTTGGTCTATTAGGATATAGAAGGGTGAAAGAAAGGACATTCTCTTGTCAAATCGCTCCTGCCCCTCCGTAACTCTGAATTCAAGTTGTACCTTGGCTTGGGGGAAGTGCCTTTCGATTATCTCCCTCTTTCCCACTAAGAGTACGGCGGCATTTGTGACTTTGTGGCCATTCATTAGCTTTAGGTCATTCAATGCCTGGTAATTGGATAAGGAGGTGAAGGTGGGGTTTTTCTGTTTTCTGGCATACTTTTCCTTGAGTATCCCGATGGCTTCCTCATCGAGGTCTTGCAATGTCACTCCCTCGCAAATTACCTGGGAATAGTCAGGGTCGGTTTCTTGTAAAATAGAAAACAGAACTTTGTCTGGCATGGGTTTCAATTCCTCACCTGATCGCCACAGTGCCACGTCTTCGAATTTATGAACTTTTCCCAGAGGATGGGGTGGGATCTCAATCACCACAACACGCAAGCCGTTCTCATCGAAAAGCTCATATGCTTTCACGGGAATTTGCAGAGCATTGTAAATGTCGTTTTCTAATTTCCCGAGAGCATTTTCACTTTGACGCGTCCCCACCACCTTATGAGGAAAAGCATCCTCCATTCCCATGACAAGATACCCTCCTCCCGCATTTGACAGAGCCACCACGTACCCAAGTATGCACTTGCGCCTATCAGATGGCTTTGTCTTGTCAGCACCGTTGAAAGACAGATTGCCCTGCTGGCAACGTTTGAACTCCACATGATCCTCACTTTCGCGCATACCGCGCAACTTCTCTATGGTCAATCGGGCCTTGGGCATGTCGATGTACAGGTTTTAGGATATTGCTGTTATTGGATGACGGATAATTATACGAGGGATAACTATGCTGTAAAGTTACCACTTTTTCCTGAGAACACCAAATATATCCTTATGAAGCGGCCATCAGAGACGGTTGAAGTGGATGCGGTCGGGATGCCACTTGTCCATGGGGGCGTGGTCTGCGAGGGGATGGCCCACGGGGATGAGGTTGAAGGGCACGAGACGGTCGTCGAGGTCCAGGATTCTCTTCACCGGGTCGATGCGGTCGTCATGCGGGTACAGGCATGTCCAGACGCCCCCGAGCCCCAGGGCGTGGGCCGCCAGGAGGATGTTTTCGGACACGGCCGAGCAATCCTGCTCCCAGAGGTTTTCATCCGCATCGGGGAGGAAGCGGTCGCGGTTGCCGCAAACCACGATTGCCACAGGCGCGTCGGCTGTCATCTTGGCATAGGGAAGGGCGTCGGCCAACTGCCGGAGCAGGTCGCGGTCATCGACCACCACCAGTTCCCAAGGCTGCTTGTTGACCCCCGAGGGTGCGGCCATCGCCGCATGAAGGATGGCGGAGATTTGGGCGTCCGTGACGGAGGCGTCGGAGAAGCGGCGCACGCTGACGCGGGTGAGAATGTTCTGGAGGGCGGGGTTTTCGAGCATCTCCGCCGGAAGGGTGTTGAGCACTTTCATAATCATTGTCTTTTATATAGGGTTGAACGGCTGGGAGAGGCAAATGGTTCCGGTCCTATGGCTTCCGCTCTGCCCCGTGCAGGAGGGAGTGCAGGGCACGGGCCCGGGGGGCGCCCGCGGCCATGTTGACGGCGCGGGGCGAGAGAGTGGCCCGGCGCGATGGGGTGAGGGCGCGCCAATACGTTTCCCAGGCTTCATGACGGCGCGTCTCCTCGCGAAGCAGGGCGGCGCCACGGGCTCGTTGGGCGGAGTCTCCATACTGCAGGAGGAGGCGTGCCGTCTCCAGGCCCGTGTAGCGCACCGCGCCGTCACGCACCTTCGGCTGGAAGGGCCATGTCTCAGGCGGGCAGTGACCCAAGGCGCGCTCGGCAAGAAGCGCCGCCTCGTCGAGACGTCCGCAGGATTCCATTTCCAGAGCCACGTCCAGCATCTCGTCACGTTCGCCACCCACCATCATGCCGCAGTACGGGTCCAGATATGCGCCAGGCTCCATGTAGGCCCCCGACATAGCCAGGGCCCTACGCCGGCGATCCTCGGCCCCCGACACGGCATCGAAACCGGGCAGGGACTTCAGTACGCCCTTCCACTTGGCCCCTTCGGTATGGGGATGGAAATAGAGTGGGCGTGGGGAGGGGGAGGAGGCGTTGGAAAGAATCAGGTCGAGCATCACCACCTCCGACAGAGAAAGGCGCCCACCGGGAGCGCGCCCCATCGTTTCGGCGAGGTCGACCACGCTCTCCCCCACCCTCAGACGAGGCGATTCCAGACGAGGCACGGCGGTCGTGTCGGCATACATCCGCGCCAAAGCCTCGCTCGCCTCCGGGGCCGCGCCCGAGGCTTCCCCCTCCCCTATCATGGCGAAAGGTATTTGCCCGTAGGCGAAGTCTCCCGGGCGTGCAGCCAAGGCCAATGGGCGAGCGCCCCCTTCGCGGGGACGCATAAGCTGCTCGGCATACCATGGAGTGGTCAGGTAGCTGACGTTGATGACCGCCACGTCGCGGCGCACTCCGCGCACGTTCTGCGCATGCCAGAGGGGGAAGGTGTAGTTGTCGCCCTGCACTATCAGGATGGCGTCCTGTGGCAGCGGGAGCAGCACGTTGTCGGCCAGGGATTCGGTCACATGGCGTCCCGAGCGGTCGTGGTCGTCGAGGTTGACGCATAGCATCATCGCCGGCAATGCGACGGCAGCCACGCGTGCGCACCATCTCGCGGCCAAGCCCAGGCGCGGATAGGCTCCGCCGCGCCATGTCCCGGCGCGGAAGAGGGCGATCCCTATCCAGAACGAGAACACCCAATAGGAGCCCAGGAAACTGTAGTCGCGTTCGCGTGGCTCCCCGGGCGACTGGTTGAGGTAGACCACGATGGCCAGCCCGGTCATCAGGAAGAGCAGCACGCTCACCCCCAAGGCGCGGCGCCCACGCCGTCCGGCGCGCCATAGGGCCACGCATCCGCAGACGCCCGCCAGCAGGGGGAGCAGGTAGTAGCGGTTGCGGCCGGCGTTGCCGCTTCCGGCCTCCGGCGGCAGGAGCGACTGCGGCCCGAGCATCGCGTCGTCAAGCAGGGGCAGTCCGGTGATGAAGTTGCCGTGGTCCGACTCCCCGGTGGATGGGAGGTCGTTCTGGCGCCCGGAGTAGTTCCACATCAGGTAGCGGAAATACATGTATCCCACCTGATAGGTGAGGAAATAGCGGAGATTCTGCATATAGGTGGGGCGCGGCATGCGGGGGCGATGGCGCAGCCCCCGGGCATCCTTCAATCCAGCCGGGCGCCCCTCCTCGTCGAGCGTGCGCGAGACAGCCACGGAGTCCATCGTCTCCGTGGTCATTCCGCCCCAGGCGGCGTAGGAGGAAAGGTCGTCGGGGTCATGCGAGGTGATGCGCGGAAGCCACATGTTGAGCTCCGGAGGATAGATGAGGCGGTAGCCGACACCCGAGGCCACATATCCGCCTGTCACCGAGTCGGCGAGGCCTGAAGGGGCAACGGCGGTCTCCGCCAGCATCCCGAAGGGGTCGCGCACGCGTGCCCCTGCGGTGCGGGGCGCATACCTCACCCCCGTCGGCTCGCGCAGGTAGTCCCGATAGCGCATCACGGTGTCCCCCTCCGGCGTCGGCACCTCCTCTTCGCGCAAGAGAGGGCGGCTGAATGGGGTCGGGCCATGCAGCAGCGGCGTGGAGCCGTATTGCTCGCGTGCCAGATAGGAGGCGAAGGCGAAGGGATCGGAGGGCGCGCCCTGGTTCATCGTAGGGTCGGCCATGGCGCGCAGCGGGATGACGAGCCATACGAGGTATCCCGTCAGGGTCAGCGCCCCCATCCAGCACAGGAGCGAGAGGCGGCGGTGGCGACGCGTCAGCCAGGGCAACGCCCATGCCACGCCCATCACCAGCGCCACCGACAAGGCTGCGCCGACATTGAGGGGGAGCCCCAACACATTTGCCGCGAAGAGGTCTGCCAAGGCTGAGAAACGGGCCGTCAGAGGCATCATACCTATCAGGAGCAGGGCCACAAGCACGCATCCTCCACCGATGGCGATCCATCCCGCCAGGCGGCAGGAGCGGCGGGGACGATGCCCGTAGGCCCATATCAGCGCCAAGGCCGGGAGGCAGAGCAGGTTGAGCTGGTGCACTCCGATGGAGAGTCCCGTGAGGTAGGCTATGAGCACGAGGCGTCGCTGTCGGGCGCCAGGGTCTGTCATCGAGAGCCATCCCACCATGAGCCAGACGCAGAGGGCGGTCAGGAAGAGCGACATGGCGTAGACCTCCGCCTCCACTGCCGAGAACCATGCCGAGTCGCACCAGGCGAAGGTCATGCTCCCCCCCCAGGCCGCCAGGCATCCTGTCAGCCTGGCGCATCTCGACCGGCGCATCGTGGCGCCCCACACCAGGCGGCAGGCCTGGAGCGTCACGGCGCACAGAAGCGCCACGCCGAGGGCCATGAAGAGGACTGAGCAGACGTTGATGGCCCATGCCTCGCGCCCCGGTGCGAAGGTGGCCACGACGCGGTGGAAGAGCATCCAGAGGGGGTTGCCGGGGGGATGCCCTATCTCCAGGCGTAGGGCCGTGGTGACGTATTCGGGACAGTCCCACAGCGCGACGCCCCGCTCGGTGGTGAGCAGGTACGTGATGAAGGCCGCCGCTCCGGCGAGCAGCACGGAGAGGCGTTCCGGCAGGCGGTGGATGTCGCTGAGATGGCGCATTGTCATCGTTGGGATGCGGGGGGTCAGGGGCGGCGTATGTCCTTGTCGAGCAGGCGGCGTTTCACCTGCATCCGCATCCAGCGCGGGGTGGAGCCCACGGCCACGATGGAGATGCGGTTGAGAAGGCCGTTGATGTACTGGTGTCTCCCCTTGAAGAGGCGTCTGACGGCCTGCTCGGCGAATCGGTCGGGGGGAGCCACGGCGTGCAGGCGCAGGGCCAGCTTCATCAGGCGCGGGGGAAGGCCGAAGAGGGTCGTGGCTATGCCGCCGGGGGTGGCCACCATCACCTTCACGCCGCTGTCCTGGAGCTCCAGGGCCAGGGAGCGCGAGAAGACGCGCATGAAGGCCTTGGTGGAGGCGTAGAGGGCCAGGCCCGGCATCGGCATCCAGCACGACATGGACGACATGTTGAGTATGTAGCCGCGCCGACGCGTGGCGAACCACTCCCCGAAGAGACGGCACATCTGCGCCACGGCGCGCACGTGAAGGTCCACGAAGAGGTTGATGCGCCTCGGCGATGTCAGCGTCAGGTAGTCGAAGGAGAAGACGCCGGCGTTGTTGACCAGCACCTCGGTGCGGTCTGCCAGGTCGCGGTTGACCAGGAAATCCCAGAGCCTTTCCGGCGCGTCGGGGGCTGTGAGGTCGAGGGTCAGTGGCCATGTCTGGCATCTGTACTCCGCGCCTATGCGGGCCGCGCTCTCGCGCAGCGAGTCGGTGCGGTCGCTGACCATCACAAGCGAGTAGCCTCGGCGCGCCAGGGCGCGGCAGAACTCCATGCCGATGCCTCCGTCGGCACCTGTGACTACGGCCACGCCTCCGTGGGTGGGCGTCGTGGCATGCGTGTCGGCGGTCTTGCTCATCGGGCGTCGCGGCGTTTGATGGCCTCGATCTCGCGCCGGATGCCGCGAGGGAGGTCGGTGAGGTGATGATGGCATGCCATCTCGCGCGAGTACATGCGCGCTATGCAGTAGTTGACGTGGTCGCATCCGCAGCGGTGTGTCTCCTCGGCCTGTATGCGGCTGACGAAGTCAGGCTCGTTGAGCAGGGCCCGCCCCATCTGCACGAACTCGAACCCCTCGTCGACGACCTTGCGGGCGCCGGGGCCGTCGACGACGCCGCCGACATAGACCAGAGGCATCTTGAGAGCCTTGCGAAACTCCCTTGCGTCCTCCAGGAAATAGAGCGGGCGGAAAGGCTCCTTGCGTATCATCAGCCCCCCGAACATCCGAACGCCGTATTTCAGCCACCATTGCTTCATGTAGTGGGTCATGGAGTAGATGGGCATCTCCCCGCGCATGACGTACATGGGGGCCTTGCTTACGAACCCTCCGGAGAGCACCAGCGCGTGCACGTCGTGCTGCTCGATGGCGCGGGCCACCTCAAGACACTCCTCCAGCCCCAGACCCCCCTTGAAGCCGTCGCGCATGTTGGTCTTCACCAGCACCCCCATGTCGCTGCCGGCCGCCTTCATCACATCGTCGAGACATTCGTGCATGAAGCGCATCCTGTCATGCAGGGAGCCGCCGTAGGAGTCGCGGCGGTGGTTGGTGTATGGGGATAGGAACTGCGAGATGAGGTATCCGTGGCCGGCGTGGACCTCCACGCAGTCGAATCCGGCTTGCCGGGCCACGCGCACCGCCTCGCCGAAGTCGCGGGCCAGGCCCCGAAGCTCGTCGGGGCGCAGGCCGCGCACGATGGTGGGCGAATAGAGGTTGAAGCCTGTGGAGGCACCGACGGGTATGCCCCCGGCGGTGCGTATGTGGGTCATGTTGCCGCAATGCCCGATCTGGATCGAGGCCTTGGCCCCGCGCTGGTGTATGCCGTCGGTGATCTCGCGCAGCTGGGGCACGATCTCGGGGCGCAGCCAGAGCTGGGTGTCGAAGGAGAGGGCCGAGCGGCAGATGCCGGCATAGGCCAGGGTGGTCATGCCCACTCCCCCCTCGGCCACGCTCCAATGGTAGTCGCGCAGCATGTCGGTGGGGCCGTTGTCGCGCCCCATCCCCTCGAAGGCTGCGGAGCGGATGGTGCGGTTGCGTAGTGTGACGGGGCCTATCTGCCCCGGGGTGAAGAGTCGTGTCATGGATGTGTGGAGGGAGAGGAGGGTGTCAATAGATGAAGGGGAGGATGTAGCGGCGTCGCAGCGAGGTGTAGGCGTCGCCAAACTCGCCGACGTAGCGGCGGTGGAGCGAGCGGGCGCGCGGGGCGAGGTTGGCGAATGTCCACAGCGCGAACACCCATCCTCCGAGCGACCATGTCAGCAGGGCGTAGCCGCACCATTCCACGAGCTCCCCGAAGTAGTTGGCCGACGTCACGTAACGGAACATCCCGCCGCGTGGGATGTAGTGGCCCGTGTCGCCCGGGCGGCGCAGATGGCGGATGATGCTGTCGGAATGGATGTTGATGGCCATGCCGGCGAAGAATACCAGCGTGCCCGCGATGAAGCAGGGGCTCCAGAGCCACGAGAGGGGATATGCCTGCGGCGGGGAGACGTAGAAGAGCCATCCGCCGATCATGTAGGCGTTGACGAGGTTGAAGGTCACGCCCATTGCGATGATCGAGAGAGGCATCTTCCCCTTCCCCTTGATGAGGAGCGGGAAGATGAACGATCGCTGGAAGTAGTGCAGAAGGAAGAGGGAGGCCATCACAGCCAGTGGCGCCTCGGCTCGGCGCGGCGAGCCGAGCCAGAGCAGGAGCATGGCGAAGAAGACCGGGGCCTCCATTAGCACCCACCCCAGACGGTTGGGCACTGTGGGGCCCCATGCGCGCGTGTATGCCACGCCGTATCCTGCGGTGACAAACTGCAGCGACACGAAGACCACCACCGCCAGAGCCGCCATGGTCCACACGACGGCATAGTAAGTATCAGGAACAAAGATGTCAATCATCATAAATATCACATTCTTTCCTTCTGCCCCTCTATTCCAGGAGGTCTGGTTTGCCGGAGGAAATCTGTTTTAGGGAACACTTGTATCTGGTCTTGAAATTGCGTTTGGCCAATTCAAATCTGGGATTGTTCTTGCTGGCAGGAAAGGATTTCCCGACCACTCTGGCATGCCGCTCACCTGTGCCGGGGTGGCTGAAGACAGGATGTTTCAACGTGGCCTCCAATTGGTCGATTGCATGCCCCACATCGGTACCTTTCAGCTCCACAAATACGCTTTGCCACTGTTCACCCCCGATTCCGTCAGTTTTGGACGCGAGCACCAGGAAATCGCATTTCAAGCCTTGCCGGATGATATCGCCGTCCACACGATAGCATACACAAGGTCGTCTCCCTGGGAACCTGAGGCAATACTGCGTATGGGCCTCCTTGAGGGTCAGTTCGCTCCGGTCTGCCAATGCGCGGACCGGAGCATATGTCCGGCTCAGTATGCTATGAAGGGAATCGGCCTTTGACATCTCAACTGCAGATTATGTCGTTGAGGCGGTCAAGATCGTCTTCCACTCTTTGGGAGGCGTGGTCGAGGTATGTGCCGTCGATCATGTAGATATCCGGATTGATCAGGTCTTGCACCTTGCCATCCTCCGATATGCAATAAGCCCCCACCTCCCCGCGAGGCAAAATGAATTGATCCGGCACTATGCCGATGGTCTTCGCGGGGTCTTTCTCGTAGGCTTCGGAGGCAGCCATCAGCACATTCAGCGCCGACAGGATGTAGGGACTGTGGGTGGCTATGGATATGGAGCTGCGAGGATTGTCGCTTTTGGAGTTGGCCAGTTTTATGGCGCCCACCATGTGGCGCAGCAACTTGGCCTGCGATTCGGGGAAGAGGTTTTGCTCAGGTTCCTCGATAAAGAACGACGCACTCTTATATGTCAGAAGGTTGGCTGAGATATTCGTCTCGATGGAATCTTTTGAGAATGACTTGTCCTCCTTCAGGATGGCGGCCACTATATCCATGAGGTCTGTCTTGCTGAGATTGGCCTTTGACCCCACCGATTTCACAAGGGCGTTAACCATCACTTCCAAAGGCAGGGCCGACTGGATGCCGCTGGAGGCATAGAAAGGCGATATTTCCTTCTCTTTATCCGTAAGACGTAGCTGCTCCCCCCTGTTCTTGTCGTAGAAATACTCCACATTTGGTGTAACCACGAGCGGCAGTGCGTTTGCAGGGGTATAGGTGTCCCTTACTTCGTCCCACTCAAAGATGAAGTTGAAGAGCACATCGAAGTCTTTGGGCCTATACCACGATTCGATATCCCTTATGGCTGAGATGAGGTTTCTCTCTGAGGGGATGAAGCATAGTTTTGCATTGTAGGGGGTGGCGCCCTCTATCTGCTCGATTCTGGCATTGGCATTGTGAGTGCCTTTGAAAATGATGCGGAAAGAATCGCCTTCATACCATATCTCACTTTCCGGACTCAGAAATTTTGGATCAACCCGGTAGAACTTTATCAGCTCCTGAATAAACCGATAGTAGTGGGTGTAGGCATAACGCACGCCCCGGCCATTCCTGGGCTTGCCGACACACATCAGCTTTTCCACCCATCGGCAATGGCTCATAATTTTCAGAAGAGTGCTTTTACCGGTGCTCTGCTTGCCTATGAACACATTGAAGGTGCGCAGCTCGATGACTCCAGTGTCTTGCAGGGGGCCTATTGATTTTACTCTTATGCTTGCCATTTGTGGATGAGTGGGTATGAAACGCTTGTGGACGCAAAGTTAACAAAATTGGTTGAAATAGGCAATTTTTTCCCCTGGCAATTAGGTTGGTCGGGGACGGAGCTCCCAGCAGGCGACGGCTGCTGCTGCGGCCACGTTGAGGGAGTCGACGCCGTGGGCCATTGGGATGCGCACGGTGTAGTCGCAGGCGTCGATTGTGGCCTGCGGCAGCCCCTCACCCTCGGTGCCCATTATGAGCGCCAGGCGCCCCTCGCCTTTGAGCAGGGGATCGTCGAGCGAGACCGAGTCGTCGCGCAGGGCCATGGCCGCTGTCTTGAAGCCAAGGCCCCTCAACTCCTCCGGCCCACCCTCCAGGCGCGCCCAGGGCACGAGAAAGACCGTCCCCATCGACACTCGGACCGCGCGTCGGTTTAGGGGGTCGCAGGCCGTGGGGCCGAGCAGCACCGCGTCCACGCCCAAGGCGGCCGCCGAGCGGAAGATGGCGCCGATGTTGGTGGTGTCGCTCACGTCGTCGATGACCACCACGCGCCTCGCGCCGCGGCATACCTCCGCGGCCGACAAAGCCGCGGGGCGACGCATGGCGCACAAGACCCCGCGCGTCAGCGTGTAGCCCGTAAGCGAGGCCAGCAGTGCCCGGTCGCCCGTGTAGACAGGCACCTCGGCATCGAGCCGCCCCAGGATGTCGGCCGCGTCCCCGCTCAGGTGACGTCGCTCGCACAGCAGGGCCACAGGCTCCAGGCCGGCGTCCAGGGCCACGCGGATCACCTTCGGGCTTTCGGCGATGAACAGCCCCTCGCGCCCCTCGCGAGAGATGCGAAGCTGGTTTTCAGTCAATGCCGAGAATGTCTCCACCCCCGGCGTGTCCAGTGAGTCTATCTCTATGATCATGCGTATGCCTTGACTAAATTCCTGCGATATTGCGTATCACCCCCCACCCTGCAAGCACTACTCCGACGGCGATGATGAAGGGGGTGCGGTAGATGCGCGCGTATAGGCGGGGATGACGCTCCCGGCGCAGCTCCAGCCATCCGAGGAAGACGATGCCCGGAATGGACAGCAACAGCAGGGCGTTGGCCTGCCATGCGCCCTGCAGGTCGCCGTGGAGCAGGGCGTGGAGGAGGCGTTGCGAGCCGCACCCCGGACACTGCAGGCCCGTCATGGCCTTCAGCGGGCAGCGGGGCATCCACCATGCCGAGGCGGGGTCGAAGATGAAGTAGAATGCGGCCACCGCCACGGGGGCTCCCAATGCGAGGGCACCCCTTGAGAGCCCCCGAGCCTGCCTCACAGCCATCCGGCTATCACCATTGGCATGTACAGGGTGCTGGTCAGCACGCCGAGCACGAACGACACTATGATCCATATCTCGGCCAGCTCCGAGGAGCGCCTGGCCCCCTCATAGTTGCCCGCGTAATATCGCGAGGAGACCTGCGAGGCGAAGACGATGGCCACGACGCCGGCCGGCAGACAGCATAGCACGGTCATCACCACGGCCCAGACAAGATGGGTCGGAGGCATGGGGGGCTCGTCGCTTTCGGGCTGTATAGGCTTCAGGTCGGATGCGCGGCGTCGGGGGTCCTGAGGCGTAGGGGCCGGCTGGGTGAAGGCTCCATGAACCTGGGTCTCGGGCTGCGGCTGGACACGTGCGTAGTCGGGCACGGGGGGAGGTGTCTGGGCCTTCTTCAGCCCCAGGCGGTTGGCCCAGGCCTCTTCCGTGGCTTGGGCGCGAGCCTGCGCCTGGCGTATGGCCGCCACGATGGAGGCCGCCGCCTCCGGCGCCGGGCTTTCCGGGGCCAGGCGTATGATGCGCGTGTCGAAGACTTCGGACAGCTGCTCCGGAAGGGACGCCTCCCAGTTGTCGCACACCAGCCATGCGCCCTGTGGCGTCTCCGCAAGGGCGAGCGGATCGCCCGATATGGCGGCCACATGCACGCGGTTGCCCCCGCTGAAGAGGTTCGCTATCTCGCGGGCCCGCTCCTCGCCGGCTCCGCAAAGTATCTTGATTTCTGTCATTTTTTTCAGAATGGTGAGTGGCAATATAGTTTTAATATTAGTGGCTATCCCTGGCCCATGCCCTGAAGGGTGACGAGGCGGTGGTAGTGGCCTCCGAGGGACATGAGCTCCTCATGGGTCCCCCGCTCCACGATGCGCCCTTCGTGCATGACGCAGATGAGGTCGGCGCCCGTGATGGTCGACAGGCGGTGGGCTATGACCACCGTCGTGCGGTCGCGCATAAGCCTCTCCAGGGCTTCCTGCACGGCCAGCTCGCTCTCGGTGTCGAGGGCCGAGGTGGCCTCGTCGAGGATGAGGATGTGGGGGTTCTTCAGTATCGAGCGCGCGATGCTGATGCGCTGGCGCTGGCCGCCGGACAGGCGGGAGCCCCGGTCGCCCACCTCCGTGTCGTAGCCGTCCGGGGTGTCCATGATGAAGTCGTGGGCGTTGGCGATGCGGGCGGCGCGTTCCACCTCCTCGCGGGTGGCGCCCGGGGAGCCGAAGGCTATGTTGTTGAAGAAAGAGTCGTTGAATAGTATGGCCTCCTGGTTGACGTTGCCCATCAGTGCGCGCAGGTCATGCACGCGCAGGTCGCGCACGTCGGCGCCGTTGACCTCCACGCTGCCTTGCGGCACGTCGTAGAAGCGCGGGATGAGGTCGGCCAGGGTCGACTTCCCCGAGCCCGACTGCCCTACGAGGGCCACTGTCTGGCCCGGCTTGATGTCCAGGCATATGTCATGCAGCACGGGGCGCCCCTCCTCGTAGGCAAACGTCACATGGTCGAATCGGATGGCCCCTCCGTGGGGGTTCTCCTCCATGCGGGCGGGCGTCTCTGGGTCCTTGATGGGGTTTTCGGCCTTCAGGATCTTGTCGATGCGTGTCAGCGAGGCCATTCCCTTCTGTATGGTGTAGCCCACCTTGGATAGCTCCTTGGCGGGGTTGATGATGCTGTAGAAGATGGTCAGGTAGAAGATGAACGAGGCGGCGTCGATCGAGGAGTGTCCCGACAGGATCAGCGTGCCCCCGAACCACAGCACCAGGGCCACGGCGATCGTGCCCAGGAACTCGCTCATGGGGTGCGCCAGGACATGGCGGCGCAGCACGGCGTTGAGGTCGTCGCGGTATTGCCCCGTCTCGCGCTGGAAACGTGCCAGCATCTGCGGCTCGGCGTTGAAGGCCTTGACCACGCGCAGCCCTCCCAGGGTCTCCTCGGCTGTGCTGAGCACGCGCCCCCAGTCCTGCTGCACCTTGAGCGACTGCGCCTTCAGCTTCTTGCCCACCGCCCCCATGATCCAGCCCATGACCGGGAGCATGACGAAGACGAAGAGGGTGAGCTGCCAGCTGATGGCGATCATCGTGGCCAGGCAGACCACTATCATTATCGGAAACTTGAAGACGGCGTAGATGCTGGCCAGCACGGAGTTCTCGACCTCCGTCACGTCGCCCGAGAGACGCGCCATGATGTCGCCCTTGCGCTCGCTGGTGAAGAACCCGAGCGGAAGCGACAGGATCTTGGCATACATGCGGTCGCGGATGTCGCGCGAGATGCCGTTGCGCATCGGGATGGTGAAAAACTCGCTCAGGTAGGCCGTGCCCACCTTCAGGAAGGTCATCACCACCAGCGCCACGGCCAGGAAGCCCAGGGCGTATGACGGGCCCCGGGAGGCTATGAGGCGGTCGACGTAGTAGTAGAAGTTGTTGACGACGACATCCTTCAGCGCGGCCGTGCCCGGCTCTATGTACTCGTAGTGGTCATGGCTCAGCCCGAAGAGCATCTGCAGGATGGGCACGATGAGCATGAAGGAGAAGACGGTCAGGAAGGCCGTGAGCAGGTTGAAGACCACGCTGAGGACGATGAGCCCCCGGTATGGCCCCGCGAAACGGCGCAGAAAACTCCACAGGTCTTTCATGTTTCCGGTCTTGGTCGTGTCAGAAGTTCTGGAGCACCATCACCTGGCGCGGGGCGAATGTCATCGAGGGGGTGATGGTGACGTCGCGGCCCGAGATGAGGTCGTACATCGTGGCCCCTTCCGGCAGTATCTCGGCGGTGCGCTCCATGGTGACGGTCAGCGGGGAGTCGTTGCCGTTCAGTAGCACGACCACCTGCTTGTCGCCCAGGCGTCGCTCATAGGCGTAGATGCCGTTCTGGGGCATGAAATGCTTCAGCGAGCCCTTGGCTATGACATCGTTGGCTTCGCCACGGCGCCACTGCAGGAGGCGGCTCAGGTAGTCCCAGGCCTCGTTCTGCAGCGCGGTGCGCCCCTGGCGGGTGAAGGCGTCGGTCTTGTCGCCCGGGAAGCCCCCCGGCATGTCGAGGCGCACGAAGCCGTCGGAGCCCTCCTTGGAGCCGTTCATCAGCAGCTCCGTGCCGTAGTATATCTGCGGGATGCCGCGCGAGGTGAGCAGGAAGGTGAGGGCCTGTTTCCAGACGCCCAGGTCCTCCGGCTCCTCCAGCAGGAAGCGGTCTGTGTCGTGATTGTCGAGGAAGGTCAGGATGCGCTGCGGGTCGGGATATAGATAGTCCAGGGCGAGGTGGTCGTAGAGATGGTTCAGGCCGTTCCAGGGGTCTGTCTGGGCGTCAAACATCTTGTGGCCGTCGATTGAGAGCTTGAAGTCCATGACGGTGGGGAGGTTGGTCTCGACGGGGTTCATCTTGTTGCCCTTCTGCCAGTAGGCCCCGCCCGCCTCGTTGCCGTACCAGCATTCGCCGACGATGTTGAAGTTGGGATATTCCGTCAGCACGTCCTGGGCCCACTGCGCCATCCCCTTCATGTCGGCGTATGGGTAGGTGTCCATGCGTATGCCGTCGATGCCCGAGCTTTCGATCCACCACAGGGAGTTCTGCGTCAGATACTTCATCAGGTGCTCGTTGCGCTGGTTGAGGTCGGGCATCCCGGGGACGAACCATCCGTTCACCGTATGGTCCAGGTCGTAGTCGGAGACGTAGGGGTCGTGCACCGTGGAGAGGCGGAAATTGGTGAGCACGTCCCCCTCGGGGTGGTTGTACCAGTCCCGGGTGGGCATGTCCTTCATCCAGGGATGGTTGACCCCGGAGTGGTTGAAGATCATGTCCATGACCACCTTCAGGCCCTTGGCGTGCGCCTCGTCGATGAGGTGGCGCCACTCCTCGTTGGTGCCGAAGCGGGGGTCGATGCGGTAGTAGTTTGTGGTGGCGTATCCGTGGTATGCGCCGCCGGGCATGTCGTTTTCGAGCACGGGGCACACCCAGAGGGCCGTGACTCCCAGGGAGTCGAGATAGTCGAGGCGCTTCTCCAGGCCGCGCAGGTCGCCGCCGTGGCGGGCGTTGGGGTCGGTGCGGTCGATGCCCACGGGGAAGTCGAGGCCCTCGAGGGCCTTGGCCTGGGCCTTTGCGTCGCGCCCCGAGGCGAAGCGGTCGGGCATGAGCAGGTAGAGCACGTCGGCGGCCGTGAAGCCGGTGTGCGACTCGGCGCTCCGCTCGCGCCTCTTCAGCTCGTATCGCAACGTCTGGCTGCGGCGCCCCAGCGTGATCTTGAAGGGCACCTTCCCCGGCTTCGTGTCGGGCGAGATGGTGAGATAGAGCATCTTGTAGTTGTCGCTGTCAAGCGCGGGCTGGCTCGCGATTGCCACCCCCGGATAGTCGACGCTGACCGTCGAGGCCCCCAGCCCGGGGCCGGTGAGAAGGAGCTGCAGGGTGTCGTTCTTCATGCCCACCCACCAGTAGGGAGGCTCGACATTGGTGATCATCGGGGCCTTCGAGGCGCCGAATAGCGTGGCGGTGATGATGGCCATGAGTATCGAAAGAGTGAATCTTTTCATGCGTGCTGGAAGGGAGAATGTGCTTATGAGTGCAAACTTACAAAAAATTTTCGTGACTCCCCAAAATGGAGGCCCAAAAACCATCTTTTTGGGGCTGAATGGGGATTGCTACGGGATTTTTTTGTAATTTTGCGAGTTAACTATCCCAGACACCGCATTATGAAGTCGCGAAGACCGGTAAACATAGCCGGGAAGCCCTTCCCGCTGCTTCCCAAGCTCGTCGCCACCTCCCTCGGGGTGGGCTTCCTGCCAGTGGCCCCAGGCACCTGGGGCGCCCTGCTGGCCATCCTGCTCTGGCTCCCCCTCTACCTGTGGGCCTCGATGTGGGTGACATTCGGCGTGACCCTGGGGGCCACCATCCTGCTGACATGGGCCGGCACCTGGGCCAGCACCGAGTCCGAGAAATACTGGGGCCCCGACCCCGTGGCGGCCTGCGCCGACGAGACCGTCGGGCAGTGGATCACGCTCCTCCCCCTGAGCGCCGGCGTCCACGCCTGCCCGTGGTGGGAGATCCTGGTGGCGCTGGCCCTCTTCCGCTTCTTCGACATCTTCAAGCCCCTCGGCATCCGCTCGATGGAGAAGCTGCCGGGCGGCTACGGCATGATGGCCGACGACATCCTGGCGGCCGTCTATTCGGCTGTCCTGCTAATGATACTCAACTGGGCCATAGCATGAGCACCTCCCCCCAATCCTCCCTGAAGGAGCGCCTGCACAAGGCCTCCGAACGCGTGGCGGAAAACCCCGTGGCCGACAAGATCCTGCACAGCGACTCGCTCGTCTTCACCTTCCTGCGCTCCATAGTGTCGAGCCAGGCGGCCTCCTGGCTCGACATGGGCCTGAGCTTCGCACTCTTCGCCTGGGCCGGCTTCTCTCCCTGGTGGGCCACGGCCACGGGAGCGTTCGCCGGAGGAGTGCTCAACTGCATCATCAACTACCGCTTCACCTTCCATGCCGCCGGATGTCCCTGGAAGGCCGTCGCCGTGAAGTATATCCTGGTCTGGATCGGCAGCCTGCTGCTCAACGCCTACGGCACCCACGCCCTCTACCTCCTGCTCCAGCACTGGACCTGGCTCGAAGAGTTGGGTTTCCGCCCCGACGGATATTTCGCCGCCGCCCGCCTGGCCACCTCACTCATCGTCTCCTGGGCCTGGAACTTCCTGCTCCAGCGCTATTTCGTCTACCGCAACAACGCCTTCGACCCCTACGCCATACGCCTGGTCAACCTCCTCACCTTCCAGAAGGGCACAGGGCCAGCCGACTAACCTGAAAACCTCTCCACACATTCATCACCCATAGGTCATGGACATAAAATCTACTGCTAAATCCCTACGCGACTCTCTCCAACAGGGCATCTACGTGGTCATCAACCCCCTGGTGCGCCTGATGATAGCCATCGGCATCACCCCCAACATGGTGACCACCATCGGCCTGCTCGGCAACATCGCCGCCGCCGCCCTGCTCGTGGTGGCCGGATACCGCACCGGTCTGACCGGGGAGGTGCCCTGGAGCCTGGTGACATGGGCCGGAGGCCTGATCATCGGCTTCTCCCTCTTCGACATGCTTGACGGCCAGGTGGCCCGCCTGGGCAACATGGCCTCCACCTTCGGGGCCATGTACGACTCGGTGCTCGACCGCTACTGCGAGCTCTTCACCCTCGGCGGCATAGCCTACTTCTTCATCCAGGCCGGGCGCCTGGGCTCCTCGCTTGTCACCTTCCTGGCCATCGTGGGCTCCATTATGGTGAGCTACGTCAGGGCCCGCGCCGAGGGGCTCGACCTTGAGTGCAAGGTCGGATTCATGCAGCGCCCCGAGCGCGTGGTCGTCACCGCCCTCGGCACCATCCTGACCGGCATACTCGGCCAGTGCGGCGTGCAGTGGGCCGAGCTGCCGATGATATACGCCGTCTGGATCATTGCCGTCTTCGCCAACCTCACGGCCTTCGCGCGAATAGCCCACGTCAAGGCCCAGCTCTCGCGCCGCAAATGAGACTGCGCTACCAATCGCCGACCCTGCGCGAGACCCTGTGGTGCCTCTGCGCCCTGGCCCTCTGGCTCTGCGTCACCGTCCTCTTCATCGGATTCCGCCCCGAGCATGTGGTGATGGCCCTCCTGATAGCGGGCCTATACTTCGCCGTGCCGGCCACGCGCCGGCTGACCGTGGCCATCCTCCCCTTCATCGTCTTCGGGGTGTCATACGACTGGATGAACCTGCTGCCCAACTACGAGGTCAACCCTGTCGACGTGCGCGGCCTCTACGAGACGGAGAAGGGACTCTTCGGCATCGATGGCGGCGCCTTGGGGCGCCTGACCCCCAACGAGTTCTGGTCGCTTCACCGCGCCCCGGCCATGGACTTCATGGCCGGCGTCTTCTACCTGTGCTGGGTGCCGCTGCCGATCATCTTCGGACTGTGGATGTATTTCAGCGGCCGCCGCTCCCCCTATCTGCACTTCGCGCTGGTCTTCCTGCTGGTCAACCTCATCGGCTTCACCCTCTACTACGTGCATCCGGCCGCCCCGCCGTGGTATGTCGCCCTGCACGGCTTCGATGCCGTGCCAGGCACCCCCGGCGACGTGGCCGGCCTCGGCGCCTTCGACCGCATGACGGGCCTGGGAATCTTCGACGCCCTCTACGCCCGCAACTCCAATGTCTTCGCCGCCATGCCCTCGCTACATTCGGCCTACACTTTCGTGGCCTTCATCTACGCGGTGAGGGCCCGCGTGCCTTGGGGATGGACCCTCCTGCTGGGAATCGTGACGCTGGGGATATGGTTTACGGCCGTCTACACCTCACACCACTACATCCTCGATGTCCTGGGGGGCATAGGGTGCGCGCTGGCGGGGTTCCTGCTCTTTGAATACGTGCTGATGCGATTTGCGGGTTTCCGCCGCTTCATGGAGGCCTACAAACGTTATATATCTGGGACGGCCTACGGAATGTGACCCTCCCCAATCCTTGTCTAAAGAACCCATACCATGGCAGAGAATACAGAAAAGCGTGACAACGCCCTCGAGATAAAAGCGGACCCCATCGACATGAGCGAAGTGCGCCCGGACGTGATGAACTATGACGACATCCGCAAGATGGTGCCCAAGCTTGACGGCCATCCCAAGCTGGTCGAGGCCTTCATGCGCCTCTTCCGCATCGACGAGGTCAACCGCATTCATGGCGCCTGGTGCTCGACGCCGGGCCCGGAATTCGCCCGCCATCTGATCGAGGACGAGTTTGACACCCCGTTGCAGGTCACGGGCGAGGAGTATCTGAGGGAGTTCAAGGATGGAGGGGCCTTCATCACGGTCAGCAACCACCCCTTCGGCTCCCTTGACGGCATAGCCCTGATTGACCTCGTGACACGCTACCGTCCCGACTACAAGGTGATGGTCAACATGATCCTGGGCCGCATCACGGCCATGCGCCCCAACTTCATAGCCGTCGACCAGAGCGCCTCCTCCGACGCCGACAAGCGGCGCGTATCGGTGCATGGCATACGCGAGGCCCTGCGCCGCCTCAAGGACGGCCATCCTGTGGGATTCTTCCCCGCAGGGGCGATGAGCAAGACCGACCGCAGCGGCTTTCTCGTGGATCGTCCCTGGCAGCCTTCGGTGCTTCAGATCATAGCCCGCGCCAAGGTGCCCGTCATACCCATCTATTTCCATGGCAACAACCGGTGGTTTTTCAACTTCCTCGGCCATGCCTGCTGGCCTTTGCGCTCGCTGATGCTTCCGCGCGAGCTCTTCAGCAAGCGTCACAAGCCGGTGGTCATCTCCGTCGGGCGCCCCATATCGGTGGAGGAGCAGGCACGCTTCAATGGGGATGCCGACGCCCTGGGGCGCTACCTGCGCGAGGAGACCTACAAGCTTTCAGGGCACTTCATGTGATAGGTCAGACGTCAGAGGTCATAGGTCAGACGTCAGAAGATAGAGGTTATTTCTGGAGGAGGTTGGTGATCTTGTAGCCCAGGTCCTGCACGGAGAGCACCAGCGGGGATAGGATCGGGATCTTGGGCGAGAGCCACGTGCGGTACTGGCTCTTGCGGGCCGTGGTGAAGAGGCGCAGTCGCCCGTGATGGCACTTGATGTCGATGCGCGTGCCCATTGAGCCGGGTTCGCCGTCGAGGTGCACCAGGCCCGGGGTTCGCCTGATGATGGTCAGCTCGCTGGCGCGGAGCGTGGCTGCGTTGGCCGTGTGGCCCACGAAGCCGGTCAGCACGTCCAGGCCCGCCAGGCAGAGTTGCAGGGGATTCCCCTTGTGGATTATGGTGATGTCAAGAAGGCCGTCCTTGATCGATGCTTCGGGAGCGATGTAGGCGTTGTTGCCATACTGGGAGGCGTTGCAGCAGGCCACGAGCAGCGCCTGCTCGGTGATGACCTGGCCGTTGGCCACGATGATGTATTGCTCCGACTGGTATTTGGCAAACTCGTCGAGGGTGGTCTGCACATATTGTGTCAGGCCGCGGCGCGACTGGCGGTTGAACTTGTCGGTCACCTGGGCGTCGAATCCCACCCCAAAGGCGCAGAAGAAGGGCTGGTCGTTGGCCGTGGCGTAGTCGCAGTCGAGCACGCGGTCCTCGCCGATGACGCGCAGGGCGCCGCGCACGGTGATGGGGATGTTGAGATGGCGTGCCAGGCCGTTGCCGGAGCCCATGGGTATGATGCCCAGGGCCACGCGGGAGCCGCAGACGCCTTTGGCCGATTCGTTGACCGTGCCGTCGCCGCCGCAGGCCAGCACGCCGTAGTAGCCCATGCGCACAGCCTCCTGTGCCAGTCTTGTGGCGTCGCCCGGGCCTCCTGTGTAGCGTATGTCCGTGACGAAACCATATTTCCGGGCTTCCTCGCCCACGACAGTGGCCACCCCATGCTTGGAGGCGGTGCCCGAGATCGGGTTGATGATGACCATCAAGCGTTTCAGCTCGCTCATATATCTTTTCTTTCTCTTTCTCTCTCTTACCTGTACGTTACACTCTCAGCTGGCTCAAAGGCACTCTCAAACTTAAGGCATGCCTTTTTCAGGCGACAAAATTACTAAAAACTTGTCAACACTGCAACGCCTATCCTCCTATCCCGTCCTCGTAACAATACCTTTTTTCCCAGGACCCGACAAGAATCTTAGGATTTTTTTCTATTTTTGCATCCGTTATGAGTTTCATCGACCAACTACTGTATCTGCTCCTGCGGGGTGTTCTCACCCCCCTGTCGCTCCTGTCGCTGGGGGTGCTGTATCTCTTCAGCGATTTCCTGGCCTGGCTCGCCCGCGATGTCGTGAAGTACCGCCGGCGCGTGGTGGAGGAAAACATCGCCTCGGCCCTACCCGAGCTCTCCGCGGAGCAGCAGGCCCGCACGGTCCACGACTTCTATTCCTGGCTCGCCGACTATGGGGTGGAGACCCTGAAGCTCCTCACCATCTCCCGAAAGGAGATGGCGCGCCGCCTGATCTTCAGCCACGACGAGGAGCTGCGAGACCAGCTCCGGCAAGGCCGCTCGGTGAGCCTCTTCCTGGGTCATTACGGCAACTGGGAATGGATCTCCTCGATGCCCATGACCTACGGGCAGGAAGGACGCTCCGGCGCCGGCGTCATGTGCGGCCAGGTCTACCACCCTCTCGAAAACAAGGCCTTCAACAAGCTCTTCCTCCATATCCGCTCACGCTTCGGCGCCCATAACATCCCCATGAACGACACCCTGCGCGTGCTGCTCAGATGGAACCGCCAGGAACACCTCCAGTCGATGGTCGGATACATCGCCGACCAGACCCCCAACTGGAACTCCATCCATCACTGGGTCGACTTCCTGCACCACGACACCCCCGTCTTCACCGGCGCCGAGCGCATAGCCCGCAAGCTCGACACCGCGACCTTCTATCTTGACGTGACCCGCCCACGGCGTGGATTCTATCATGTGAGGTTTGTGGAGATTGCATCCCATGCCGCCGACACTCCCCCCAACTTCATCACCGACCGCTACTACCAGCTCCTGGCGCAGAGCATACACCGCTCCCCGGCCATGTGGCTCTGGAGCCACCGCCGATGGAAACGCACCCGCCAGCAGTGGCACGCCCTGGGCCACACCGACGCCGAGCTTCAGTGACCCCGTCCCTCCCCCTCCCAATCCTCCCATCACTCCCAATCTTCCCACCCCTCCCAAAAATCCCACTATGCCCCCCCGCTTCCCAATATTCCTCATAGGCTACATGGCCACAGGCAAGACCACCTTCGGGCGCGCGCTTGCCCGCGCCACAGGCCGCGATTTCATCGACCTCGATTTCCTAATCGAGCAGCGGTGGCACACCACCGTGTCGCGCCTCTTCGCAGAGCGGGGCGAGGAGGGATTCCGCGACATCGAGAGCGCCATGCTGCGCGAGGTCGGAGAGATGCAGGACGTGGTGGTGGCCTGCGGCGGAGGCACCCCCTGCTTCGGCTCCAACATGGACTACATGCTCTCACACGGGGTCACGGTCTGCCTCACGGCCACCCCCGAACGCCTCGTGGAGCGACTCATCGCCGGAGGCTCGCGTCGCCCTCTGGTCAACGGCAAAACCCCCTCCGAGCTGCGCGACTTCGTCATCGCCCACCAGCGGCAGCGCGCCCCCTGGTACGACCGCGCCGACATCACCTTCGCCGGCGACGAGCTCGAGGACGCCCGCCAGATCCACTCCTCCGTCAGGCGCTTCCTATCGCTCTATCCCCCCCTGGCCTGAGACCGCATTCAGGCGCCGTCCGGGGCCCGGAAGTGGCATTTGGTGCGATTTTAGACCAAAAAGATTTTGCGTGAAAGGGATTTTTGCTAAATTTGCACTTCGTATTGAAAATTCAACAACCACTCCATATCTATCTGACCGACCATGGACCACGACAAGACACTCACCCCGGAGACCCAGCTTTTAGCCGAGACTGAGGTAGACCACAACCGCTTCCCCTACATCGGGATGGTGGCCAACTACGACGACAGCGACGAGACCCGCGTGCTGCTCACCCCCGAAGCCTGCGGCATGCTCACCGCCTCCGGACATGTCATAGCCATGGAGGCCGGCGCTGGAGTGGACGTCAGCTTCAGCGACGCCGCATACGCCGAATACGGCGTCAAGATAATGTCGCGCGACGAAGTGCTTAAGGCCGGCGTGGTGCTCTCCTACGCACCCCTGCGCGCCGTGGACGTGCGCCGCATGCGCCCCGGGGCCACGATGCTCTGCATGATGGACACCGAACTCATCAACCCCGGCCTGATACAGGCCCTCCTGGAGCAGCGCGTCACCATGGGATGCCTCGACAACATGTACAGCCATAACGACGAGCAGGTCTTCGCCAACATCATCGACGAGATCGACGGCCGCGCCGCCGTGATGTACGCCCAGGAACACCTCTCCTACCTCGGCGGAGGCAAGGGGGTCCTCCTCGCTGGCGTGGCCGGCATCAACCCCTGCGAGGTGCTCATCTTCGGCGAAGGGGTCGACGTCGAGTCGGCAGCCCTCGCATCCCTGGCCGCAGGGGCACACGTCACGGTGCTCAACAACGACATCTCCGCCCTGCAGCGCACACAGCAGATCTGCGGCCCCAACCTCACCACCCTCGCCATCCACCCCAAGGTGCTCAGCAACAAGATGCGCACCGCCGACGTCATCTTCATGGGCACCACCACCCGCCCCTTCGAGATTCCCACAAGCCTGCGCGCCATAATGAAGCCCAACGTCTACGAGCTCGACTTCAAGGACGCCCATCCCGCCGTGTCGGTGCCCCGCACGGTGGCCATGGCCATCTCCAACGTGCTGGTCAACTTCTTCGGCGAGATGATGCTCAAAGGCAACTTCGAGGGGATGCTATCCACCTCCGAGGGTGTCCAGGCCGGGATAGTCACATATCGGGGATGCCTCGTCGACAAGCTCCTGGCCTCCTATCTTGGCATGCAGAGCGTGGACATCAGCGTCATGCTCGCCGGCGGAAGCACCAATTGACCCCCCTGCTCATACATCTCATCCCCTCCAACCTCTGGAGCGGGCGCGAGCGTCATGCCCTTGACCTCTGCCGCCACTTCTCGGCGCAGGGATGGGACACGATTTCCCTGACCCGCGACGCCAAGGTGGTGGACGCCCCTTTCGAGCGGCATGGCATACGGGTGTTCCACGCCCCGTACCATGGCGTGTGCGACCTGGCGACCGTGCGCCGCTTGGCGAAGATACTGAGCCGCCACGCCCCGGAGAGCCCCGTCGTCATCCATGCCCACCGCTCCCACGACGCCCTGCGCGCCTTGCTGGCGCGCGCCCTGGCACGCCGGCGCGACGTGAGGGTCGTCCTGACGCGCCATAGCGTGGAGCCTGGGCGCGACAATCCCCTGCAACGCTGGATATACGCCCATGTCGACGCCATGATCTGCGTCTCGCAAAGGGTGCGGGACGCATTCCTGACCACCTGGCGCGGCAGGCAGGCCCCGATTACGGAGAATCGCCTTCACGTCCTGCTCAACAGCGTCCTGGACGCCCCTCCGGCCCCTCCCCCGATGCGGGAGCGGGGCCCGGTCACGGCCATGTACCATGGTCCCCTGCGCCCCGGCAAAGGGATCGAGACCATCCTGCAGGCCCTGACGCTCGTCAAGGCCCGGGGCGTGAAGCTGAGGGTGCGCATCATGGGCACCGGCCACCCCGACTACGTCGACGCCCTGCGCCGCCGCGCCATCCAGGCCGGCGTGATGGACATGATAGACTGGCGCCGTCACGACCCGCGCCCCCTGGAGGTCATCGGCGACGTGCATTTCGGCGTCTTCCCTTCGGGGGTCACGGAGGCTTTCTGCCTCCCCAACGCCGAGTTCATGGCCATGGGACGCACGGTGGTGTGCACCGCCACCGGCGGGCAGCCCGAATACCTCGCCGACGGGGAGTCTGCCCTCTTCGTGCCGCCGGCCAACGCCCCCGCCCTTGCCGACGCCCTGTCGCGGCTCGCCACCGATCCGGCGCTCCGCGCCTCCATGGGCGCCGCGGCCCGCCGCGCCTATCTCTCGCGCCTCGCCTGGCCCGACTTCGCCCGCGCCCTTACAGAAATCTACCTCCCCCACCGGACACGGTGAAGGAGGCAGACCTAAGTTTGATTTCTATAATGTCGTGTCTTGCGCGGGTCACTTGTCGCGCATGAAGATCTGTATGGGGGTGCCGTTGAAGTCCCACTTGGCGCGGATCTTGTTTTCGAGGAAGCGGCGGTACGGCTCCTTGACCCACTGGGGGAGGTTGCAGAAGAAGACGAAGGTCGGGATGACCGAATCCTTGAGCATGGTGACATACTTGATCTTGACGAACTTTCCCTTGTTCGACGGCGGCGGCGTCTGCGCTATCTCCTCCAGGAGATAGGAGTTGAGCTGGGCCGTGGGCACGATGCGGCGACGGTTTTCATACACCTGTATGGCCGTCTCCAGCACCTTGAAGATGCGCTGCTTGGTG
>CAZHCM010000009.1:31730-34267 GCA_964531005.1 uncultured Sangeribacter sp. | reverse complement strand
GAACCCAAATGGCTCTCGGCCTGGTACGAGGGATACTGGAGCTACTGGTGTGCCAACTCCCCTGCACAGGACTGGATGTACTCCGGCTCCGGATTCACGGGCCGCACGCTGGTCGACGGCGCCGTGGACGGATGGAGTTTCACGCAGTTTGAGAGCGCCATGGTCGGCGGCATGGGCGAGGGCGTGGCCCCCTGCGAAGACGGCAAGATCGTCTACATGCCCCCGCGCCTGCTCGAAAAGCCGCTCGACGCCTCCCGATGTGTCAGGGAAGTGGGGCGCGGCGGCAGCTCCATGCCGCTCATGGTGAGGTTTTCCGACCCTGCGAAGGTCGACAACCTGATGCTCCGCCTCAATTTCAACTCCATCCTCCCTTCGGCCGGCGAGGTGCTCGCCGCCCTTGACGCCGACCCGGCCTTCTCGCTCGACGGCGACCGCCTGAGCATCGACGCCGACGGCGACGGGCTCTTCGACACATCAGGCGACGACACTTCGGCGCGTGGCCCATGGACGCTCACCGAGTATGAGGACTGCGTAGTGCTCTCATGCGACGAAGCCGCGTCCGAACCCGGGTATCTGCTCTACATGCCCGTGGCCGGGGTGGAGGGCGTCACGCTGCCCGACGAGTTGACCTTCGCCCTCTCCGACACCCCC
Organism: uncultured Sangeribacter sp.; assembly: GCA_964531005.1. Lineage (GTDB taxonomy): Bacteria > Bacteroidota > Bacteroidia > Bacteroidales > Muribaculaceae > Lepagella. Next base: position 33,616 of record CAZHCM010000009.1, on the reverse strand, counting down.
GACTACGTGCCGATGCTGGTGCAGAGGGCCGAGACCTACGACGCCATCAACTACACCTGGTACCGGCGCACCGACCCCGCCGAGAGCCACAGCAGCAACTCGAGCGACATCGTGAAGTCCGTTGCCACGGCCGCCGCCACATTCGGCCAGCTCTCCTATGCCGGCAACAAGGCCGGCGAGGTGTATCTCCACGTCAGGGCCCGCACGGGCAAGGGGTCGGCCTACTCCTACAGCAATGTCTGCCGCCTCACCCTGCTGCCCCCCGTGGTGCCTGTCGAGAGGGTGGAGTTTGCCACCGGGTCGGTCGACGCGTCTCTCAACACCGTCATCGACAATCCCGTGACCATCTATCCCGCCGACGCCACCTACACGGCCCTGACCTACTCCACGAGCGACAGCAAGGTGGCAACGGCGAGCGCAACGGCCATCAAGACCACCAAGGTGGCCGGCGCGGCCACCATCACCGTAGCCTCCACCTGGGACCCGCAGGTCAAGGCAGAGTTTGAGATTGTCTCGGCCCTGCGCCATCCCGTCACCGACTTCGCCATCGAGGGCGTGGAGGGCGACGTCATCGTGCTCAATCCCAAGCAGATGCTCGGCATCATCGCCAGGCCCGTGCCCGCCGACGCCGACATCCCCGACTGCAACGTCACTCTCGAAGGGGCAGGCACCGTGCGCGACCAGCTCGTCGCCTCGATGTACAAGGTCAACTACTGGGACGAGTCCAACACCCGCCTGCAGTTTTACGAGCTCAGCGGCCACCGTCCCGGCGAGTGCACCCTCACCCTGACCTCGACCGACGGCACCGCCCTGTCGAAGACCTACACCGTCCGGGTGGAGGAGCAGGACCACACCCCGCTCGAAGGGGGCTATGTGGACGGCACGTTGGTGCTCAACGAGGAGTGGTTTGGCCACACCAACGGCGGCATGAACTATATCACCCCCGAAGGCGAGATGATGTATCAGGTCTATGAGCGCGAGAACCCCGGCATGTCGTTTGGCTGCACGTCGCAGTACGCCGCTATCTGGGCCGATCGCCTCATCGCCGTCTCCAAGCAGGCAGTCGATGCCGGCGACCCCCTCCCCGGTGGAGGCCGCGTGGTCGTGGCCGACGCCAAGACCCTCAAGCGTCTCGGCTCCATCGACGACCTGATGTATGGCGACGAGACCAAGAGCGCCGACGGCCGCGCAGTAGTGGGCGCAACGCCCGGCAAGGTCTATGTCGGCACCTCCAACGGCATCTACGTCGTCGACCTTGACGAGATCAAGGTGGTCGGCAAGATCACCGACTTCGACGAGAGCGGTTCGGCAGGCGCCGACCTCTACTCGGGCCAGATCGGCGACCTGGTGCATGCCGGCAGATACGTCTTCGGCATCAAGCAGGCCACCGGCGCCTTCGCCATCGACACCGAGACCGACCGCGTCGTCCGCAATTATCCCATGACCACCGTGCAGGGTATCACCCAGACCGCCGACGGACACGTGTGGGTGGCCTCGACCGCCGACGGATGCGGCCGCTTCACCTGCATCGACCCTGAGACGCTGGAGATCGACGAATCGATGAGCGTCACCCTGCCAGCCAGCGTATCCTATCCCACCTGCTCCTGGGGCGCATGGCGCAACACTCCCTTCGTCGCCTCCCCGGAGCGTAACACCATCTGGTTCTCGGCCGGAGGCGGCATAGCCGGCGGCTCGGCCAAGGACAAGTATTACGCCTGGGAGGTGGGGTCGGATCCCGCCCTCCTGACACCCGTCTTCGACATGGAGCAGGCTGCCCTGACCGGCTCGCACGCCAACGTCAAGCAGAAGACCTACGGCACCCTGCGCTACGACGACCGCTCCGGAGAGCTCATCGTCATGACCACCGAGGACTCCGCCTCGGGCCA
>CAZHCM010000009.1:0-31630 GCA_964531005.1 uncultured Sangeribacter sp. | reverse complement strand
ACGACCGCTCCGGAGAGCTCATCGTCATGACCACCGAGGACTCCGCCTCGGGCCATTACCGCTACAACTGGACACACTTCGTCGACCCCGCCACGGGAGAGATCGTGCGCACCATCGCCCTGAGGCCCTACTACTGGTTCCAGGCCTTCGCCATCTTCCCCGACAAGCATGACGCCGTCCTCGACCTCGACGACATCGAAATCGACGTCTCCGAAGGTGACCGGGTGATAGACCTCGCCTCGCTCGTGACTGACGAGGACAACGTGGACGCCAACATCCTGCTCTCGCTCCAGGCAGCCCCAGCCCTCCTCTCAGCCGACGCAACGGCCGAGGTGGCGCATGCCGAGGTGGCACTCGAGGGGAAGACCCTGACCGTGTCGCCCAAGTCTGCCGGCGACCACTACTTCACGCTGGTGGCGCAGTCCAACGGCCGCACCGTGAGCAAGACCGTGGCCGTGCATGTCGGCGATGTCCTCACCGGCATCGGCGCCGTGGCGTCGGGCCGTGGCTCCATCACCTGCGACGGCAAGCGCATCCGCATCTCCGGCTTCACCGGCCACCTCTTCCGCATCCACGATGTGGCGGGACGCATGGTGGCGGAGTTTGCGGTCGACTGCGACGACTACGTGTTTGACTTCGGCTCCCACGACGGCATCTACGTCGTTAGCTCCGACTCCAATGTGTCCACCAAAGTGGTGATCCGCAGATGAGACGGGCACTGACAGCACTGGCCCTCCTGATGGCGGCGACGGTTCCGGCCGTCGCCGCCCCGGAGGCCGACTATACCCGGGGCATCATCTGGGTAAACGAGGATTGGTATGGCCACCAGAACTCCACTCTCAACTATCTCCTGCCCGACGACGAGGAGGGCGACTTCTGGAGATACCGAATCGTGCAGGCCGAGAACCCCGGCATGGAGCTGGGGTGCACCAACCAGTACGGCGCCCTCTGGCATGGCCGCCTCTACCTCATCGCCAAGCAGGACAAGGACCCGGGGGCGAGCGTCACCGGAGGGCGCATCACCGTCTGCGACGCCAAGACCATGAAGATACTGCACCAGCAGAGCCTCATCGACCCCTCGGGGGCGCAGTGCGACGGCCGAGGGTTCCTGGGCGTCGACGAGCACAAGGGCTACATCTCTTCGAGCAACGGCGTGTGGGTCTTCGACCTCGACTCCTACACCGTCACGGGGCAGGTGGAGGGCTCGGCCAACCCCAATGCCGGGGGCGACAACGACAAGCCTAATACCGACCCCACCGGCTCGCTATACCACGGGCAGTCGGGCATGATGGTCGCGGCAGCCGGCAGGGTCTTCGTGGCCCACCAGCAATACGGCCTCCTCGTCGTGGACCCGGCCGAAGACAAGGTGGAGCGGGTCATTTCGATGGACATCGTGCAGCCCGGCGCCGGAATCGGGTCGATCGTAAAGTCGAAAGACGGGATGCTCTGGCTCTCCGTGGCCAAGAACCTCCAGGGCACAGGCGCCTTCCTCAACCATATCGTGCGCCTCGACCCCGAGACCCTCGACTACGAGATCATCGACACCCCGGAGGGGATGTACCCTCCCTCCAACTCCTGGTACGCCTGGACGCCGGATGCCTTTGTCGCCTCCTCGGTGCAGAACTGCCTCTACTGGAAAGGGGGCCCCAACCGATGGTTTACGGGCACGAAGATCTACCGCTTCGACTGCGACACCCGCGAGCAGACCCTCTTCATCGACCTGGAGGAGGAGGGGGCCAACTGGAAGCTCTACGGGTGCGCCATCGGCGTCCATCCCGAGACCGACGAACTCTACATGGCGCTCTACCATGAGTTTGGCACCCCGACCTACATCACCCGCCGCTACTCGCCGACGGGCGAGAAGATACGCGACTACGAGATGATTATGAATTACTGGTTTCCCTCTCTCCCGCTCTTTCCCCGGGCGTCAGGCGACGACTCGGGCGTGGAGGGCGCAGGCGCCGGACCTGCTTGCGCCCCCGGCACGGTCTACGATCTGCAGGGACGCGAGGTGAGACGCGACGTCGCACCGGGCGACCGTGGCGGCCTGCCCCCCGGCCTCTACATATGGCGCGGAGCGGAGCGAAGCTGCAAGTTCATAGTCAGGTGAAAGAAGCTATGGAGCCGCCCGGCCTTTGATGCCGGGTGGCTCTTGTGTGCTCGGGGGAATGGCACCCCTACGAACCGCCAGGCGCCGCAGGGCGTTCTAACCGAAAGAACGTTTTGACATCCAGATATTATGAAAGAAAATGAAATCAACGGCGCCCACCTCAACGGCGCCGAACGCCAGGGCGCGGCTCTCAACGGAGCGGCTGTGTCCGATGCCGACAAGGGGATGGCCAAGGAGTTTGAGGAGAAGGTGCGCAAGGACCTCATAGACTACCTCGTCTCCAAGGGGGCCATGGACGCCCACGTGCCCGAATGTCCGGACGTGGAGGAGAAGTGGCCCGAGATCGCCCGCGCCTACATTCCCGACGGCGCGAAGGAGTTTCAGGACTATCCCGTGGTGTCGCTGGGCTGGATGATGCTCATCGGCATGGCCATGGCCTACTACTGGGACACAGACTGGGAGGCCAACGCCAACCGCACCGACTACTACACGGCCCTTCGCGACAAGAACGGCTACGACAACCTCGACGACACGGTGGTCAAGGACGTGCTCGGCTACAAGGACGAGGCGGCCGACAAGATGACCGAGCTCGTGGCCTCGTGTGCCGCCCGCGTCTACAGCCTGCTGGCCCACGAGCACGTCGAGCCCGGCACGCAGGCAGCCTTCGGCTGCTACGTGGCCGCCCTGCACCAGCTCTACCTCGTAGGCATGGCCATGGAGCTAAACGCCCTCGGCTACCACATGACCCCCCTCAACGGCTGAGAAGGCCCGGCTTCGCCGGCTGAGAAGATCCGCTTCGAAGCCCTAAGACCCTCGGCTTCGAAGCCTACAGAGACGGCAGACACCCGATGTTAGCGGATGCCTGCCGTCTCTGTTTTCCTTGCAAATGCTGTGTCCTCTTCCAAGTCCAAGTAGAGAGGAAGCCTCCTCTCCCTCCAGGGCGCCCTTCTCCCCTCTCCGTTCCCCGCAAGGGCCGCTTGCGGCCCCCTGATCCGTCCCCAACCAGCCTCCATCCCAATCTCTTGGTAAGAGATACTTAACCGGAGGCAAAGTTAGGCATTTTTTCCTAACTATCAAAGGATTGTAGAAGTAATTTTTGTGTTAAAATCAGCAGTGAGCAGAGATGATTTGGCGATTTTAGCATCTTTGTTCCTCCATAAGTGATTAGGGCTGAGAGCCTAACGACGCCTTAGTATCTCTTACCAAGAGATACTTAACCTGTCAACGCTATATCAATCACTGAATGAGAATAATACTTACCCTTGACTACCCTGATTTCAAATAATCCGTTCCGGATTCTCGGAGTTATGGCCAATTCCTCCCTCAAAGAGAGGATGACAAACCTTAACCGGTTTTCTGCCTTTGAAAAGGTAGGGAAATCGGTAGAGACTCCTGTGGATTTCGATGTGGTGATAGGCTCGTCCCCCGATCGTTCAAAAGCTTCGCTGGAGGAGGCGCAACGAAACCTCAACCTTCCTATCGACCAATTGAAGTGGGGCCTTTTCTGGGTCGCAAGCACTTCGCCAGCCGAAGAGGTCGCCCTTCGAAATCTGAATGCCGGGGAAATTTCCAGGGCCATTTCCATATTAGGTAAGTTTTCCACATGGTCTGCCTTTCTTAGCTATGCCACTCTATCCTTAATGAGAGGTGACCTAAAAGGCTCATCCAGGGCAATATCCTCATTGGCCAAGGAACTACGCAGTCCATTCCTGAACGGATTAGGACTCGAAACCCTCAAACTGACAGAGGAGCAGATCATAGATATCTACTTTGAGGAACTTTCCCAATCTATCTCACAGATGGAAATCCTCAAGGCCTTCGAAGGCCTGTCCATATACGGCTATCTTCAGACGAAGGTTGCTCAAAGGTTTGCAGACACCCTGTCCACCCTCATCTCCAAGGCCAATTCATGCCCTGCCCACGATCCTGAAGCCCAACTCCAGGCCGGCAAAGAGCTTATGCACTCAGCCAGACCTTTGATCAAGGATCTCAACCAAACAGGCTCTAAGGCCGTCTACGGCATAATGGCCGACAAGTTGGCTATTCAAGTACTGGAGCATGGCATCACCTACTACAACGAAACCGATGACGATGAGGCGCCCAGGAAAGCCATGCCCCTCTTCGAGTTTGCCGCTCAGACTGCCCACGGCCAGATAGCCAAGGCACGTTGTCAAGAGAACCTCAACAAACTTAAGGAAGCCCTTGACCATATGCCCCCTCCGGCAGTGAAAAATGACATCATAGATATTCAACAACGACTGGAATCATTTGGGGACGATACTGCCAGCGCAGAAGCCTCTATCCGCCTACTTGAGGATTGTGCAGTCAGCTTAGGCAACATTAAGGAGAAACGCCTTCTTAATCACCCTCTATGTGTAGCTGTCAGCACTTTCATCGTCAGGAAAGCCCTTCACTCTGTCATTGCAGATGTAAACAATGCTATGGAAGTGGTCAACAAGGCTTCTTCCTCATCCACATTATACAGAAGGCTGAACGCTGCCAAAGAGGTCTTGAAAGCGGCTTGGAAGGCCACTCTGCTAATGGAGCATTTCCCGATTGAGCCTGGGTCCAAGGAGTGGTTTGATAAAAACAAGACTCTGCTGATGGATCTTATCCAAAGTACCGGCATCTACACTCTGAGCGAAATGAAGTACGATGAGACGGAGTCTCCCATTCTCACCGAGCGCGAGAGATTTGAAAGATGTGTGACGAAGCAAGATTTCCAGGCTTATCTGAAACTTTACCGTCACCCAAGATATGCCGGCACAGCCAGGAAGAATATCGCCGAAATTGAGCGAGCAGAAGAAGAAGAAAGGCTCCGAAAAGAGGAGGAAAAACGTCGTCGTCAGGAGAGAGAACGCCGCAAGAGAGAGGAAGCACGCCGTAAGAGGGAAGCCGAAGCAGCTCTATGCACCAAAATCAATAACTCCTCCTCTCTGGATCAACTGTGGGCTTTACATGCGCAATGCAACACTTCCACTACATCCAATGCACTGGATGAACGTGCATGGGCACTTTGTGGCGACCGGAAGGATTACCAGTCCTATTTGGCGCATCTGCCTAACGGCATACATAGAGCCGAGGCCATCAAAAATGCAAGAAGTCTTGGGGAGAAGCTCGCTGGCTATGTGAAAGGGCACATAGGCTGGACTATATTCCTAAGTCTCGTCTTATATTCGATGGTCCGAGCCGTCATGAATGAGGCTCCGGGAGTTCTGGGAATGCTGCTATTTACCATGTGTTTTATCTCTGCCATTGCCGCATTGGTAGTTCTGTATTCGGCATATGAAAATGGCAAAGACACAAAAACCAGACTCGTTCTATTTATTGTTTTAGGGGCCATAGCAGTTGCTTGTGGTGTAGGAGGCGTTGCCGTGAGGGTCTCTATATAGCTGACCCAAACCTAAAACTGATTCAACAATAAAGAAAATAAATCAAGATACTGATTCTATGACCAATCTTATTACACATAATCCCTATCGTATATTGGGAGTGTACTCTGACTCGCCCAAGAGGGAAGTGCTGGCTAATCTCAACAAGATAACGGCATTTCTCAAGGTGGGCAAGGAGGTCTCGTTTCCTTTGGATCTCCCAGCCCTTCTTACCCCCATCACGCGCGTTGAAAGCATTGTCTCCGCGGCACAATCGGCCATCGAACTGCCCTCGGACCAGCTAAAACACGCCCTGTTCTGGTTTAGGAAGGCTACATCCATTGATGAGATTGCCCTCAATCACTTGCTAAGCGGAAACATCGCCCAAGCAAAACAGATCTGGGGAAGAAAGGAGGATGTCTCGTCTCTGTTGAACCTCATGGCTTGTGCCCTCATCCAGCAGGATCTCACGTCTTTCGCATTAAAGGCCGATACCCTTTTCCAGACCCATGCCTCTGAACTGTGTGCTTCCGTCAATGAGACTCTCAAGTTGTCATCCTCTCAACTCACAGACCTATTGGTGGAGACTCTTAAGGCAGACGGAAGCATAGATTTGGCTACGCTCGCAACCGTGCCAGGGACGTCTACGACTTGGCGAAAGGCATTTGGAGAGACCATAGTCAAGCCATATATTGACAAGATCAACCAAGCTATTGCCGAGGCAGCCAACGCAAATGGTTCTGTCAACAACTATAAGGCTGGCACGAAGCTGATGATGGCCACCAAGGATGCCATTGCCAAATTGAAGGAGGTTTTGGGCGCCTCAGACATGGAGTACCAGATGATCGTGGACAAGCTCGCACTGACCATCCTGCAGTGTGGCATCAACTATTTTAACGACTCTGAGGATGACGACGCGCCACAGAGGGCCATGACACTGCAGAAGTATGCCCTCTCCATCGCCGTAGGGCAGATGGCCAAGCAAAGATGCAAGGAGAATGTTGAAATTCTTCAGAATTACGGTCCGGAGTATGCAGTCCGTAAGGAAATGGCAAGTATTGCTGATAAGCTTAAACGGTTTCAATCCATATCAAAAGCAACGGAAGGTCTCTCCTACTCCGGCATTATCTCTCCATACTCCATCCCTGAGATTGAGACTTTCATTAATAACTGCATTCCTGACTTACAAGCCATAAAAAGTAAACTCGGCATAACGAACAATATTTATATAAAAATAAGCTCCTCAGTAACTGCCATGGCAATACACGCTTTGGTAGATGTCATCAATAAAGCACAAATATTAGCACCCATTGGGTCTTCCAAAGCATCCCTGAAGTCTGACGTATCAGCCGGGCTATCTCTAATGAGTAAAATTTCATCATTAGATATGGACAAAGACTGCCGAGAATATTTCAATAAGAACCAAACCACCCTCAACAGCCTAAATTCTCAATTAAATCCCCCATCTTCCGGCGGATGTTATATAGCCACTATGGTTTACGGGGATTATGACCATCCTCAGGTAAAAGTACTCCGAGACTTCCGTGATTCGTATTTGGCTAAACGGCACTGGGGAAGACAGTTCATAGGCTGGTACTATGCCCACTCGCCAAATTGGGTTGAAAAACTAAAGAACTATCATCTCATCCATAGTGTGATTCGCAACGTATTAGACACTTTCATCAAGATATACAAAAAACGATAACGTATGCATAAGATACTACTTACACTCCTGCTTCTCGTCGGCCTCACCTGCCACGCAGAGGTGAGCAATCCTGAATTGCAAGGAGTAGACGACAAGGTGACTGCGCTCACTCAAAGAGTGGAGACGCTCGCTAAAGAGAATCAATCGCTGAAAAGCGAACTCTCCTCTATCAAAACCGGTGTGGGGGCGCTTCAAGGCCAACTGACGGCGGTCGAAGCAAAGAGCGACTCCATTGACCAGACTTTGGGATCCAAGGTCTCCCTCAACACCGAGCTGGCCAACTCCCATCATGCGGACGCCACCGAGCGCATAAAGGGTGTTGAAACCACTTCGCAGAGCAACATCCGCGACCTCACCGTCTGGGGTGTCTGGGCAATCGTAGGTCTGCTGGTGGTGGCCATAATAGTCTACATCGTGCTCCATCGGGGCATCTCAAAAAGCACAGATGCCATCAGCTCCATCAGGGATGCACAGAGCAATCTTGAGGAGGAATCTATCAAACTCGACACCAAGCTCGTGGAGCTTCTTGACAAGCAGTTGCAGATGGAAACGCAACAGGCAGCCGCAAAGGCCACTGCGACTCCACAACCTGCCACCCCCGATCACTCCCTGGCATTGAAAGTAGCTGACGAGATTACACGGATTGAAAAGAACCTCTCCCGCATGGATCCGTCTGTGAAGGGATACAAGCCCCTTGTAAAGGCCATCGACCGCATCAAAGATAATTTCAAGGCCAACGGCTATGAAATCGTCACTTATCTCGGCCAACCTTACAATGAGGGAATGAGAATCAAGACTGAATTTGTCATCGATGAAACTCTGCCAGAGGGGACGCGTGTCATAACGGCTGTCTCCAAACCTCAGGTTCACTTCAATGGTGAGCTTATACAAAAAGCTAAAGTAACCATTTCTCAAAACATATAACACTTTATGTCACAACTTAAAGTCAACTACGGCATCGACTTGGGTACCACCAACTCGGCGATAGCGAGGATGGAAGCCGGCAATCCGACCGTCAAGAAGATAGAAGTAAAGGATGACACCATGCCATCTTGTGTCTTCTTCCAAAGCAACAGAAGCTGTCACGTGGGTGAAAAGGCCTACAACAGCATGAAGAGTGACAAGCGTCGTGCCATGAAAAGGATGAGTGCGGAAGCCTCCAACACATATCTGGAATTCAAACGCACAATGGGCACGGACAAGAGGTATGTCAGCTCAAACATGGGGGGCAAGGAATACTCCTCCGAAGAACTCTCTGCAGAAGTGCTTAAAAACCTAAAGACCTTCATCACAGATGAGGCTGTTAAGTCTGCCGTCATTACCGTGCCCGCAAAATTCACCGTCAATCAAAAGACTGCGACCATCAATGCCGCCAAGCTGGCCGGCTTCACCCAAGTGGAACTTCTCCAGGAGCCTATTGCGGCAGCCATGATCTACGGGCTGACGTCCGCCCAAAAAGATGGATACTGGCTCGTGTTTGACTTCGGTGGAGGCACTTTTGATGCAGCCTTGGTCAAGGTGGAGGATGGTATCATGCAGGTCTTCGACACGGAGGGAGACAACTATCTTGGAGGGAAAAACCTCGACTATGCCATCGTAGACGAGTTTCTGATTCCTTATCTCAGAGAGAATTATGCCTATGATGGGTACCTCGCCGATCCTATCAAGAAAGAGATAATCAGGGAGGCGATGAAAACATATGCCGAGGACATAAAGAACGAGCTTTCTTTCAAGGAGAGCTGCAACTGTTACGTTGACCCGGGAGATTTAGGGGACGACGAGGACGGTGAGGAGATTGAAATAGACATCACCATAACAAGAGACGAGGCAGACGAGGCGATGCGTCCCCTGTTTCAAAAGGCCGTCGATATCTGTAAGGACCTTCTGAAACGCAACAATCTGCCTGCCCACAAGCTCGACAAGCTCATACTGGTGGGGGGCCCGACTCATGCTCCTCTGATCAGACAGATGCTCAAGGAGCAGATCACTCCCAATGTGGACACCCATGTCAACCCCATGACAGCCGTGGCCGAGGGCGCAGCTCTCTATGCCTCGACCATCGACATCCAGGACAACAGCCACGAAGCAAAAGCAGAGGAGGTCGTGCTTGACATCTCCTTTGAGTCCATGACCGTCGACACAGACCTTTGGGTGCCTGTCTCCCTAAAGTCGGGAGCCGAAAGTGTGATGGTGCAGTTCGTCCGGAGCGATGAATCGTGGGACAGCGGCAAGACCGAGATTGACAGGAATGGCAACGTGGTGGAGCTTCATCTTGTGGAGGGGAGACCTAACTCCTTCCGTGTGGAGTGCTACGACCATCAAGGCAATCGTCTTTCCTGTTTCCCAAGCGAGATTACAATCATTCAGGGATCGAAGGTAGGAAGGGCCACGCTCCCTTACGACATCTCCCTGGCCATCTATGACGACAAGAAGGAGAAGGACGTAATGCTGCCCATCACGGGTCTGGAGCGCAACAAGACAATGCCTGCCACCGGCATTGCCAACGACCTCCACACCAACGTCCAGGTAAGGGCCGGAGTGGAGACAGACAGACTTCGCATCCCCCTGTACCAGTCAGACCATGGCAGTGCAGGGCAGTCGGCCATCTTCTTCGAGCGTATCGGGGTAGTGGAGATAGACGGAGACGATGTGGATGTCACCATCCCGAACAAAGCGAATGTGGACATCACCGTCAAGGTGGACACTAACGAACAGATGACCGTCGAGGCATACTTCCCCGATCAGGACGTCACGGTCTCCAAGACTATCGACACCTCCAAGGAGCAGTCTCTCAAAGAGGCAAAGGCTTTCACCGAGCAGTATCTTCCGAAGGCAAGACAGGCGATTCGCAATCTTCGTGAGGAGGGTCATGATGTCTCCAAACTGGAGCAGCGACTTGCATCCGTAGAGCAGGAGCACGCCAACAGCAGCGAATACAAAATGGTGCTCCAGCATCTCAAGGAGGTGCTCCGCGAAATCGAGACAGTCGAATCGTCGACTGAGTGGGGGCGTGTCGAGGCCAAGCTTCGCGAGGAGTTTGAGCGACTTGAGATGGCCAACGACGACCTTGGCAACGAGAAAACAACTCAGGCCGTCAATGCCTTGAGAGGTCAGATAGACGAGGTGATCCGCAAGCAGGATGTAAAAATGGCCCGCGAACTCACCGAAGTCGTCTCCCACCTTTTCATCCAACTGACAATGGTCTACCAGCTCCGATACATGATTGAGGGGATGCACGACGATTTCGACACCATCCAGTGGAAGGATCGTGGCAGGGCACGATCCCTGATCAACCAAGGCATGGCCGAGATCAACAATCAGCCCACCAGAGAGAAGCTGCAACCCATAGTCATAGCTCTTTTTGAGCTCCTCCCGGACGGAGAGAGAGGAAAAAGAGATAAATTCAGCGGTCTTTCTTAATCAACCACAGGCAGGCCGGGGCATCCCGGCCTGCCTACACATACTTTCAAAAAATGGAAAAACAACAAATCGACCCACAAGAAGAGGCGCGTCAGGCCGCTTTAAAGGCGGAGGCATACCGGAGTGGCCTGGGGCATTTGCAGCTAAAACTGGGGATGTTAGACCCGGACTCTCCAATAGAAGTACAATTTGAAGAGCTCGCAGACTACAACAAGATCCCTGACCTGGAAACAATAAAGCGCGGAGAGACACAACTCACCGAGGGATATATGCGCGACTTCTTTGAAGAGCAGGTAGCCAAATATTTTCAGGAGCATCCGCAGGCCTATGAAATTCTAGGAAAAAAAAACCGGGAATCTCATGGAGGACTACGCCGCTCTCGATCTAAAGTATCACCTTTTGAGAGGTGAAGATGCAAGCGACGACCTCCGTCGCCAATCTATAAATGCCTACTACCACTATCTGACCCAATATCACAACTGGCTCCTCAATCACATTCACAAGAACAAGAAGTACGCCTTGACCTTGTCCACACCGGATGGATTTGAGGAGTTCTATACGGTGCATAGAAAACATGACAGCATTCTTGGGCAGCACGGTAACCCTCTAACGGTGGGACAGCTTATCAACGCCACTATGACGGAACTGTTTCCGATCGTAAGAACCCTTAAGGAGAAAGGGGCGAGCGACTACTTCTATGAGTTTGCCATAGATAACATGCTCATCAACAAATTTAGGGCTTTTTCTGCCTTTGCGATGGACATGGCCCAGGGAGGGCCTACGATTATCAATAATCTCCTACCCCAAGTCTCCTCCCCCCTGGGGGTGAACGGTATCTATTCCAACCTCTGCAAGATGGAAAACGAGCTCGAGCTGACAGAGGAGCAAAAACGCACGGTCGCGGATCTCAAATCGGGTGTCAATATGCTAAGAGAGACGCACAGCTCCTCATCCAATGGTGGATGTTTCGGGATGCTTCTGCTACTTCTCTCTGCCGGGGCCACAGGACTGGCCACGTTGGTTGCCCTAATTTTCTAATCAAACCATGCTCTTCAAACGCCAAGACAATATCGGGAAATATTCGGTCATATCCCCCATAAAAAAGGGGGGATATGCCGAGACTTACCGGGTGAAGGATCCTCAGGGAACGAAACGCTTCCTGAAACTGATTTGCACGTCCAAGCTCAAGCATTGGCAGAGTGACGAAGTGGGACACCTCAATGAAGTCGAGGTAGCCAAAGCCCTTCATCATCACAACCTATGCGAAATGATAGATACAGGTGCCCTAATCATCGATGGGCAGAGGTATGTCTATTTCGTCACCGAGTATGTCAATAATGAGACCCTCTCAGAGTCGATAGAAAGAGGCAGGGAGTATAGTATCTATGAAATCAAGCAGATCGCCATTGCCATTCTCTCCGCCCTACGCTATCTTCACACTCTGCCTCGTTCTGTCATCCATAACGAGGTAACTATCCAAAACATCCTTCTCGATCTCAAAACAGATGATCTTAACGATGTGCGTCTTATAGATTTTGGCTATGCACGATTTCTGGATCAGCCAAACTGCAAGCAGAGCCTTGACGACCTGAACCTCTTCTACCTCGCTCCTGAAAGGTTTGCCGGGGTGTCATGCGTGCAGAGCGACCTATATGCGGTTGGAGTCTGCCTGTACCTTCTCATTTATGAAAACTTGCCGTGGTTCTTTGACCTCAGCAGGCTCACTGACGAAGAAAAGGTGGAGAGGCTCACGAGACGTAGAGAGCGGCCTCTGGACTTCCCGGATATCGATATGTTTGAGCTCGATGACCAACTCGTCAATACTATCAAGAAGGCTCTCCTCCCAAACGTCGACGACCGCTTTCAAAGTGCGGAGGAATTCATCTCCGCACTTGAAGGGACAGTGAAGGTAGACAATCCCGATACCCTCCGGCAGGTCAGAGTCGGAAGTGGGGAAAAGACTTCCAATAGTTCTTCCTCGATTCATAAGGATGGTGAAGGGTTCGACGCTATAGCGGGAATGCAAGAGCTTAAAGACTTGGTAAAGGCAGAAGTCATTGACGCTATCAACCAACGCGAGGAATATGAGCGTTACGGCGTCACCATCCCCAACGGCATGCTTCTATACGGCCCTCCGGGGTGTGGAAAGACATTCTTTGCCAAACAACTTGCAGCGGAAGTCAGCTTTAACTTCATGGTCAAGAAACCCAGTGACTTGCAGAGCCGATGGGTGAATGCCACACAGGAAAACATAGCCGCGATGTTCAAGGAAGCGGAGGAGAACGCCCCCACCATAATCTTCCTGGACGAGATGAACGAACTGACCCCTAATCGTGACAACGGCAACGTGCACCAAATGCACCTGAGCGCTGTAAACGAACTCCTTGCCAACATGGACAGGCTTGGAGAAAAGGGTATTTTCGTCATAGGGGCCACCAACTATCCCCATCTCATGGATCCGGCCATTCTTCGCTCTGGGCGACTGGATAAGAAGTTCTATGTTGCTCCTCCCGATCATGAAGCTCGACGTGCGATGTTCAAGATGCTTCTTAAAAAACGCCCGTACGACTTTGGCATAGACTACGATAGACTGGCCAAGCTAACGGAAAACTATGTATTCTCGGATCTGACGCTCATCATCAACGATGCTTCGAGAAAAGCTTTGATGGCCAAGAGCAAGATCACGATGGCCATACTCGAGGATACCATAGCCAATACCCGGTCATCTCTGAGCAATCGCGACATAGAGAAGTACAATAAGATCAAGGCTCAAATTGAAGGAGACGACGTTGAATCGCCCCGGCCACGAGTAGGTTACTAAAGTCGGGTTGCAATGTTGCAGCCGCGCCTAAACCCTGAGGAGCCGGTGCACCTGAAAGGTTTCAGGTTTTCAGGCGTATCTGGGAAATCGCTAATTTTGCAGTGCGACTTAATAGAAACCTTTCGTATATGGCAGCACTGCAACTCACCTCTTCCCAGCGCTCGGCTCTCGAGGCTTTCAAACGGTTCCTCCGTGGACCCGAACAGGTCTTCATGCTCAAAGGCGCCGCAGGCACCGGCAAGACCACGCTCGTCATGCTGATGTGGTTTAATGAGCTGTACGACTCTCGCGTACGCGGCTTACACGTATAATCTATGGCACAGTTCATACCTTCCTTAGAAAAAATCAAGCAGTTTAAAGTGCAACCCACCGAAGGTGAGTGGGCCTTGCTGCATTTTCTTGCCACCGCACTCGATGACTCATTCGAAGTCTACTTCAATCCTTACCTCAACGGAGACCGTCCTGATGTCGTCATCATGCGACGTGGAGGGGGAGTACTTATAATCGAAGTAAAGGATTGGGATTTGGATGCCTATGCAGTTGATGATAAGAAGCACTGGCATTTAGCCCATCCTAAGAACGAAGCAGAAAAGATGGCGTATATAAAATCACCCATTGACCAAGCCACGCAGTATAAGAAGAACTTATTCAATCTCCATATTGAGCATCTTCTTGAACATAATATCCGGAACCCTAAAATTTGGAACGTGGTGGTATGTGGCGTATATTTTCATCGTGCATCACACCACCAAGTATTGGAGAAACTCGTGCATCCGTACACTAGGGATCGAGGATATAGTAAATTCATTAAATACACTTTATTAATGGGTCATGACGATTTGAAGGCAGATACTTTTATGGACTACCTTAAGCAATTCCGGATTGTATCTCCATACCCAAGCTTTCTATTCACAGATGAGCTATACAATAGTATCCATCACCTGCTCCTCCCTCCCTTGCACACTCAAAACCAAGGACTCTTCATTTCCCGGTATAACGGACGTTTAAAGAAAAGCAACCCTCTTCTTCCCATGTACTCGAAAAAGCAAGATGAACTGATTTACGATAAGGACAAGCGCAAGGAATGGCGTGTCAAAGGGGTTGTAGGCTCAGGGAAAACGACAATACTGGCAGCGAAGGCCGTACAATCATACCTGGAACTCATTGCGCAAGGGGTTAATAATCCAAAAATTCTTATACTTACATACAACATCACGCTTAAGAACTTTATTCACGAAAAAATACAGCGTGTGCATGAAGAATTTAATTGGTCCTCCTTCACAATCTTGAATTACCATCAGTTCATAAAGATTCAACTCAACAATCTTGGGATTGTCTTCGAAAGAAAATCTGACGAAACGCTTGAAGCATTCTTCGCCAGGTATTTTGACAACTATCAGCTTTTCGCCGAGCGCAGAGATCGCACCGAAAAATATGATATTGTTTTTATTGATGAGATTCAGGATTACAAGCGTGTATGGATGGACATAATCAAAGACTGCTTCCGTCATGAAGACGGAGAATATCCTCGTGGAGGCTACTTCCTGCTTGGAGATGTCAAACAAAACATCTACAACCGCGGCACTAAAAACAAGGATGTGGCAACCAATGTGCATGGCGTACATACCCTCGACACCTGCCTTAGGTCAGAAATGAAAATCAAGGATCTTGCGGTGGGATTTCAACAAGAGTTCTTCAATGGAAAATATGACATTGATGAATCCCTTACCTCTGACATCGATTCTCTGTTTACTAATAATTCCCTTAAACAGGGTTATCTCAACTATATCCACCTTCAAAGCGACAACCCCATTAAATCGGTTTTCAACGTTATTGACGGTAATATAAGAAACCGTGTCAATGACGTCGCTATAAATGACATCACAGTGCTGGGAGCAGAGATGAAATTTTTACAACTTTTCGAAACTTATTACAGATACAAGACAGGTCTGAGGACCTCCACGATGTTTGAGACATATGAACAAATGTTTCTTTTAGGAGTGCGTGATAAATCAGCGATCGCACCGTACAATTTGCGACAAGAATTGAAAGTCCTTATGAGACTTGATCAGGCTCGAAATCCAGATAAGGCAGAGCGTCAAATAGCCATACTTTTTTGTGCCTATGAGATGTACACACATTTCCCCAAAGAATTCCAAACGCGTCTTGAAGCCAAATGTAGGGAGTACAATATCACAATGGATGGCTTTCTATGTGCAATGCAAAGGCATATCAAGGAATATGTCGATTTCAAAAATTCCGTCTTCTCCGCAGATTATGAGTTTATTCGTGATAATAAGAAATATAATTTTTGGATGAATACTGGGAACATCAAGATTTCATCCATCCATAGTTTTAAAGGTTGGGAAAGCGACACCATATTTCTCATTATACAAAAACACTTTTCCGGGGATCCTACCTTCAATGAATTGTTATATACTGGTATCACACGTACCCGATCGAATCTTATTATCATAAATCTTGGGAATGAGGAATACCACGAAAAATTGAAACAACTTGTCAATCGTTATAAGTGAGTCAAATGACAGCAGAATACCCTTGAACCTGGCGAGGGGCCGTGGCGTTCTAACCTTAGACACTGAATTGTTATGGACAACACACCGCTTAAGATCGACGGCATGCTGACGCGTGCCGAAAACGCCATCCTGGTCATCGACATGGAGAACGACTTCGTGCTCCCGGACTCGCCGATGAGGGTCGAGGGAGCCTACGCCACTCTGCCGGCCATCAGGAAGTTTCTGGATTTTGGCCGGGCCAACGACTGGGCCGTCATCTACATCTACCGCATCCACCGCGTATCGGGCATAGACGCGGAGCTCTTCCGCCGCCATTTCTTCGAGGAGGGACACCCCTTCTGCATCGCCGGCACCAAGGGTGCCGCCATCCCCGACGAGATCGCGCCCCAGCCGGGCGACATCTCGATCACGAAACAGCGCTTCAGCGCCTTCTTCGGCACCGACCTGGACATCGTGCTGCGCGGGCTGGGGGTCAAGAATGTCTACCTGACCGGGACGCAGTATCCCAACTGCGTGCGTTCCACTGCAGTGGACTCGATGGGCCTGGACTACAACACGACAGTGGTCACGGACTGCTGCTCGGCGGCCTCGGAAGCCGTGGCGGAGGCCAACATCTTCGACCTGCGCAACATGGGCATACCTTGCATACCCTCCTCGGAAATCATGAAGTAACGTGCTCCCAGACGAGCCATCTCATTTTGACACTATGAATCTCTTTAAGGCTTTCGGTGGGAAGCGGGGCCTTTGGATGGCGGCTGTCGCCGCCGGTTGCGCAAGTATGTTTGCGCAGACGCCGCCGCTGCAGCATAGCAGCAGCGGGCGGGTGGAACGCATGCGCATCTTCTCGCCTCAGATGCGCGACACGGTGACTGTCGACGTCTGGCTCCCCCAGGCTTACCTGGACTCCCCCACCCTCAAGCTCCCGGTCGTTTACATGCACGATGGCCAGAACCTCTTCGACGCCTCCACCACCTGGAACGGACAGTCCTGGGAGATGGACTCCGTCATCACCTCCCTCGCCGACCGCGACCTCATCACACCTCCCCTCGTGGTGGGCGTGCACAGCGTGGCCGAGACACGTGTGGCCGACCTGATGCCGGAAGCCCCTTTCAAGGGCACGTCGATTCTTGAAGACCTCAACAAACCAGGTCTGGTGCGCTCTCCGCTGCGTGGCGACGCCTACGCCGCGTTTGTGGCCAAGGATCTGCGCGACTCAATCAACCACCGCTATCGGGTGCTGACCGACCCTGCGCATACGGCCGTCATGGGATCCAGCATGGGGGGACTGATGTCGGCCTACATGCTATGCGAGTATCCCGAGGTGTATGGAGGCGCCGGATGCCTGTCAACCCACTGGGTGGGCGACGTGTCGGCCTATGAGGGGGGCAAGGAGGAGTTTCCGAAGGCCATGTATGACTATCTGGAGCGCAAGTTGCCGCGCGACGGCAGCCACCGCATCTACTTCGACCGCGGCACGGCCACGATCGACGCCTACTACGACAAGTGGGACGACCGGGTGATAGCGTTGGCCGAAAGCCTCGGCTACACGCGTCCGGACCGCTTGCAGACGTATGTCGCCCCGGGGGCTCCTCACGAGGAGAACGCCTGGAAGGCACGCGTGCACCTGCCGCTGCTCTTCCTCTTCCCCAAGCAGTGAGGGGAAACGGATATTGGATGTCTGAAAGCTCCGGGGCCGTTGAGCCTCGGGGCTTTCAGCGTTTGAGGTGCGCTTGCACGGCCTGGACGATGGCGGGGCTGTCGGAGCAACCGATGACATAGCGGCGCCCGCTACGCAGGGTGACGAGGAAGCAGTCGGAGGAGCGGCCGTAGTAGCCGAAATAGACGTCTGCGCCGTATTCCCGAAACCATCCCCAGTAGCCCATGAAACCGCCGCTGGCACACACCCTTATGCTGGCCATCGTCGGCGCGAAGGGGACGATGCTCTCGATGTCGGCATAGGGCAGCACGGTGCGTCGGCCGCAGACGCGCCGCACGCTGAGGGCCGTTTCGTCTGCCGACACGCTTACAGGCCCCCACCACATGCCGCAGGCAAGGACCACCAGCATGACGGCTGCCAGCACCCAGAACTTCACCGGATGGTGCCAAGTGCAGGCCATTCCCACGGCAAGGAGCCCCAACGCGCCATAGCTGACCACGTTGCAGAAAGCGCTAAGAATCACAGGTCGTTTCATGCCGCAAAATTAACGAATTTCTCCCTAACCGCCAAACGATACGTCGGCTCCCGGCCTTCGGGAAAGCAGCAATTCTAAGAGTGGCTTTGACGGGAAGCAGAGTACTGGGGATTGGACGACCTCGGGGAAAGGGATAGAGGCAAGGATCGGTAGAAAACTTCGGGGTGATACTATATATGTCGGAAAATTGTTGTATATTTGTAGTCGAACTCAAACATGAAAGAATTATGGCACGACCTATAGCAGAAACACCTATCTTGACTGGTGAAGACGCGATCCGCTTCGAGCAAAGAATGCGCCAGGTGGAAAGCCTCACCCGGGAGCAGCGTGCTGAGAATACTCGCAAACTGAAGGAAGCCGTCAAGGAAGCCAAGAAGTCCATCACCATCTGCATCTGAAATGAAACTCATTCGTTTGACAGCAGACACAGACCTCACAGGCTTCGACTGTGGCGATGAAGACCTTAATGACTTTCTTGTCGAGGATGCCAAGAGTTTTCTCGACAAGCGCATTGCCACGTCCTTTATCCTTGAGGACGAAGGAAATATTGCCGCTTACTTCTGTCTCCTGAACGATAAGATAAGCAAGCAGGAAGTCACCAACAGTCAGTGGAAGAAGATTAAGGGACGCTTTCCTGATGGTAAGAAGTTTAGCAGCTATCCGGCTATCAAGATAGGAAGATTTGCTGTCTCCCTTAGACATAGACGCCAGCAAATTGGCACCAAGCTCATGAATCTAATCAAAGACATGCTTGATACCGACAGTAATTATTCTGCCTTTAGATTCATTACGGTTGACGCCTATCTGACTGCAGTAGATTTTTATGAAAAGAATGGATTTGTCAAGCTAACCCAGAAAGAAGAAAGCTCTCATACAAGGTTGATGTTCTTTGACATGCTGGAATTGTCGTAAGATGAAAAATATAGCATCGCCGTAACTTGCGGTGCGTAAGCCCAAGGAGAATGGGAGGCTCTGGTCCCATCACTGGTCCGGTGGTCGGCAACCACGCGTCCGACCGGGGCCATAGAGTCAGGTTAGTAAGGAATTCTTACATACTACAGAAACAAGCCATTGGCAGTTTACTTTCACATGCAAACGTTGATTTGGGTCAGGCCTTCAGTTGTCGCAGTTTTTGCGTCAACTGAATGTGCAAGATTATCATATGGTCCGGATTGGAATATATTCCGCTCTGGCAGCCATCAACTGTCGCATTTCTTGCGACAGTTGATGATTCCACCAGGGTATGATTGGCATTGCTTAAAGGTTTGAGGCCGACTTCGTAGTAGCAATCCAGTCGCATGAACAGTTCGGAATTTCCGAACTGGTAGCTTACGGCTATATACTATTTTGGTCTCTTTTTAAGGGATGACAGTTGCGTGGAGAGAAAAGCAGACACGAGGAAGGCATCCCTGGGTCGGGACGCCTTCCTCGTGTTTGTTGAATAGCCGGGGATCAGAGCTCGCGCAGGAGCATGCCGGGGTAGAAGTCGCCGCCGCTGACTTTCTTGAAGGTGGTGCAGCCAAAATCGGCGCCATAGGCCCCTTCCTCAGTGGCCATGAAGCGGTTGTCCCAGATCATGTTGAAGATGGGCTCTACCACTCCCACCTGGTGGTACTCTGTCTTGCCGTTCTTCTCTCGACGCTCCAGGACGGCAAACCGTGACTTGGGGGTCACGCCTTCCTTAAGCCCTATGCGGGCGGTGATGGTAGGCGAGACAGATGTCACCGGGGTCTTTATGCGAAACTGCTCGTACTTCTTCTGAAGGTCGGCCACGTTCTCCTCGATGGCTCGCGCGCAGGCCTTTCTGATCATCAGGTAAGGTTCCTCCTCGTTGATGCCAAGAAACGAAGTCGTGCCTCCCTTGGAAGTGACGTCGCCGACGTACTCCAGGCGGTACGAACCCCTCCCCTTCTCAAACGCCATGGGGTCGGACGAGGCGCCGGGTTGCCAGTAATGTGTCGTGTAGAAAAGGCTCGAGCTCTCGTCATCCCATACCAGCCTGTAAAGGTGGGAATGGATCTTCACCCGGAATCCCTTCAGAGAGGAGATTGTGGCATTGCCCAGCTTGCCCAGGTCCTTGGCCAAGGAAACATCCACGCCGGCATAGGCAGCACCCACACTGATGGCCGCCTCGGCGAGGCTTCCCCAGAAACTTGACCGCTTCCCCTTGTCGATATAGGTGATGTCGTGCACCAGAAGATAGGTGTGACCAATCAGCTCCTCCCCGGCGTCTTCCAGCATCGCCTTTCCCAATACGCTATGCGAGGCCAGCTCATGGTCAAGCGCGGAAGCGTCGTACAGGCCACGGCTCTTGACCAGGTTGAGGTCGCACTCGCCGGTGAGCTTGTTGCGGTTAAACCACCGGGCCACCAGACGGGAGGCTATTTGATTCTCCTCCACAAAGGCCCTGACAGTTTCTTCCGTCACCTTTCCGCTATTGAAAGCGGCCACGCGCACGGAGAGGTTGTGGTCGTTGTATTTGTCATCTATGGGAATCTCACGGAATTGACCCTCGATCTCATTTGCGTACTGGTCGGAGGTGTGCTTGACCATTATGCTGCACAGCGAGGCGCGGCGCGACCTGAGGGAATCGGTGGCGTTCCCCGCCCCATGCATGTCTGTCGCCCCCAGCGAAAGGAGGGCCACCAATGCAATCAGAAACTTTCTCATATCAATAATCCCATTTGGACTCGTCTGCCTTGCCTGCCAGGGGCACGACAAACGGCTCGTTGCGAAGTGTGAACATCATGTGCTTGTAGTCGGTCCAAGGGGAGCGCCCGGAGTTGACGTACTCCTCACCCGCCTTGACTGCCATGGCGTTGGAATACCTGCATGGCACCACCACGGCGCCGCTCTTGTCGATCCAGCCATAGGAGTTCTCATCCGACGTCTTGCGAACCAAAGCCAGGCCTTCATGCGACGTGTCGAACAACCACACATCAAAGTAGGAGGGTGGTATGACGACCTCTCCGGTACTGGTGTCGTAGACCTCCCACAGGGAATTGCTCTCACGCTTGCCCCAGTAGAGACACCTGTCTGCATCCGTTCCGGTCTTCATAGAATAATATATGAAGGGAATGAGGACATTGCCCTGGCGGTCGATCATACCCCATTTGCCATGCTTTACCAAAGCCGTGCCATTGGAGAAACTGAAACCGCTTTGATAGGTCTCGGCAGGTATCACATAATGCCCATCCTTGTCGACATATCCGATTTTTGACGAGGAAGTCTTTCTTACGAGGGAGAGACCCTCGATGCACGGATACACGGAATAGTTCTCCGCCGGGAGAACCTCGCGGCCGTCAAAGGCGATGAGGCCGTAGCGGTCGGAGCCGTTGCGCACCACATGCACGCCGTTGTTGGCCGGATAGATCATTGTGTATCCTGCTGACTTTTTCTGTCCGTCCTCCCCATAGACATACCATAGACCTCCGCTCTTGCCAAGGCAGTGCCCGTCGGCGAAACCCCATGAGTCATCAATGTCGGAAGAGAGGAGATGCTGGCCTGTGGAGACGTGCAGGAAATTGTACTGACCGTTGCCGCCCTGGGACCGGACGATGCTGATGCCGTTGACAGGGCAGTTGGCAAACCAATACTTCCCCACGGGGATTATCTCCGTGCCGTCAGTCGCATATACGCCATTGCAATGACAGTCGTCACGCTTGGAGAGCAAATAGGCCTCCACGTTGGTGGGAAGCATCATCCCGGGGGTCAGGTTAAGCGCCCGCTTCCGCCAGTAGGAATGTTGCGCACCCTCGGTGAGGCTTCGCTCGGTGACTGTCATCTTCTCCAACTGGGCGGACGTATAGGATGACTTCCAAGGGATGAAATATCCCACCCCTGCATAGCCTCCCTCAATGAAGGGGGTGCCGTCAGAACGCAGCAGATAGAACTTCCCACCGGTGACACGGGAATCGCCCTTGGCGATCCTGCCACCCTCGTTGACCCACACCACGCCGTCGCTGTTGAAGCTCCCGACATACTTGTACTTGCAAGGAATGACAAACTTGAAGTCACGTCCTATGAAGCCGTGCTTGTCTCCCTGCGTCACTTCCGCCAATCCGAAGACATTGAAGTCGGAAGCGGCGTCAAACTTGTGTTTCATCACAATCTTGCCCTCATCGTCGGCAAATCCCCATTTCCCCTTGTCATTGACCACGGGATGCAGGTCGGCGTAGGCCGCCAATCCCATCAGCAAGAAGGCATATGTCGCAATCAGTCTTGTTTTCATCTTATCCATGTGACGTTAGTAGTAGAAGGTTGTTGCCCCCGACCCCAGGCCTCCCCCACCCTGGAGGCTGCCTGGATGCGGAGCTTTCGCATCTCCACCTCATCCTCATACTTGCGGCGTGACTCGAACTTCTTGTCGTCCTTCACCGTCTCTCCAATCTCCTTGACGAGACGCTCCGCGTCGGCCCGAGCCTCGGAAGAAAGGGGTATCGTGGTGAGTATCGGCAAGGCGGCGGAGGCCCCGGCCGCATCGGGCGAAGAGAGCCAGATGGCCCTTGCCATGTCGTACAGTTTCCGACCCTCGGTGTCCGACATCCTCCCGTACGCTTCCAGGCCGAGATCCACTGCCTGGCCATATCCCTGGCAACATTCAGGCACTGCCATGAGCAGGCGCAGCGCCTCCCCATATTTTTCAGTGTCGATAAGGCGCCGCCCCTTCTCAAGGAGCTGGGGATACGTGCGGTTGTAGTAAGCCACAATCTTGTCGCTCGCCCCGTTGATCAACGCCTTGACCTTTGGATTGTCGGCGGTCAGGGGGCGAAGTGCGGACGTCAACGCCCTCTGCATGGAGGTGCCCACGCCCCGGAGGGTGAGGGAAGCGGTGGAATACACGGTCTGGGTATCCTGGTCGCCCACATAGACGGTGAGCTCGGTCGTTACGGAGGTCTGCTGAGGGGGTCCGGGCAGCACTTCGGTGGCGACGTGGTGCATCCTGGCAGCGATGAAAAACCGGGAGGCCTCGCTCCCCGCCGCCGCGCCGTCCACCTCGGCCACAATACGCTGGAGCCGCGTCCGGATCGCCTCCTGCGTAGCCGCAGGTATGGCATCGCCGTCGGTGAGGGTGGCCACTGTCAAAGGCACATGACAATCCGCAGCGGACACTGTCAAGCCGGAGCATGCAAGGACTGCCATGCCGGCTAAGAATCTTGTCAGTCTCATTTCTCTCCAAGTATCAGGTTGGCCTGTCCAAGACCCTTGGTCATGACCTTCGAGGTGATGCCGTAGGGAGCTTGCGAAAGGTATTTTCGAAGCATGGTCACAAACTGACGTGTGTCCATCGGGCTGCCGTTCTCCTTGTAGAGGGGTATGCGCACCTGCTCAAACAGCAAGGCCGTCTCCCCTGCATCCGATAGGCTGTAGCGATGATTGACCGCGTTGTCGTTGACCCATTGGTCGATGATGTCGGTCAGCTCTTCACCGCCGAACTCGCTTTCCATCGTCAGCCCTGACCCATTGTCGAAGGCGAGGACTCGGATGGTGATCTCGCGCCCGTTGGCCATCATATCGTCAAAATGTGCCTGGAGCTGGGAGATGAAGTTGTCCATCTTGCCGACGACCGACTCCTCGAGCAGTGTCGGGATGGAGGCGCTGAGACTCTCGGGGCCGGTGCCCTGCGCGGCGGCAATCTGCTTGCCGGTGTAGGAATCCAAGCCACGCAAGGAATAGGTGACGGATTTCTTGGGGCCGGACGCATTGACGTTCCAGCCCACCTCAACGACGATGTCGGCCTTGGCGCGTCGCATCAGTTTCTCTACGGGGGTCTCGGCGAGCTGGGCGCCGGAGGTGCTGCTCACGGTCAGCATGTCCTCGGCCTGGGAGCGGTCGATGTTGCGGATCTCGGTCGCGGCATCCTTCAGGGGCATCCCCTCCTCTGCCATGAGCTCGCCGATCTTGGTTATGACATTGAGCAGGTCTGCGTTTTCCTGCAGCGCCCTCTCATAGTCGGGCACCTTCTGCACACGCCCTTGATTGTCGGTCTCGGTGTAGAAGCCGTTCTGAACGCACCATACGTCCGAGGGCAAGACCATCAAAGTGGGTTTCTTCGCCTGCCCGAAGGCAGCGAGGGCCATGGCGAGGGCGAAGACACATCCTATCAGACGCATTGTCTTCATTGTTTTATTATTTTGTCTTCCGCGAGGCGGTGCGACAGCCGATAGGTATCGACCACCACAGTAGCCTCCCAGTTTTCCACTTCAGAATTCTTAGATACTTTGCGTGAGCCCCGCTTCTCGTCGATAGCCACATACTTCCGCCACTCTCCTCCGTCAGCGAAGAAGGCGTTGAAGTATTCCCGATTCTTCTCTTCGGCATTTGGGGAGAGGACCAAGGGACGGACCTTGCATCCCCCGGTGCCAGAGGAGACACCTTTGAACATCACCGTGCGCAGGGCATTCTTGCAGGCTTGGAGCAGGGCGGCGTTGCGGTCCTTCCCCTTGCCCCAGGCCCTGAGAATCTCGCTGTCGCCGTCGGTGGCCACACATTTCACCTCGAGGTCAAAGCCGGCATAGACAGAATCGACCTCCTTGGCGCTGTTGCATCCGAAGAGTCCGAGAGCGATGCAGGCAATCGCGATGGATGGTAAACGAGTCAGTTTCATCAGAATCCGGTATTAAGGCCTTTGATCACGCCGGCGTCGCGCAGGGCCTTCTTGAGACGGTCTTTCTGGACCTCGACGATACAGCTGACCACATACTCCTTCTTGTTGACCTTCGTCACCTGGCGCGAGCCGACAATCGGGTTGCCGTACCCGGCGGCATGGTTGGCGAAGAAGTCGTTGAAGAACTCTGCATTGGCAGCCTCGGCGCTTTCGGAGCTGGCAAGGGGTTTTTCGGCGTGCATCCCTCCTGAGGAGAAACCGTGGAAGATCACTCCATGCACAGCGCACTTGGCCAGCTCCCTGTCGGAGAGGTTGGCGTTAGACGTGTTCACAGAGACCTTAACCATATATGCCCCCTGGGCGGCAGGGCGGTCGGCGCCGGTGATGGAGTAGGAGTGCAAAGGATCGTCCTGCGCCTTACCCTTTGCCGACACCCACACTGGTGACAGCAATGCCAGGGATGAAACCAACAGACTGAGCAAAAGTCTAAGTCTCATCGGCCAATCAGCCCTCCTAAACTACCACCTAAGCCACTAGCACCCTTGGATGCATTATTCTCCAGTCGTCCCCATACCACAAAATTGGTATCGGTCGTTTCTGCACCCACTTTTTTCAGCTCCTTCTCTTTCGAGTTCTTCAGGAAATATGCCTTGTCCACATAGAATTCCTTGGTAAGACGGGTGGGTGCCTTCTGATCCTCTGTCTTTGTGTAGGCGAAGGAGATAGTGGTCACAAACGGGGAGTTGCCCAGAGTATAGTCTCTCGTCTGCCCCACTTCATTTTTCGGGAAAAGTACATAAAATGGATACTCAAAGCCAGTATGTTCCGACTTGCGCACGAAAGGTTCGTAGCCTGTATCCTCTCCATATTCCATGCTGGCAAAGACAGGAAATTTAAATGTCTTTGAAGAATGGGGAGGGATGGGCATCACAGTCTGTGAAAGGGCCTTGGAGATACCCTCCTCCTCACCCTTCTTGGTGTCGGCACTTGACATAGCGACAATGTTCTGAAGCAACTGGGCCTCCCCATTGCGGAGGATGTAGGTCTTACCCATGTCGAGATAGATGAACTCGTCAGAGTTGTTCTTGATTTTGGCCTCTATGATGGGATTGCAGCAGTTTGCGTTAGATAGACTTCCTCCTGCACCCCATTTCACTACATTTCGGTCGAGGGTGAAGGAGATGGTCACTTGGCCGTCCTCGATGGTCCAGCCGTTTTCGGTTGCAAGGTTGAGCACCACGTTCGCTCCCTTCGCGAGTCCCGGCAGGAGCACCAGAAGCGCCACCAGGAGAGTCTTGATGATTAAGATTCGTTTCATTAGTAGTCGTCGGCCACCCAATCCCGAAGAAGCCTTGGTAAGGTATGGACATGACAAAAGGCGTGGGATTGTATCTTTGTCTTATCTCGCATTCAGGCCTTGGCGTTGCCTCACGACTCAGATAAGACAACAGCCCCACACCGTTAGAGTATACCTGTCCCTCACGGGAGTGTATAATCTGCCAATGTAGGTGCCATTGTCACTTTATCTTCTTGTCGTGTTCGAAACCGCCAAGTTTGAATGCGGAAGATAAAACTTCAATAACACCTTTTGTTAATAACCGTCACGGCCTAAGCCATGGCGGGGTCTCAACTGTATGTTGAATCTGTAGGGCTGTAAGGACAGCTTTCTTCAGATTCATTCGCAAAGTTAAGCAAATTTTTCTGATCCCACCATCTTTTCTGTCAATTTTTTTCTTTTTTTCGGTGGAGGATCGGGAAATCCCACCCGCTTGACCCCGGACCGGGGCGTCCGCGAGGCGGTCTGCAGGCGCAAAGTTAGTATTTTTTTTCATTCGCGCCAAAGGATTCCTAAAGAAAAACTTCGGGGTGGTACCCTGTATGTCAGAAAATTGTTGTATATTTGTCTTCCAAAATCAAAAACTAAAAATCAGAAGCATCCCTGTAATAAACTTACGAGGTGAAAATACTGTTTCAAAATAAGAAGTTAGAAAAACTGGCTCTCAACCAATCCAAACTTTTTAAAGAGCTTGGCCCTCTCCGGGGAAAGCTCTTTCTAAAGAGGATCGGAGCCTTGATGGCCGCTGATTGTCTTGAGGATGTCCGTCACTTACCAGGGCATTTCCATGAACTTACAGCTGATAGGAAAGGACAATGGGCTTGCGATCTTGATCAACCATATAGATTGATTTTTGAGCCGCATGAAAGACCAATCCCCACCGATCCAGCCGGAAAATACATCTGGATTGAAATTAGAAGCGTAGAAATCATAGAAATATCAAATTATCATGGCAAATAGATGTAACGACATAAGGGATGAGAAATTTTTCTCTTCGGAACAACTCCCGTTGGCCTTTCATCCCGGCGACACCCTGGAGGAGAAACTGATTGAGATGGGTATGAGTGTGGAGAAATTTGCACAACTCTCTTCTCAGTCTGAGGACTCCATCAAGGCGGTGATTGATGGCAAAGCTGACCTCACCCCGGAGCTGGCCTTATCCTTTGAACGAGTCACTCTGATTCCGGCTGGTTTCTGGCTTAACCTGCAGGCCCAATATGACAGTTTTATACGCCGGCATCAGGAGAGTGAGGGAAGGAAGGATGTGCACCGGAAAGAACGGCTTCTTTCCGACAAGAGCTCATTTGGCTGGATGACCAGATGGGTGTCGTCTCTTTGAGGGACTTTGGAGTACTGGCATACGCACGGAGGGCGTCCCGTTGTGGGGACGCCCTCCGTGCGTATATAGCTTGCTGGCGTTGTGCGGAGGGGATCAGGGCTGGTAGAGGAAGCGCTTGATGCTGCGCTTGGGGGTCTTCTCAAACTCCTCGTCGAAGATCTTGAAGCGGCTTACCTTGCTGTAGTCGGGGAGGTCGGGGTTGAGGGCCTTGATGTTGTCGGCCATCAGCTTCTCCACCTCGTCGCGGTCGTGGCCGTCCTTGCCGAGGGTCTCGAAGTCGGGGTAGATGAGGGCGACCAGCTTGCCTCCCTCGTCGATGATGAGCGACTCGGCGACGTAGGGCATGTTGTTGAGCTTCTGCTCTATCTCCTCGGGGTAGATGTTCTGGCCCGAGGGACCCAGGATCATCGTCTTGGAGCGGCCGCTGATGTAGATGTAGCCGTCGGGGTCGATACGGCAGAGGTCGCCGGTGTTCATCCAACCCTCCTCGCCCATCACCTCGGCCGTGGCCTTGGGATTCTTGTAGTATCCCTGCATGACGTTGGCGCCGCGCACCCACAGGTCGCCGGGCACCTCGGCCGGATTGGGCGACTCCACACGGCACTCCATGCGGTCGACGATGCGGCCGACGCTGTTGAGGCGGTTCTCTGCCGGCGGGGCATAGGAGATCAGCGGGCCGCACTCGGTCATGCCGTAGCCCACGGTATAGGGGAAGCCGATGCGGTTGAGGAATGCGGCCACCTCGGCGTTGAGGGCCGCGCCGCCGATGATGATCTCGCGCACCTCGCCCCCGAAGGCCTCCATCAGGCCCGCCTTCACCTTTTCGAGCAGATGGTCGTCAAGGAAGGGCACCTTCAGCAGGATCTTCATCATAGGCTTGTCGAGCAGCGGGAAGACCTTCTTGCGGATGATCTTCTCCAGGATCAAGGGCACGGTGATGATCAGCTTCGGGCGGATGTCGGCGAAGGCCGCCAGTATGATCTTGGGGGAGGGGACGCGCGTCAGGAAGTTGCAATGGCATCCCTTGACCACCGGATGCAACATCTCGATTACCATGCCGTAGAGGTGGGCCAGCGGGAGCATGTTGACGATGCCGTCGCCCGGCTTGAGGAAATCCAGGTGGTCGATGGAGAAGCGGATGTTGCTCCAGAGACTGCGGTAGGGAAGCATGACACCCTTCGACATGCCGGTGGAGCCGGAGGTGTAGTTGATGATGGCCAGGTCCTCGGGGTTGTCGCGGTGCCAGGAAATGTCCTTGGGGGTGAAGTCGTATGGGTATTTGCGGCCGAAGAGCTCGTTGATGTTGTTGCGCGCGTCGGTGAGCTTGTGGCTGCGCGACAGCGGCATGCCGAACTCCGCGATGTATATAGCCCCTACGAGGTCGGGCAGATGGTTCTCGTCGAGGTTCTCCCATATCCCTTCGTCGACGAAGAGGAGCTTGGCGTCGCTGTGGCGCACCAGGTGATGGACCGTGTCGGGCTTGAACTCGTGCAGGATCGGCACGGCCACCACCCCCGCCGTCAGGCAGGCGATGAAGGTCACCGCCCAGTTGGAGGAGTTGCGGCCGCAGATGGCCACCTTGTCGCCTGGCTTCAGCCCCGCCGCCTCGAATATGATGTGGAGCTTCTCGATGCTCTCTGCCATGTCACGATAGCGGTAGTTGGCGCCCCCGATGTCGGAGAGGGCCATGAGGTCCCAGTGTTTCTTAACTGACTTTTCGATGAGTTCGACCAGCGAACCGTAGGGTGTGGCGTTCATATTCGTGGAAGTATGTGGTACGTAAAAAAGGATGCAGGCCCTCCCGCGCGGGGAAATGCCTACATCCTTAACATCCTAAAGGGGGCGAGTGTTTAGTCAGCCCTTGTCTCCGGGCCCATCACCAAGGTCACTTGGTCGTCAGCGTGGCGCTCTTCAGGGGCTCCTCCATGCGCTGGCGAAGGCGCGCCGGAGTGACGCCCCGCTCCGCTATCCGCCCCTCGGGGTCGATGAGCATGAGGTGGGGGATGCCGGTGAAGCCGTAGACTCCGTAGGGGGCGCGCCCGGTGTTGTAGATCACAGGCCAAGGGATGTCGAAGCGCTCCACAGCCCCTCGCGTGTCCTCGGGGGTGTCGCGCACGGCCACGCCCACAATCTCGAAGTTCAGCACATCGGCATCGCGATAGAGCTCCTTGAGCTCCGGCAGCTCCTTGATGCAGTAGGGGCACCAGCTCGCCCAGAAGTCCACCACGGTCCAGCGCCCCGGCCTGACGAAGTCGGACAGGCGCAGGGTGTCCCCTTCGGCGGTCTCGCCTACGAGGTCTGCGTAGGGCATCCCGGGTGCTGTCTTGGCGCGAAGCTCGGCCATCTGCATGTAGTGGCGGGCGCGTGGCATTCCGGCAAGGGCCGGGGCCTCATCCTTCGCTGCCTTGAGGATGGCCTCGGAATCGGCGTACCTGAGCCATTCGACGTAGAGATAGGGCTCGATGGGGCTCCCGGCGTTAAGCTCTCTCTGGCGCACGATCTCGGCCGTATAGGCCTCCATGTCGTTGGTGTCCTCTACTGAGTCCAGACGCGCCATGAGGGCGGCGTAGCGGTCGTTGAGCGGCGTGCCGGAGGCAATTGACATCGTGGAGTCGAGCAGGATCCGGCCCGGCTCAAGCACCACGTATCCCTTGATGCGACCTCCGGAGCCCACCTGGGCAAGGAGCGGAAACTTCACGTCTCCCCCCTCCCCTATCTCGAACTCCACGCGGCCGTCTCGCACCACGCCCGAAGCCAGGGGCATCGAGTCGGCATAGGCGAGCACCTGCACCGAATCCCCCTCCAGGGCCGAGGGGGCCACATAGGTAAGCGTGGCCTTGTCATGCCCGCAGGTGGCAAGGGCCAAAACGCAGGCCGCGCCCCCGCAGAAGGCGGAGACGCGGCTCAGTATGTATTTGCTGATTTTCATCTGGATGCAGTGAAAAAGGTCAGTCGCGGGTCTCGGACACGATCTGTGCGTCCTCCACCTGGCCGATGGCCTCGGGGGCGTCGGTCAGCTGCAGGGCGGCGAGCTCGTCCTTGTTGGCCACCACCAGGCGGTTGTACTCGCGCAGGCCGGTGCCGGCGGGGATGAGGTGTCCGCAGATGACGTTCTCCTTCATGCCCTCCAGGTAGTCGGTCTTGCCGTTGATGGCAGCCTCGTTGAGCACCTTGGTGGTCTCCTGGAAGGATGCGGCGCTCATGAAACTCGAGGTCTGCAGGGCGGCGCGGGTGATGCCCTGGAGGATCTGCTCGGAGGTGGCGGGCAGAGCGTCGCGCACCTGCATCACGCGCAGGTCCTTGCGCTTCAGGGCGGAGTTCTCGTCACGCAGCTTGCGCTGGGTGATGATCTGGCCTGCAAGGTAGTTGGTGGAGTCGCCGGCGTCGGTGATCACCTTCTTGCCCCAGATGTTGTCGTTCTCCTCCATGAAGTCGCGCTTGTCGACGACCTGCTGCTCCAGGAATCGGGTGTCGCCCGGATCGAGGATGTTGACCTTGCGCATCATCTGGCGCACGATGACCTCGAAGTGCTTGTCGTTGATCTTCACGCCCTGCATGCGGTAGACGTCCTGCACCTCGTTGACGATATACTCCTGCACGGCCGTGGGGCCCTTGATGTTGAGGATGTCAGACGGGGTGATGGCGCCGTCGGAGAGGGGTGTGCCGGCACGCACGTAGTCGTTTTCCTGCACGAGCAGCTGGCGCGACAGGGGCACGAGGTACTTCTTCTCCTCGCCCAGACGGGAAGTGACGCTGATCTCGCGGTTGCCTCGCTTGATCTTGCCAAACTTCACCTCGCCGTCGATCTCGCTGACCACGGCCGGGTTGGATGGGTTGCGCGCCTCGAAGAGCTCGGTGACGCGGGGCAGACCGCCCGTGATGTCGCCGGCCGATCCTGCGGCGCGAGGTATCTTTACGAATACCTGGCCCGGGGTCAGCTCCTCGCCATCCTCAATCATGAGGTGGGCGCCTACGGGCAGGGAATACGTACGTACCACCTCGCCCTTGGCATCGATGATCTGGGCCTCGGGCACCTTTGTGCGGTCCTTGGACTCGATGATGATCTTCTCGCGCAGGCCGGTGGCGTCGTCAGCCTCGACGCGGAAGGTCTGGCCCTCCTCGACGTTCTGGAACTTCACCTTACCACCCTCCTCAGCCACGATAACGGCGTTGAAGGGGTCCCATTCGCAGA